>JAAETH010000544.1 GCA_024228575.1 Actinomycetes bacterium
GCGCACGGTTCACACCTACCGACCCGACGACCTCTACGGCTGTGACATCGCTCTGACCGGCCCTGTCTGGACTCCACCCGACCACCCCGACTTCGGGCCGGTCACGGGGATGGTCGCCGAGGCGGACGGGTTCCGGATCGAGCGCGGAACCAGGCTGGGGGTCGGCGCCGAACCCGAGCCTGCCCTGGGAATGCTGCGCTGCCCTTCGGGCACGGCCCCACACACCGAAGCCCTGCAGACCAGCATCCGCCAGGCTGACACGCCGACGATCGTCGACCTGGCCAGTGCCCTGCGTTCCGCTCCCGAGCTGGCGGGTGGACACTGGCTGAACAACGGGCTGATCGCGACCGACGTCGTCGGCAGCCGGCAGGTGCTGTTCGCCTACGACGGCTGGGGTTGGATCGCCGCCGAACTCACGACCTGCGAACCCGATCAGGGAGGAGGGTGACGATGGGGGCAAGATCCCAACTTCGTGCCGTACTGACAGCTGTCGTCATCGGGACAGCTGTGCTGGCTTCGCCCCCACCGTCGGGCGCAGAGATCGTGACGGCGCGCGATCTGGCCATCTGCCCGACCGATGACGACCCACTCGCTGGTGTCACGATCTCCACAGACCCATTCTTGCTCACCACCCAGCATGAGCTGGCTCAATACGGCTATCCGAGCCTCGACCCGAACACCGCCTGGGCGCTTGCCACCGACCCCCTTTGGGGGAACATCGTCGGCCCGAAGGTGTCGGCCGGCGATGTGTACTGGATCGAATCGGCGATGTCCGACGCCGGTGTAATCGGCCAGACCCTCGGGCGAGGAATCACAACGACCGGGTACCGAATCATCGTCACCGATGCTGCCGACCGTTCGGTGGTCGAGAACGCGCTTGCCCATCTCGCCGACTCGTGGAAGGTCGAGATCGTCGTCGACCCAGACTGGAGTGCAGCCGACGCCGTGTGGACCCAGATGTATCGCCGCCTCGGGCCCTGGCGTCAAGGTTTGGAATCCGAGGGTGCTCCCCCACCTGCCGACACGCTCGGCAAGCCCATCACCGAATCGCACACGACGCAGATCGGCATCGACGACACCGAGCTGGACCGAGACATCAGCTGGCTCGTCGATGGCGTGGACACCGCACTGCTTTGTCGGTCCGAGGCAGGCCCTCTCCAGGCCGATGTCGCATCGGGAGCGGGATGGCGCCTCATCGCCAGAGCCGATAGCGCGCACAGCGTGACCGATAGGGCCGATCTGGTCGACTGGACCGGTGGCCAACCCGTCGACTTCGAAACGGAATTTGTCGTCAGCGTGGCGCTCGAAGGCGGTGCACCTCGGATCGCCGGATCGCGGTTCTTGATCGATGGCATCGACCTCGATGTCACCGACGATTCGTCCGAGCCAGGCAACAACGTCCTCGTCGCGATCGAACGCTCCCTCGTTTCGACTCGAGGTCTCGCGCTGGCGGTGAATCGCTCGGTCGCCGGCATCTACGCAGAACAGGGCGGGAGAATCGTCGAGATCGATTCGTTCGAGCCGACCCGCCACGACACACCCCTGATCACCGGTGTCGACACCATCGCCAGCCCGACCGGTGGAGTCTGGCGCATCGACGACGGTGGAGCGCTCTACGCGACCGGCGGCGCCCGCTACCTCGGTGGCATGGGTGGCATATTGCTCGATGCCGGGATGGTGGCGATGACCTCGACCCCGTCTGGCCTTGGGTACTGGATGGTGGCCGGCGACGGAGGTGTGTTCGCCTTCGGCGATGCCGGATTCTTCGGATCGGTCCCCGGCGTGCTCCCGCCTGGCGTCGAGCTTGCCGCTCCAATCGTGGGCATCGAGACGACACCTACGGGCGACGGATACTGGCTCGTCGCCAGGGATGGAGGCGTGTTCACCTTCGGTGATGCGGAGTTCTACGGATCGGTGCCACAGATCGCCCCAGGCGGCGTGTTCACTCCCGTCGTCGGTATTGCTGCCACCGATTCCGGATACTGGATCGCTCTGCGCGATGGGTCTGTCTTCGGCTGGGGAGGTGTCCCCGAGATCGCAAGATCCGTAGCCGATTGGGGAATCGTCGCCACCGACATCGTGGCCAGCGAAGATGGCCTCGGCTACCGGCTCGAGCGCGGAAGCAACCTGGCTCTCACCTTCACCGAAGGTGAACCCGACGACGAGCCCGCACTCGAGAGAATGATGTGTCCCGCCGGCCAACACCCCGAAACACATCGCCCACTCACGCCTAGTTCGGGCCAGAACGAGATCGATGTGTTTCAGTCCATGCCGAAACTCGAAGGTGGTCACTGGATCCTGCGTCTCAACGGCGACAGCTGGTCGACCGCCACCGACGTGATCGGAAACCGCCAGGTCAGGTTCGGGCTCCTGTCGATCGGCGGAGTGCGCGGGGTCGTCACAAGCGCCTGGATCGAAACGGTCACCGTGTGCGAGCCCGATCAACGCTGACACGGGCGTTCACGAGGAACGGTACGATCGACGGTTGGCCGCACGTACCCAAGGACGACGCACATGAGCAAGATCATCTACACCCACACCGACGAAGCTCCCGCTCTGGCGACCTACTCGTTCCTGCCGGTCATTGCGGCCTTCGCCGGCGCGGCCGGTGTCGACATCGAGACACGCGACATCTCCCTGGCCGGGCGTGTGCTGGCCAACTTCGCCGACAGGTTGCCCGAAGACCAGCGAGTTCCCGATGCGCTGGCCGAGCTTGGCGAGCTGGCCAAGACACCAGAGGCCAACATCATCAAGCTCCCCAACATCAGCGCCTCGGTCCCTCAGCTCGTGGCGACGATCGAGGAGCTGCGGGCAGCGGGGTACGACCTGCCCGACTACCCCGAAGATCCTCGCTCGGATGACGAGCGCGACATCCGCGCCCGCTACGACCGGGTCAAGGGCAGCGCTGTCAACCCGGTCTTGCGCGAGGGCAACTCCGACCGTAGGGCGCCGAAGGCGGTCAAGGAGTTCGCCAGGAACCATCCGCACCCGATGGGTGTGTGGTCGCCGGACAGCAAGACCCACGTCTCGACGATGAGCAGCGGCGACTTCTACTCGAACGAGAAGTCGGTGACCATGGACGCCGACGACGATCTGCGCATCGAACATGTCGCCACCGACGGAACGGTCACCGTGCTGAAGGACCCGATCCCCGTCCTGGCCGGCGAGGTGGTCGACGGCACATTCATGTCGAAGGCCGCCCTGACCGAGTTCCTCGCCGAGCAGGTCGTCGAAGCCCGCGAAATGGGGGTTCTGTTCAGCCTCCACCTGAAGGCCACCATGATGAAGGTCTCGGACCCGATCATCTTCGGGCACGGCGTCAAGGCCTACTTCGCCGACGTCTTCGATCGTTTCGGCGACGCCATCGACGAGGCTGGCGGAGACGTGAACAACGGCTTTGGCGATGTACTCGACGCCATCGACTCGATGGACGCCGGCGTGAAGGCCGATATCGAGGCCGCGATCGAAGCGACCTACAACTCAGGCCCCGATCTGGCCATGGTCAACTCCGACCTTGGCATCACCAACCTGCACGTCCCCAGCGACATCATCATCGACGCCTCGATGCCCGCCATGCTCCGCGCCTCTGGCCAGATGTGGAACAAGAACAACGAGCAGCAGGACACCAAGTGTGTGATACCCGACCACAGCTATGCGGGCATTTACCAAGCCGTCATCGACGACTGCATCGCCAACGGCGCCTACGACCCCACCACGATGGGTTCGGTTCCAAACGTCGGTCTCATGGCCCAGAAGGCCGAGGAGTACGGCAGCCACGACAAGACCTTCGAGGTGGCCGGCCCCGGCACGGTTCGGGTCGTCTCGGGCAGTGGTGACGTGCTGATGGAACACGAGGTCGGCACAGGCGACATCTGGCGCATGTGCAACGTCAAGGACCTGCCGATCCAGGACTGGGTCAAGCTCGCTGTCGGCCGCGCCCGCGCATCGGGTGTGCCCGCCGTGTTCTGGCTCGACGAGAACCGGGCCCACGACGCCCA
>JAAETH010000545.1 GCA_024228575.1 Actinomycetes bacterium
ATGTGGCACAACGCCGGGGTTTCGGAACGGTTCGCAAGTTGCCCTCTGGGCGGTGGCAGGGCATGTACACCGATCCTGAAACAGGCAAGCGGGTCACCGGTCCTACGACGTTCCTCACCAAGGGCGACGCCAATCGGTGGCTGTCGACCGTCGAGACGGATCTGCGCAGAGGCGACCTTCCTGTCCGGAGGGTGGGGTGACACCAACCGTCGAGTCGGGCCGGCCTGATCTGCCTTCCTCGTTGCCGAACTCGAACCCAGACCAGAACTCGAAGCCTGGATCGTTGGCGCAGTCCGAGAAGTCGACGACGACCCGATCGCCAGGTTTCACGGGCCCCAGGTCACTGGCCGAGACGGGCGATCCAAGTGCCGGCGAAGCCACCGTGAAAGCGGCTAGCGACACAGCTGCCTCCCCCACCTGGCGTTCGGCATGCCGACAATCCTACGCGTCATTGCATTCGGCCGACGTGTCGAGGCCTCGCTTCAGTCCTTCGAGAATCCCCGCCGCGCCGGGTTTGGTGCGCAGGACTCGACGGCGCCCGCCGTTCCAGACGACCTCCAGCGCAAGGAAACGTTGAGACTGCAGACCCGACATCGAAGACCTGGGCCGATGTCACCGATGACTTGGGGACGGTCAGGGGCCGAACCAACCTGCCGAAGGTGATGCGGTCGTCTTCCACCTGCATCCAGTCGACGAACGCAGACCTCAGGAGGAACACCGGGCATGTCGTCAAGATGGCCATCAGCCCGAGCGAGTCTTGCGCTGTGACGACGACCGAGGCCAGCACTGCGTACGCGCCCGAAACCAACAGGCCAGTCGTCCTCGTGAAGCGGCTTCGGTATCTCAATGCGCAGGTTGCTCCCTGTGAGAAATGGTGGGAATGGTATTCCCGATAGTCGAGGGACGAGCGCTGTCAGGCGAGGCATTCGGGGCCGGATGTGAGGAGCTGCGCCCGACGCGTCAGGCGTGGCGACTCTGCGTCGGCTCCGTCACGCCGAACGGAGGGCACCTTGAGCAGCAACTTGTTTGGGGATCGTACGATTGCTGGTGTGAGCGACGCTGCACCCCGAGACGCTGAGGCACCCCACGGAACCTCCTTGCTCCCTGCCGATCTGACAGAGGAGCAACTCTTGGGGGCGCCGGTGCTGGAGTCGGTGGACTCGCTCCTGATTGAGGATCTCACCGACGAAGAGGACGACGCCTTCGCCGCAGCTGTCGAATCGTGAGGATCCTCGTCGACACCGGTGTTTTCAGTGCCTCGATCAGCCGCCGACGCAGGGCCCGGTTCGAGCCACTGGTCCTCCCAGCTCAACGTGACCGGGAGATTCGTCCGTTGCCTTGTCGCTGAACGCCGTGTTCCGTTCATCAAGATTGGCAAGTTCGTACGATTCGACCCTGTCGCGATCAACCGCTGGCTCGAGAGCTCCCGGCGGTAGCGAGTTGGGTCTTGCCCGAGCAAGCGCTGCTAGTCCCTGCTAGTCCAGACGTTCGCCCTTCAGCACTGCGGCATCGGTCGCGCCGAACTCGATGGACCTGATGAACTCGCTGGCGAACTCGGCGAGTCTTCGGTAGGTGGTGAGCAGGTGCAGGGTCGTCTCGTAGCTGCCCTCGGGGGGATTGCCCGGCCAGACCTCGTTTGCCAGGTGGAGTCGAACGTCGATCTGTCCCCGGTTTCCGAGCGGCGCAACGACGATTCCGATTTGCTCACGGTAGGAGTCCTCGGCGCCCATGCCGCCCGAGAGCGAGATGCCCTCGGTGGGTACCGGGAATTGCGAGAGACTGGCCGCGAAGCTCAACAAATGCTGCCTGCCGAACCAGGCGTCTGCAGTGCCCGCGAAGCCCTGTGAGCTGCACTCCAGAGTGAGCACGCCAGTGCCATCGTGGTCGGTTCTCCAGCTGGCACTGAGCTGATCACCGGTCGGGATGCCGGCCCTGAGCGCAGATGTGCTGGTCAACCCGTTGTTGCGCCTCGCAGCCTTGAACGAGGTCGCCAGATTCGCCCACTCCGCCCATTGGGCGCCCTCGGCATGCGTCTCGAGGTGGCGGCACAGGGCCTCGATGTAGCGGTCGAGGCTTGGGTTCTCCCACGTGTACTCCGATCGCCGCAAATCGTGGCGTAGTGAGCGGAGCACGTCGACGAGATCGCCAGCTGCCTCAACTGGATAGTTGTCGGTCAGCGGGTCACAGTACTCCCGGCTCCACAGGACAGTGTCGTTGCCGACGAGGAATTCACTGACGACCGTGCGGGTGAATGGCAAGCCAGGCGGGCCTGGGAAGTCGTCGCCCAGAAACTCGAAGAGTTCATCGATATGGGAGAACCTGAGCGAGGCCTTGTAGTCATCGAAATCGGCCTGCACCTCCCGCCACGACACATAGGCCTTCTTGCTCAAGCACATCCCGGAGCCGGCGTAGACCACCGTGAGTTTCGCCATCGCTCCAAGGTACGGCGTCCATCGAGCTGCGTCACCCGGATTGATGAGTCCTCGGGAAGATGCTCAGCTCTCCCCAGAGCGGTGGTGGCATCGCCTCGGGCAGCCGAACGGGGCGCGCACTTCTACGATGATCCCCGTGGCAAAGCGTTCGAGGTGTGGTGATTGCTTCCGCCTGACGGAGTTGTCGGGGGAGTTTGCTGCTCGATATGTGCGTGAGCACCTCGTGCCGCTCGAGCTTCGTCCTGGTGCTGCGTTGTCCAGCGTCGATGGTGTCTGGGGGCGTTTCGGCTGTCCCGTGACGGATCAGGTCTGGCAGTACGTTCGTGATCCCGAGCCCGGACGGCCGATGCTCAAGCGCTATCCGTACGCTTCGCCTGAGGATCTCGCCAGTCATGGGTTCTGGGAGCGTGCCTCGGCTGAGTGGAGGCGGGTGCACGGCAGTGGTGGCGGGTATGAGTTCGAGGCGTTCAATCGCATGTACTCGCAGCAGTGGCGCTCGTACCTGCGCTCATTGCAGGCGGGTGAGGGGTCACCCGAGGCGGCGATCGTGTTCCTCGAGGTTGATCCCTGGTGCCCCAATTCGGGATACGAGAAGCAGAAGGTCATGCGGTTCGTGTCTCGCGCCGGACTGTCGTCCAGCGATCGGGAACGGCTGGCGAACGTAGTGGTAGCGGTCGTCAAGAAGGGCCGTCGACAGGAGTTCACGGAGCTGTCGCTTCTGGCGAAGAGGATCTGGACCGACGAACTGGCTCAGCGGCTCCGTGACGTTGCTTCGGCCCCGGCCACCGCTTCGCGAGCGGTGGAGATGCTGTTCCGGAAGCGATTCACACGCTGAAGCGGCCGCGGGCCAAGGCGTTCTCGTCGCCGAGTCACTCCCGCGGCCTGCGACAACGCTAGCGGCAGGGCCACCATCGGTCCCATCGCTGATCAACTGGTCGAGATTGTGCGCTTCTACGTGGACGAGCTCTACTTCGCGAGCGACTGCGCCAGGTGGACTCGAAGGCCCGCCCGACTGACAGATTCCTCGCGCACGAAACGCGCGCGCCGCCGCTGACAATCCCGGTTCCTGCCGGACCAGAGTGGACTGCAGGAAGCCTGCCCCTACCGGGCATGGTGCTTGAACACTAGGTCAGCGGGTCATTTTGAGCTCCCGCGTTCCAAGATTTCTCCGAGTGTCGCGCCTGCGCAGAGCAGCGAGAGAGTGAACACAGAGATGGGCAGGAAGGTCCCGGCGCGGCGGGCGAGGACGACGTAGCCAACCGCAACGAGAGCAGGGAGGGCGGTCGCGATCCAGAACGACCGACGTTGGCGTGCAGATAGGCGTGTCCGCCGATCAGCCTCGACAGCGTCGGCTCCGTACCAACGTTCGAGTCGGCCCGAGCTCGCGATGATTGCGAGAACCACCACGAACGAGACTGAACCAACGACGTGCCCCAGATGCTGCAGGACTCTGGCGGCGGTGAACTCACCTCGTATGGGAATGGTGAAGAGCACCTCGTCCCAGCTCAACGACTTGGCGCCGAATCGGCGCGAATGAGTGAATCCATCGATGAGTACGTGGCTTCCCGCTCCAAGCACTGCACTGCTGAGCGTCGCTGCCATACGCGGTCGGCGGCGCCCGAGCACTCGGTAGGACTTCAGTCGGAGCGGCCCGAGATCGGGCATCGCTGCGAAGATGCCCGACGCAGCTCGCCAGCGAACCACCACCGCGGCGACCATGGTGAACGGGATCGACCACACCGCCAGTCCGATAGCGGTGTGGCTCTGGCTGCCGAGCCAGGTGCCAAACGGGTATGCAAGGTCGGGCGCTGCGGCGCCGATGCACAGAGCGGTGGCGTCGATCGCGTTCGGCCAGCGCAACTTGACGGGCGCGATCAGTCCCTGGTGGGCCGGGAATGTGACTGGCATTCGCCCAGTATGCGACGCTGTTCACCGCGGTACTCCCGCTGGTGCCGTCTGGAGAGTCCGTCGCCGCAGGTCAGGCAGGTTGCGGACTTGTTGGGCCAGCACGGCAGCTCGTGATCGGCCGGACGGTCACGAGCATCCGTGTCGAGTAGTGCCTGTGCGTTCAGCGGAACGCGCTCGGCGGCATTCGAACAGGTTCGATCGTCGCTGCCGAGGGACTGGCGATGTCCTGTCGTGGGAACGGTTTGCTCTGGCCGGCGAAGACCGTGCCCCTCGAGCCAGCTGATTCCGGAGACTTCCTGCGAGGACGTCGACGACTCCCAAGGCGTACTCCGCAACGTTCCCAGGACACCGAGCTCATTGGAACGGGTGGCGCCATCGGCGAGTGACGGGCCCGTTCCGTTGTGGCGTGACGGTCAGGGCCAGATTGGTGGTTCCAAGGCTTGTCGCGTTCCGCGGCGTGCTATCCGGCGGGCTCGGTGACGGTGGGTGGTGCCTCGGTCACGGTTGGTCGACCAGACGCGCCCGCGGGCGCGTTTCGCCACGCTCTGTCATCTACTTGGTCACACTGAGTCGACAAGACGCGTCAGCGGACAGCCCCACCCCACCCCAGATCGCCACGATCGAGCCTTTCATCGGTGCCGTCTCATCCATACGAAGGGAACCTCAGACCCCAACCCGTGGAACTACTTGTCTAGTTTCGCGAGATGCGACGATTGCTGACTGCCCTTGCCGTAGCCGCACTGATGTTGGCGGCAGCCTGCGAAGACAGCGACGAGCCTGGATCCGGCGACGGCACCTGGCTCGAGACCGATGAGGCCGATGAGACCGATGAAGTCGATGCCACAACTCCAGGACCGATCGACGCTGACTGCGAAGGGGTGCTCGGTGATGAGCCCGAATTCGAGTGGCTGAGCGCACGTCTCGTGGTCGATGGCGAGCTCGGCGATCTGTGTTTCGGCGTCGACGATCAAACGTTGGTCGACGCATGGGATGCACTGGCGGCGATCGCTCCACGCGGCCAGCTGGCCGACCTGGGTTTGTTCGTCGGCTTCCAGCCGGCCAACGACGACGGTGCAGAGGTAACGCTCGCGTTTGTGAACCCTCTGAACGACGACGCCAGCCAGTTCCAGATGTCGATCAACTTGCCGGTGGCCAATGAGGATGCCGACGAGCTGCTCCTGACCATGGCCCACGAGTTCACCCACGCGTTCACAGCCACCGTCACCCAGACCGACCGCACCGCCGACGCCGAGTTCGACTGCACCACCTACTACAACGGTGAGGCCTGTTATCTCGAGGATTCGATCATGTGGGCATGGATCAGCGAGTTCTGGGGCAATGGACTGATCGACGAGGTGGACCCGTTCGCGGAAGCGACCACCGAATCGGGTGAAGATCGTTGCTCGCGAGAACCCGGCTTCCTCGGACCGTACGCCGCCAGCACCCCCGAGGAGGACTTCGCCGAGGCGTTCGCCGCCTACGTGTTCGACGTGCCTGCCGAGACCGGTGAAGTAGAGGACAAGCTCGATTGGTTGCACGCCCAGCCCGGCATTCGCGAGTTCCGCGATCGCGCGATAGCGGCAGGGATGGGGCCCCTCGCTGGCAACTTCGAAGTCTGCGGTTAGGGCCGGAGGCGGCCCTTGATCACGTCGGTCTGGGCGAGCAACGCACCGGCGAATCTTCTGACGCGCTCATAGCAACGGCCCGCTACCCACACCGCGCGAATCCCACCAAATGAAAACTCCCGCAAGAGCGTTTGGCACAGACTCTCCATCCCATAGGGTGTCATCACCGCAGTCTTGAGAGGTTGGGCAATCACGATGGTGTCGAGGTTGAGTTCGCAGGTTCGTGGTTCATCGTTCTGGGTACGGAGTGCGGCAACTACGGCGCTTCTCTTGGCATTGTTTGTTACGTTCTGGGCGAGTGGTTCGGCCAGGGCCCAGACCAATCTCGACATCACCGTCACGCCGGCCGTTGTTGTGTCGGGCGATGAGATCACGCTCAGCGACGCCACCTTCGACGACGTGTCCGCTGCTGTTTCCGACATTCTGGCCGGCGACGACGTCACGCTCGAGATTCCGCAGCTGGCGACGTTGCCTTGGATCACAGCGAGCAACGGCGAGAGCTTCGTCGACGTCGATGCCTTGAGTGTCGGGTTCATCGGCGACATGAGCTTCCTCGGCGCCGACAACACCGCCCTCTCGGGTGTGCGGCTGCTCGTCACGGCCACGTGGCAGGATGCCGACACCGATACCGAGCCGAGCGTTGCCTTGCTGGTGGGCCTCGGCAACCCGAACAACCCGTTCAGCCTGAGCGATCTCAACTCTGGTTGGGCCGACGTCGGTGTCACGTCAGCCATTCTCGGCACCTCCAACGTGGAGTACGAACTCGCCCCGTTCGGTGGCACGGCTATCGAGGACTTCCTCAGTGACGGGCTCACGGCAACCGAAGACGGCCTGACCCTCAGCGGCAGCGGTCTCGACTTCCAGATCGCGGGCGGCGACCTCGAGACCGCCGGAAACGAGCTCGGCCTCGACGAGGCCGGAGTCCGCCTCCAAGGAACCGTCGTAACTACCTCTGGCCTCGGCAGCCTCGATGGCCTTTCCTCGCTCGACGTTGAAGGCATCGACGTCACGGCAAGTGTTGCGTTCTCCTCGCCGGCATCTCTTCCCCAATGGATCGAACTCGGCTCTCCATGGGACTTCTCGGTGACCGCCACCACCGCAGGCGACTTCTCAGTCGGTATCGCAGGCGAAGCCGATGTCGACGTCGAGGGTGGTTCTGACCCGACCACCAGCTTTGCAGCAGAGGTGGTTGTCACCTATGAGGCCGGAGATCCAAGCCTCGATCTGACAATCGCCATCGGCGAGATCACCGAACTGTTCGGCCAATCCTGGCTGTCGCTGACCGGTGCCGAACTCAGCGCAACCATTGCCTCTGGTGCGTTCGCCGGCAGCTTCTCGGCTGGCTTGGACTTCGGCGACCCTGCTATCGCGACGGAGCTCGAGTTCTCCCTCGAGGTGGACGGCAGCGATGTGGCGGCGGCAGCGACGATCGTTGCCGACAACCCCGACGGTGTCTCGATCGGTGACATTCTCGGTGATGTCGTGGGAGCGGCGAAGCTGGCGGAGCTCGAATCGGCGCTGAGCAGCGTCGTCATCGACGGTTTCAGCGCCTCGTTTGAGATCAACAAGTCGGGAACCGACCCTGCTGAGGTCTTCCTGTCGGTGTTCGGTAGCGCCAGCCTCGACATCGGCGAGATCGATCCTCAGCCGACCGCGTCGATGTTGTTCCGGGCTTCCATCGGTGCCGGTGGAACCGAACTGCTTGGCGCCGCCCAGCTCAGTGGGGTCAACCTCGCCGAGCTCAACAGCACCTTTGCCGCCTTCGACTGGACATTGCCAGAGATCGCCGTCATTGCCAGCACCGACCCCATCGGCCCGATTCCGTTCGACGACCTCGATGCCCCGACGGCGTTGTACTTCGAGTCGATCCTCTGTGACGAGAACGACGAGTGCACCGATCTCGAAGTCATTCAGGGCGTCGAGATCGTCTCGTCGGTCGACATCCCCGACGAGGTCTCGGACCAGCTCGAAGAGATTGGCATCGCGGGCGAAGGTCCTATCGTGCTGTCCGGCACGATCCCGTTGTTTGGAAACGACGACCCGATCGAGGTCACCATCGACCTGCCCGATGTCGTGGACCTGACGGGCGATTCGCTGGTTGCCTCTGGCGGCGTCGACATCGTGTTCTCCATCGACTCTGGAACCCTCGAGTTTGGTGCAGCCATCGAGGGCAACCTCATCTTCCGGATAACACGGCCGGACCAGGACAACTGTGATGGCTCCGACGGCACGTTCACGACCGGAGGCGACTGCTACGACGAGCTCACGTTGGAGGTTGCTGCGTCGATCACCGCCAACGCCACCAGCGGCGAGGTCACCATCGAGCTGTCCGCCTCCATCCTCGAGTGGGACAACGCGTTCGGTTTTGATTGGCTCACCATCAAGCAGTTCACCATCCAGATCGGGCTGACGGGAGGCGGCACCGGCGGAGTGTCCGTCGATGTTGGCCTGCTCGGCAGCGTCGTTCTCGACGACACCTTCGATTTGTTCATGTCCGTGAGCGTCAGCTTCACCGCCAATGCGCCATGGATCGTCGTCAACGGTTTCACCGCGGGCACAGAATCCGGCATTTCCCTCGAGCAGATCGGCGATCTGTTCGATCTCGACACGTCCGCCCTCCCCGATCTCAGTGTGCGCAACCTGTGGTTCGCCTGGGGACTCGAGGATGACCCAGATTTGTGTATTCGCCAGGGGTTGTTCATCAGTGGCGAGTTGCATCTCAACGCCGATCCCCCTGACTCCGATGGGATCACCTGTCCAGACGACAACCCGCTGCCCGACAACGCCGATGAACTGTCGACGGACAGTTGTGACGAGTCGCCTACCTGTCTGGCGGCAATCATCATCGATATCAACCCCAGCAAACAAAGCCTGACCGTGGCCGGATTCATCACGGGCTTCGAAGCGGGCCCCATCGAGTTCGATTCGACGACGGTGTTGATTCAGGTGAGCCCGACGGTGCAGCGGTTCCTGCTCTCAGGCGGTGCCACCCTCAGTGACCCCACTGGTCTCTCGAATGACGAGTGGGCGTCAGGCACCGTCGACCTCGAGTTCTCCAACGACGCCGGCGACGTGCTGATCTCCGTCGAAGCCAGCGTGGACCTCGCCGACGGTGGGTTCGAGGCATACGTCCATGGGCTGATACGCGCCAATTTCAACAACATCGGGTCAGGTCCCGACGCCGTTGTCGACTGGCTGGCCACACTCGAGTTCGATCTCGACTTCGAGCTCTCGTTCCCGGGGCTCGAGAAGCTGGCTGAGGACGTGCTCGAAGGCCTCGAGGACACCGCCGAGTTTGCAGAGGACGCGTGGAACGAGACCGAGGAGTTCTTCGACGACGCAGGCGACGACATCGCCGCCGCCGCCGGCGATGTCGAGGACTTCTTCGACGACTTCGACCCATTTGACAGCAACACCAAGAGCATCGACAGCATCGTCCTCGCTATCACCGGCGCAGACGGCACCCTCGACAAGTCGGTCGTCGACACCGTCAACAAGATCATCTCCTATGTCGGCGAGTCTGCCGGCAACACGGTGCTCGGCGATGTCGCCCAGCAGATCACGGACGCCGGCGGCATCGATGGCATCGCCTTGTACGGAGCCACGATCGACATCTACGGCGGCTGGCGCGAGTGTGCCTTCGGCTACTGTGCCCAGATCATTCCCAAGGTGTCCGAGACGTTCAGCGGCTACTGCAACGGGTCATTGGTCAACAACCCCATCTGTGTAGGCACGGGTGGCGACAGCAGCTTGTCCGCACAAGAGATGGCCGACAAGGGCATCGAGCCAGCGGTCGAGTCCCAGATCGCCACACTTTCGGGACTTGACCTCGATGCTGGCGGCACCGATGCGCTCGACACGATCGAGGATCTCGAGGCCAAGTTCGACGACAACATCTTGCTGGCAGAGTGCCTGTCGTTCGATGTGATGTACAACGAAACCGGCACAGGAAACGACTCCCAGGGTCTGGCGAACCTCGGGCTCGACGTCCTGGGCGCCGAGACCGATCTCGAGGGGCTCGACATGAGCGCCATCGGTTTCACCGACCCTGCCGGGCAGCTCAGCCAGGACAGCCTCGACAACATCATCACCGACACGACCGCTTCCACCGAGTGTGTTCCTCCCACACCACCTCCAAACGCAGGCGGTTCGACGTTGGAGCTGAGGGATGCGGGGCACAACCGCACCAACGAGATCGACGAGGGCGACACCATCTTCGCGAACGGTGAAATCGGGCCGGCATTCTTCGGTCAGGAGCTGACCCTCGACTGGGGCGACGGCACCACCGAGACCCTCTTCGGCGTCGACGGTGGCATCTGGGAGAGCAGCCACGTCTATCTCGACGACGGCGGCGAAGGCCCTGCCAACAACTACATCATCTCCGTCAAAACGGAGACGGCGACAATGCTTCGTGCGGAGCGGCTCACGGTCAACAACCTCGACCCGGTCCTGTCGAATGTTGTCGTGACCCCGTCGACCATCGACGAGGGTGGCGGCGTCATCCTCTCCGGCGACTTCTCCGACCTCGGCGTGCTGGACACACACGATCTCCTCGTCGACTGGGGCGACGGCACCGAAGAGGTCGTCGACTTCGCTTTCGGCGTGTTCTCGTTCAGCCTGGCCCATACATATCCCGATGACGACCCGTCGCTCACCGTGAGCGACCAGTTCGACATCGAGTTGGTTCTGGTCGACAAGGACACAGGCGAGGACACGGCGACGGTCACGGTGACCGTGAACAACGTCCAGCCCAACGACCCCGAGCTGACATCCATCACGGTCGGTGGCACGCCTGTCGACACCGACCCCGACGGCCTACCGATCCTCCCGGCGGACACAGAGGTCACCTTCACCGGGACCGTCACCGACCCTGGCCTCAACGACGACTTGTACGTCGTGATCGACTGGGGCGACGGGTCGATCCGTACCCTCGTAGAGCCGACTCGTGTCGGTGACACCTGGACGATCACGACGACCCATACCTATGCCAACCCGACGCTTCCTCGGTACACCGTGGAGGTCAAGGTCATCGACGACGACGACAGCCCGCCGCTCACGATCAGCCAGGACGTGGTGATCACCGGAGGGACCGGACCGGGATATGCCTGCTACATGAGTGGTGATGGCGGCACTTCGTGGGAATCGTTCCTGCTCGGTGAAGTAGACGGTGTGCTGGAGTGGCAGGTTTGGGCACTCGACTCGAACGGTGATCCTTCTCATTCGATTGGGTCCTTCGCTCCGCCGCTGTTTTCGGTCCTGTTGCAGCTTCCGGTCGGTGACGACCAGTTGGTCGCCCTGCGACCGTTCTACAACACCGAAACCTTCGGCGAGTTTGTCCCCTGTGGTGAGGGCGACGTCGCCGCGATCGAGGTGACGAAGACACCCAGTTCGACGTCGCTGGACGAGCCAGGTGGGGATGTCGATTTTGCGGTGAAGATCGTCAACCAGCACGCTGACATCTCCGTGACGATCACCTCGCTGGACGACACCGTCTTCGGCGACGTCACGGCTCTCGATGACACGACCTGCACCCTGCCCCAGACAATCGTTGGTGGCGGATCCTACGAGTGCTCCTTCACCGAGCCGATTACCGGCCCAGGTGGGTTTGTCCACATGAATACCGTCACGGCCAGCGGTACCGACGCAAACGGCACCCCGGTCTCTGACTCCGACGACGCCGAGGTCGAGATCCGCGACTCGGAGGCGGCGATCGAGGTCATCAAAACGGCCGATCCCGTGACGGTCGAGGAGCCGGGCGGTGACGTCACCTTCACGTTCGTGGTGAACAACCTGTCCACGGCCGACACGGTCACGATAACCAGCCTGATCGACAGCATCTACGGCGACCTCGACGGCCAGGGCGACTGCTCGGTGCCTCAGGGTCTCCCCGCTCTGGGTTCATATCGGTGTTCGTTCGAGACGTTCGTCGGCGGTGCGCCGGGTGACGTCGAGACGAATATCGTCACCGCCTCGGGGACGGACGACGACGGCAACCCGCTGTCTGACACCGACGACGCCACCGTAACTGTCATCGGTGTGCCCTCGCTGATCTCGGTCGACAAGACCGCCAGCCAGCTCGAGGTATTCGCGCCGGGCGAGGATGTGACGTTCACCGTGGTCGTGACCAACGAAAGCGTCGTCGACACCGTCACGATCGACTCCTTGGTTGATGACATCCACGGCAACCTCGACGGGGAGGGCGATTGTGAGGTGCCGTTCGACTTGGCGCCCGGTGACAGCTACACGTGCTCGTTCGACGTTCTCGTCGATGCCACCGAGACCGATGTTGTGACAGCGTCGGGCACCGACGATGACGACGATCCGGTGTCCGCCGATGACGACGCCACGGTCACCCTCATCGATCCCGCCGTCACTATCGAGAAGTCGACCAACGGCGACGATGCCGACGATCCGACAGGTCTCGAGATCAATGAGGGATACAACATCGAGTGGACCTATGAGGTCACCAACACCGGCGACGCCCTCCTGATGAACCTGATCGTCGTCGACGACCAGGGTGTCGAGGTCGACTGCCCGCAGAGGGGACTGAGCGCGCTCGCCACCATCACCTGCAAGGGAACCGGGTTTGCCGAAGTCGGGCAGTACGCCAACGTGGGCACGGTGACTGCCTACGTCAAGGACGCCGACGGTGACACCAGAGATGTCGATGACGACGATCCGTCGCACTACTTGGGTGTCGATCCGTTTGCGCCTTCGATCGATATCGAGAAGGCGACCAATGGTGAGGATGCTGACACTGAGACCGGGCCCGAGATCCTGGTTGGTGAAGAGGTGGCCTGGGCCTATGAGGTCACGAACACGGGCAAGGTGGATCTCACCGATGTGTCGGTGACCGATGATCAGGGTGTGACGGTGACCTGTCCTCTTGACACACTGGCTGTAGATGAGTCGATGACTTGTACGGCGAGCGGGACCGCGGTGGAGGGTCAGTACTCCAATGTTGGTTCCGCTGTGGGCTTCGATCCTGATGGCACTGAGGTCAGTGACGAGGATCCGTCGCATTACATCGGCGTTGTGCTCGCGGAGCCTTCGATCGATATCGAGAAGGCGACCAATGGTGAGGATGCTGACACCGAGACCGGGCCCCAGATCCTGGTCGGTGAAGTGGTGATCTGGGCCTATGAGGTCGAGAACACGGGCAATGTGGGTCTCAGCGATGTGTCGGTGACCGATGATCAGGGTGTGACGGTGACCTGTCCTCGTGACACCTTGGTCGTGGGTGAGTCGATGACTTGTACGGCCAGTGGTCTTGCGGTGGAGGGTCAGTACGCCAACGTTGGTACCGCTGTGGGCTTCGATCCTGATGACACGGAGGTCAGTGACGAGGATCCGTCGCATTACATCGGGGTTGTGCTCGCTGTGCCTTCGATCGATATCGAGAAGGCGACCAATGGTGAGGATGCTGACACCGAGACAGGCCCGGCGATCGTGGTTGGTGAAGCGGTGACCTGGGAATATTTGGTCACGAACACAGGCAATGTCGATCTCGGTGATGTGTCGGTGACCGATGATCAGGGTGTGACAGTGACCTGTCCTCACCTCACTCTGGCTGTGGGCGATTCGATGACTTGTACGGCTAGTGGTGTGGCGGCGGTGGGTCAGTACGCCAACGTTGGTACCGCTGTTGGTTTCGATCCTGATGACACGGAGGTCAGTGACGAGGATCCGTCGCATTACATCGGGGTTGTGCTCGCTGAGCCTTCGATCGATATCGAGAAGGCGACCAATGGTGAGGATGCTGACACCGAGACAGGCCCGGCGATCGTGGTTGGTGAAGCGGTGACCTGGGAGTATTTGGTCACGAACACAGGCAATGTCGATCTCGGCGGTGTCCGGGTGACCGATGATAAGGGTGTGACGGTGGACTGTCCCGGTAGTGCTTTGGCTCCTGGTGTGTCGATGACTTGTTCGGCCAGTGGTGTTGCGGTGGAGGGTCAGTACGCCAATATCGGTACCGCTGTGGGCTTCGATCCTGATGACACGGAGGTCAGTGACGAGGATCCGTCGCATTACATCGGGGTTGTGCTCGCTGAGCCTTCGATCGATATCGAGAAGGCGACCAATGGTGAGGATGCCGACACCGAGACAGGCCCGGCGATC
>JAAETH010000546.1 GCA_024228575.1 Actinomycetes bacterium
CGAGGCTCTGATGCGTCCCTGCCACGAGATCTTGCGCTGGCGTGACCGCTGCGGCAACGCGGTCTGCGACGAATCGTGCCCATCCAGATCGCGAGGCGAGCCCGACGAGCTCGTCGAAACACGAGATGTGCTCGGCCGCACAGCGAGCGGCCAGACACTGTGGTTGAGTGCCTCGACCATCGTCCCGCCGTCTGCTCTTCGCGATCGGTGCCGGTCCATACATCTGGTGAGGGAGATAGGTCTTCCACCCGAACTCGAAAGACTGATCGGTGATCGGCTTCGCTCCGTCGAACCCACTCCACCCGACGAGCCGGATCACCTCGACATGCTCACCCCACGCGAGCGAGAGGTGTTGAAGTTGCTCACCGAGGGATTTGACGGTGGCGCCATCGCCGAAACCCTGTTCGTCTCGCCCGCGACCGTACGCAACCACATCCAGCACATCCTGAACAAGCTTGGGGTCCACACCCGCGTCGAGGCCGTCGCCTTCGCCTTGAGGAAGGGCTGACCACCGTCGCGA
>JAAETH010000547.1 GCA_024228575.1 Actinomycetes bacterium
ACCGCGATGTCGACGATGCCGTCACCGTCGAGGTCACCAACGCCAGCCACCGACGCGCCGAACCAGTCGTTGTTGTCGAGGGGGCCTGTGAGCCCACCGGTGGTGGAGGAGATTTTCTGTTCGGCTTTGACTGTGCCGTCCGCGTTCAAGAACAGCACATACACCGCACCACGGTCGGCGCCGCCGTCATCATCGTGGTAGGCGCCGACCGCGATGTCGATGATCCCGTCACCGTCGAGGTCACCGATCGACGCCGTCGAGACCCCGAAGGAGTCGGAGTCGTCGAGAACGGCGGTCAGTCCGCCGACGGTGTCGGAGATCTTCTGCTCGCCACCAACCGTGCCACCCGAAGCAACGGTGATTGGGAGGTCGAGGTAGTCGGGCTGGCCATCCCGATCCGAGTCGAGAGCGTCACGGGGATCACCATCAGCATTCGGATCAGCGTTCTCCGCCGAGGTGATGGTGCCGTCACCGTCGTCGTCGGCATCCAAATAGTTGGGGGTCGTGTCACCATCAGTATCGGGACCCGGGGTGGTAGCCGGATCGTCATCGGCATCGGTGTTGGCGTCCTCTTCACAATCCCACAATCCGTCAGAATCGGAGTCGACCGCGCAATGATCAACAGCCACAGCCAGGTCGAGTAGATACACGGCCCCCCGATTGGTGCCGCCATCGTCGTCCTTGTTGGCGGAGATGACGAGGGTCGGAGTCCCGTCGCCGTCGAGGTCACCCAGATTTCCGACAGCTCGCCCGAAGTTGTCGCCATCGCTTATGGGTCCCGTGAGGCCGCCGGTGGTGGAGGAGATTTTCTGTTCGGCTTTGATGGTGCCGTCTGTGTTGAGGAACAGGATGTAGACGGCGCCGCGGTCGGTGCCGCCGTCGTCGTCTCTGGTGGCGCCGACCGCGATGTCGGCGACACCGTCGCCGTCGAGGTCGCCGAGGAGTGCGATGTCGGCGCCGAACCAGTCATTGTCGTCTAGGGGGCCGGTCAACCCGCCGCTGGTCGATGAGATATTTTGCTCGGCCTTCACGGTGCCGTCTGTGTTGAGGAACAGCACGTAGACGGCTCCCCGGTCGGTGCCGCCGTCATCATCGCCGATGGCGCCGACCGCGATGTCGTTGGAGCCATCGCCGTCGAGGTCGCCGAGGGCCGCGATGTCGAGGCCGAACCTGTCGTTGTCGCCGAGGGGGCCTGTGAGCCCCCCGGTCGTGGCGGAGATCTTCTGTTCGGCTCTGACGGTGCCATCTGCGTTAAGGAACAGCACATACACGGCCCCGCGGTTGGAGCCGCCGTCATCGTCATTGTCGGCGCCGACTGCGATGTCGTTTATGCCGTCACCGTCGATATCGCCGATCCCGCCGACGCCGAGGCCGAACTGGTCGCCGTCGTCGAGGGGGCCTGTGAGCCCACCAGTGGTCGAGGAGATCTTCTGTTCGGCTTTGACGGTGCCATCTGTGTTGAGGAACAGCACATACACGGCCCCCCGATTAGCGCCGCCGTCATCATCGAGGAAGGCGCCGACTGCGATGTCGACGATGCCGTCACCATCGACATCGCCAAGAACGTCGACATCGACGCCGAAGCGGTCGTCGTCGTCGAGGGGGCCTGTGAGGCCGCCTTGGGTACTGCTGATCTTCTGCTCGGCCTTGATGGTGCCGTCGGTGTTGAGGAACAAGATGTAGACGGCACCGCGGCCGGTGCCGCCGTCGTCGTCGAGCTCCACGCCGACCGCCAAGTCGTTCACGCCGTCACGGTCGAGATCGCCGATACCGACCGCGGCGACGCCGAACCAGTCTTCGTTGTCCAACGGACCAGCGAGGCCGCCTTGAGTACTGCTGATCTTCTGTTCGGTGGCAACCGTGCCGTCGGTGGCGGCAGTGATTGGGAGGTCCAGATAGTCGGGTTGGCCATCCCAATTCGAGTCGAGGGCGTCGCGAGGGTCGCCGTCGGCGTTGGGGTCGGCGTTCTCTGCTGAGGTGGGGGTGCCGTCACCATCATCATCGTTGTCGAGGTAGTTGGGGGTCGTATCGCCGTCGGTATCTGGGCCCGGGGTAGTGGCCGGATCACCATCGGCGTCGGTGTTCGCGTCCTCTTCGCAGTCCCACAATCCGTCGGAATCGGAATCGACCGCACAATGATCAACAGGCAAGGCCAGGTTGAGCACATACACGGCACCCCGGTCGGTGCCGCCGTCATCGTCGAAGTAGGCGCTGATAGCGATGTCGACGATGCCGTCACCGTCGAGGTCACCAACACCAGTCACTGAGATACCGAAGCTGTCGTTGTCGTTGAGGGGGCCTGTGAGCCCACCGGTGGTGGAGGAGATTTTCTGTTCGGTTCTGACGGTGCCGTCTGCGTTGAGGAACAGGACATACACGGCCCCCCGGTCGGTGCCACCATCATCATCGACGTGGGCGCCGACCGCGATATCGACGATGCCGTCACCATCGACATCACCAATCCCGGCCACCGAGACCCCGAACCAGTCGTTGTCGTTGAGGGGTCCTGTGAGCCCACCGGTGGTGGAGGAGATTTTCTGTTCGGCTTTGACGGTGCCGTCTGCGTTGAGGAACAGGACATGGACGGCCCCCCGATTGGTTCCGCCGTCATCGTCGAGGTGGGCGCCTACGGCAACATCGACGATGCCGTCACCGTCGAGGTCACCAAGCCCGGCCACCGAGACCCCGAACCTGTCGGGGTTGTCGAGGGGGCCTGTGAGCCCGCCGGTGACCGACGAGATCTTCTGTTCGGCTTTGACGGTGCCATCCACATTCAGAAACAGGACGTAGACGGCCCCGCGACTGGCGCCGCCGTCGTCGTCACCGAAAGGCCCGACCGCGATATCAGCTGTACCGTCACCATCGACGTCGCCGACCCCGGCCC
>JAAETH010000548.1 GCA_024228575.1 Actinomycetes bacterium
TGCGACCTTCGGGTTATGAGCCCGACGAGCTACCAGACTGCTCCACCCCGCGTCGATGGAAAGATCAGTATGGCGACCGATGCGCCCAGTTGCAACCTGCCGTCGCTACAACCTGCGACCCGGTCAGCCGGTCCGCCTGAGAACCCGGCCGGAATGGTCCGATGATCGTTCGCCTCCGCTGAAGGCGACCGCACCGTTGACCAGCACGTGATCGATGCCGTCGGCATACACCGTGGGATTCGAGAAGGAGGAGTTGTCGCGCATCGCAGCCAGGTCGAAGACGACGACATCGGCAGCGAACCCCTCTGCCAAGTAGCCGCGATCGGCCAACCCGAGCCGATCGGAGGGCAACCCGGTGAGACGACGTACACCGTCCTCGAGCCCGAGCACCTGCTCGTCGCGCACATAGTGCGCCAGAAACTTGGCCACCCAGTTGTATCCGAGCACACCCATCATCCGACCCGCCAAGGGGCCATCGTTGGCCATCGCCATCGTGTCGGACTCGACCGAACAAAGTGGATGTTCGAGAGCCAACCTGTTGTCCTCCTCGGCGAAGGCCTCACCTGTCAACATCAGCCCCTTCAATCCCGGTCCCTCCTCGACAAGCAGGTCGAAGATGGTGTCCCAACCACTGCTCGTATTCCGCTCGATCGTCAACTCGTCGATCGTGCGACCAGCGAGGTTGCCGTTGGCCGAACACGCGAGCAGACGGATTCGGTCCCACCGCTCTTCAACCGCCAGCTGCCACATGGGTAGTGAGTTGTCCCTCAGCCGCCGTCGCCCATCGGCTGTCCCGAGCAGTTCGAGCAGTTCGTCATTCGAGAGCCGGAACGACCACGCCGGCAACAGGGAGGTGGCAGCCGTGTGGTTCCAGTTGGTCGGCATCATGTCCATGGCGACATCGACACCCTCTTCGCGGGTCCACTCGATCATCTGAAGGGTGTTGCGCAGGGCGTGCTCGGGCCGCCCGTATTTGGGATTGATGTGCGAGATCTGCGGCCGCACACCGGTATCGCGGGCCACATCGAGCGCCTCACCGAAACCGACGAAGTAGCGCAGATCGCGATTGCGCGAGTGGGTGGCGTAGATCCCGTCGACATCGGCGACGGCACCACACAGGGAGGCGAGCTCGTCGTAGGTCGCCGACTTCCCAGGGTGATACTCCAACCCGGTGGTGAATCCGAATGCGCCCTCCTCGAGCGATTGGCGAAGCATCCGCTCCATCTCGGCGATCTCGTCGTCGGTGGCCGGACGGGGTTCGTTCGGGCCCATCACGGCGGTGCGCAGCGCTCCGTGACCGACCATCCCAACCACGTTGGTGGCGATGTGAGCATCATCCATCGCCTCGAGCAGTTCGCCGTAGGTGTGCCAGTGCCCGTGTTCCCAGGAACCGATCTGGGCGAACAGAGCCGCTCGGTTGTGGGGCGTGCAGGGCGCCAGGCTGATTCCGCATTGGCCGATGGCTTCGGTGGTCACACCCTGGCGGATCTGACTCTCGGCTCGCGGGTCGACAAAGTGGGCCATGTCGCTATGGGTGTGGATGTCGATGAACCCGGGAGCGACCACCTTGCCCGAAGCATCGATCTCGACTGCGGCCTCGGCACCGGACAGGTCGTCGATGACGACAACACGCCCATCGGTGACAGCAACATCGTTGACCGAGCCCGTCCGACCGCTGCCATCGACGACAAGGCCTCCCCGAATGAGAACGTCGAAGCTGGCCATGGCGAACCGTAGCCGCTGAGCAGTTCGCAGTGGTTTGGCAGTCGCCAGCCCTGCGACCCCGAAGGGTTCACTCAAGCCGTGCTGACGACCTTGAATGCCTCGGCGACACGACCCCGATCGAAGCGGGCCTGCTCGGCGGTGCCCTCGCCCCACTCGCGCAGGAGTTCTGGCAGACGGTCGCCCATCTTCTCGGTCTGGCTCTTGTGGGCCCGCAGCGCTTCGACCTTGCGATCGAACACGTCGGTAATGTCGATGAATCGGTCGGGATCCAGACCCGTCACCCACACCTCTGGCACCGGGTGGGGTTCGAGACCCTCTTCGAGCAACTCGGGGAAAGCCCGCGGGTTTCGGCTGTCGGGGTAGACCGCCGAAATGGTTGCCTCGCCGGTTGCGAGGTGGTCGGGGTGGCTGCCATAGATACGGTTCAGGTTGCGGACCGCAGACTGGGTGACGACCACGCTGGGCATCGTCATACGAATGATCCGCGAGATGTCGCGGCGCAGGTTCAGGTCGGCCACGACCGCACCGTCGGGATGTCCAAGCCAATGCAGTTCGGAGACTCCGACGATGCCGGCAGCCTCGGTTTGTTCCCTCTGCCTCAGCTCTGCCAACTGTTCGGCAGGCACCGTCATGTCGTCGTCGCCCGCTTCACCGCTGGTGACAAGGCAGTAGACGACCTCTGAGCCCGCATCGGTCAACGATGCGATGGTGCCCGCCGTGCCGAAGTCGATGTCGTCGGGATGAGCCACGACCACGAGCACCTTTGGAGGCGCGTCGATAGGACCATCGGCCGTGAGAATCTGGCCCATCAGGCAGATGCTTCCGAGGTCGTGGTCGTGCTGGCGACCTCGGCCTCGAGTTCCTCTCGCGCCTGATCGAGAAGCTCCTCGGCTCGTGTGACGGCGTCCTGATATGCGGCGAGGTCGCCCTCTCGCAAGGCGACATCGGCTTCCTCGAAGGCCATCGATGCTGCCTCGAGCAGCCCGGCCACCGAGTCGATCGGGATCGTCGTCGCCGGGCCCTCGCCGTCGGAATCGTCGGGTGTTTCACCGTCGGTGGAGTCGGGTTCCTCGCCATCGGCGGGAGTTGGCACAAAGTCGGCTCGACCGATGTCGACCATCTCGGGGGAGAGACCGGGAACGAGCTCGGCCAGAGCTTCCTCGAACGTCGGACGCATGACCACCTGATCGCCGAGACCGACGATGACCTGCTCGAGTTCGGGGACCGCTGTACCACCCGTGGCCTCGACGAAGAGAGGGCGCACGTACAACAACGAGTTCTCGATCGGAACGAGCAGCAGGTTTCCCGGCCGGACCTTCGATCCGCTGTCGTTCAGCAGGGTGAGCGTCTTGGAGATGTCTTCCTCGGTGAGGATGTTCGAGTTGAAGATCGCCGGACCATCGACCTGCCTGTCGGAGGGCATCTCGAAGACTTCCAACTGGCCGTACTTGCCCGGGTCGGAGTGGGCGATCATGAACCCGGACAGGTCCTTGCGTGTGTCGTTCTCGGAGAACGGCACAAACGGACGGAAGTTCAAGAACGACACCTCGTCCTCGTTGGGCAGACGCATCAGCAGGTATTGGGGGGCGATACGTTCCTCGGACGTCGAGACCAACCCGGTCTCGGAATCGGTCTGTGTTGTTTGATCGGGTGAAACACCGATCTCGTCGCCCGGGTCCTGGGCCACACTCCAGCGCCCCACGGCGTCGTAGAACTCGCGTCCATCGTCGATGCGGTACAGGCCCCACATGTTCGTCTGAACCCGGAAGAGGTCCTCGGGATAGCGGAACTGAGCCTGCAACAAATCGGAGGGGTCCTCTTCGGAGAACAGGTCTGGGAACATGCCGCGATAGCTGCGGACCAGGGGGTCTGTCTCGTCGATGACGAAGAACTCGACCGAACCGTTGTAGGCGTCGACGACCACCTTCACCGAGTTGCGCACATAGTTGAACTTGCGGCTGAGACCGCTGCTGCTGTCGATCTCGCGGGTCTCGGCCCTTTGGGAATAGGGATATCGGTCCGTGGTCGTGAAGGCGTCGATGATCCAGAACAGGCGGCCCTCGACGAGCGCCGGATAGGGATCGGCGTCGTAGGCCAGGAAAGGAGCCAGCTCGTTGACACGTTCCTCGATGTCTCGGATGTACACGATGCGGCTGTCGCCGGTGATCTGGCCCGAGATCAGCAGGTTCGTGTCGGCGAACCGCAGTGCATAGGCCGCCCTGCGGAAGAACCCACCGATCTCGACGCCGCCCGTGCCGGCGTAGCGCGTCTGTTGTGTTGTGTCTTCGGATGTCTGGTAGTCGACCTCGTCGCGCTTTGCGCCGACGATCGCGTAGCTGCCAAGGCCCTCGCCGTAGTAGATGCCCGGCTGTTCGACCTGAAGAGCGGGTGCGTTCGATGGCGATCGGGTGGGGATGTCGCCGACGACAAACTCGGGACGGCCCGCGATGACATCGTTGGCCGGTGCGACGGTGAGGCTGTAGCCGTGGGTGAACGCAACGTGTTCGCTCTCCCAGCTCTTGGTGGGGAGGCCGTCGAGCAACAACTCGCGAGCCGACAACACGACCTGGGTCACCTGGCCGTCGACGACGTAGCGATCCACGTCGACGTCGCGGAATTGATAGAAGCCCCTGACACCCTGCAGCTGGTTGAAGGTGTCGTCGATGATGGCCGGGTCGAGCAGGCGAACGTTTGTGACCGTGTCGAGGTTGTTGACCACCTGGGTTGCAGAGAGGTCCGATTCGTAGGCGAACTCGCGCTCGACCACCTCGTCGAGGCCAAAGGCCCGTCTGGTGGCCTCGATGTTGTGAGTTATGTAGGGCTCTTCACGATTCGACTCGTCGGGGATGACCTGGAAGCGCTGCACGATGGCCGGATAGGCCGTACCGGCGATGGTCGCGACAAGCGCCCACAAGCCCACGGCAATGATCGGGTAGGTGAACCCGCGCCGCCAGATGTTGAAGATGAGCAAACCGAACGAGAACAAGCTGATGATGATCAACAGCCGGATGGCCGGAAGCTGGGCATGTACTTCGGTGAAGGAAGCACCGTCGACAAACCCTCTGGTGGAAAGGGTCAGCTCGTACTGATCGAGCCAGTAGCCGGCAGCCCGAACCAGGGCCAGCATGCCGAGCAACAGCGAGAGATGGCCCTTGACCGCGGCCGAGACGCGTTTGCCCGACGCTTGCTGAAGCCGGATGCCGCCATTCAGGTAATGGGCGACTGCGGTGACGACGAAGATGATGAAGAACGCAGCGAACAGCCACCCGACCAGGTACGACAGGAACGGCAGCTGGAATACGTAGAAGCCGATGTCTCGGCCGAACAAGGCGTCCTCGATACCAAACTCTTCTGAGTTCGTGAACAAGAGCCACTCTCGCCACTGCGACGAAACACCCACGCCGGCGATGAGGCCGAGCAGCAGCGAGACGACAACACGGACCAGGCCCGTGCGATGGCCGATCATCGCGTGATAGCGCTCGACCAGCTCTTCTTCTGGGCCACGCGGCCTGACGGCAGGCCCCAACCTGTCGGCTACCCAGAGGTTCGCCAGAGTCAGCACGAAGAACACGGTTGTGAACAGCAGGGCCAGCATTACCTGCGAGAAGATGACCTTGCGCCACACCGAGGTGAAGCCAAGGGAATCGAACCACAAGTACTCGGTATAGAAGCCAGCCAAGCCGCGCAGCGAGATCAGCAGCACGAAGGCGGCTATGGCCACCAGCGCAATGAGGATCCGACGACGGTTGCTGGGGCCTTGGCCGCGGCGAGCGGCCCTCATCTCATCCGGTGGACGCATACAGAATTGAGGCTACTGGCCCGTTGGAACGACGAGGCATCGACACCCAGCAGTCACGGGTGGAACTACGTGTCCCGACGGGAACTGTGATCCGGCGGGCACCTCGCCGGCGGCAGCGTTCTCGGCACACTCGGCAACCGGGCAACCTCCGCCGCGCGTCGCCCACCGAACCCGCGCCCCAGGGGGCAACGTCGACAGGACACCAAGATTGAATGCCGCTGTGGTCGCCTGCCGGGCGACCTCTTCGACACGATCGCGGCGCCATTCGCGATAGACACCGCGGATGTGTGCGTCGAGGTTGTCTTCGCCGAGCTCGACGAGGTTCGCAACACGGCGGCGCAGAGCTCCGCCTACATCGGCTGAGACGGCCATCTCGACGGCGCTGAGATCGAGGTCAAATGCGGTGCCCTGCTGTCCCCGGTGGCCTGCCTCAGCGAGCACACTCGAAATCGCGCCGCCGAACACGGGAGAATCGTTGGGAAGCAGGTCATCGACCGACCCTGGGTGATCGACCCTGCGATGAGCGTCAAGCACCTCGTTCAGCTGATCGGCGAGCGCACGTTTGAGACCCGACGACGCTGACGACTTCAGATCGGCCATGTCGTCGACTGCCTGGAACAGTTCGGCTTCGGTCCAAGCTGCTGCGCGAACCTGGACCGGTTGGGGCGCAGCCTGCTCTGGTTCCTCGATACTGGCTGCGGGGACATGGGCGGAATCGACTCCGGCCACAGCCGACGCGATGGAGCGCGAGGAACGAATGCGCTTGAAGAGCTCGTCGATGTTGCTGTCGCGGAGACCGAACAGCGGAGGTGACTCGGTGTGTTCGGGAACCGGCCCGTCGTCGAGCAGGTCGGGAAGAATGGGTGGCTCGTCGTCGACGCTGACGCCGGCTTCCAGCTCGGCCACAGCCGCCTCCACCTCATCGACCGGTTGCTCCTCAGAAGCCTCGTCCTCTGGCGTGTCCGCGTCGGCAGCAGCAGTCGTGTCGGTAGGTTCGTCAACCCGGTCGTCAAGAACGTTCGACTCGGTGGTCGGCGGTGTCGCAGGCATGGCGCTGTCGATCATGGTGTCGATGACCAATGCATCGAGATCGACGCCAGATTCCTGGCCTATCGAATCGGCGATGTCGACTGCCTCGGCTGGCTCGACGTCGTCGATGTTTCGCAGCGGCTCGATCTGAGGAACGGTGCCAGGCGGGGGCTCTGGTCGACGTTCTCGCTGGACGATGGTCCGCCGGGCGGCCTCGCGACGCTCGCGGGTTGTAGTGACGGTGTCGACATCGTGCGTTGGGTCGATTGTGCCTTCGGCAGCGCCACCGGAATCGTGGTTGGGTTCCTCGGAATCGACGGTCTCGGACTCCGTGACCGTCAACGGTTTCACCTCTGGCGCTGCGGCCTCGACAACCGCTACGTCGTCTTCGGCATCGGAATGATCGAACGCCTCTGCGGCCGAGATGGCCGCATTGCGCGCATCGTCGACCGAGGTGTCGAGAACGCGGACCGATGAGTCGAGCAGGCTTCGCAACTCGTCGTAGGTCTCGCTCAGCTGATCGATGCCGGCTCGCAGCTGGATGATCTCGCGCCGCGCCCGTTGACGGCGCCCCGCCAGATCCATCAGGACCTGCTTGCGAGCGGTCTTCGCCTCCTCGACCACACCCCTGGCGTAGTCGAATGCCTCGGTACGGGTCCTCGAGGCAGCCTCGACCGAAGCGGTGTGCCGTGACTTTGCGTCCTCCTCCAGATCAAACACACGTCTCTCGGCCGCTTCGACGACATCGGCACCGTCCTGCTGGGCAGCAGAACGAATCTCGGCCGCTTCGGCTCTTGCCTCGCGCAACATGCGCTCGACATTTTCCTCGGCTCGACTCTGGATGTCTCGACCGGCATCCTCGGCGGTCCTCAGGACACGAGCGGCCTCCTCGCCGAGGTATTCGGTGACTTCATCGCGGCTCATCCGCGGGCGATCGGACGGCTGATGCCTGGCGACCACGAGTTCGGAACTGAGGCGCACGACCTCGTCGCTCAGGCGAGCGATCTCAGAGGCAGCGGAGCGAAGGAAGGCACGAACCTCGCGGACGTCATATCCACGAAACCCGTGAGAGAAGTCTTGGGACGCGACCTCGTCAGGTATCAGTCTCGACGTCTCGGCCATGTATCAGCAGGGTACGTGAATCAGGCAGCCGGCGCGAGGCTCGCGTCCTGAAGAAACTCGAGCCCGTTTCCACCCCGGACCGCGAGCTCACGAACCGCATCGGCGAATGTGTCCACCGCTACTACCTCGAGTTCGTCTCCAGCAGCCTCAGCAGCAGCCTCGTAGTTCGCGGCGGGCACGAGGAACAGATCGATTCCCGCCCTCCGGACAGCATGCGCCTTCTGTTCGACACCACCGATCGCAAGCACAGCTCCGGCCAGATTGATCTCGCCGGTCGTGGCAACCTCGATACCACCGGTCAACTCGCCCTCCGTCAGCAGGTCGAACATCGACAACGTCAGGGCCAAACCCGCTGAAGGTCCACCGACCGACGACGTGTTCACCTCGATCTCGAACGGGAGATCGACCAGGTCGATGCTCTGTTGGATGTTCACACCCATCAGGGCGCGACCCGGGACATCGCTCTCCCCGAGCACAACCACCAGTTCCAATCTCTCGGATTCGAGTTCGTCGTCTTGTGTGACATCGTCGATGGGACGCATCACAATCAGGTCGAGCTCGGCTCCGGGCTCGCGGGCCCGGATCTGGTCGACCAGGTCCTGCTGGGCGATGATCTGGAGGCCTCCCGCCTCGACGACGACGTCGCCACGCTCGAGCACGCCATTCGCCCCGGAGTCAGGCTCGACACCGACGATGAGAGCACCGTTGGGATCGATCACGTCGTAGCCGAGGTGATCGAGAGCGACCCGCTTGGCAACTTCCTGCGACGCTGTCATCATCGCCAGGTTTCGTTCGCGCTGCTGATCGCGGGATTGTCCTTGAAGTACCAGATCCTCGTCGATGAGCTCGACCGAGCTGTCGAACCATGCCCCGATGTACTCGAGAACGGACAACTCGCCGGTGAGGCGAACCGTGGTGAAGAAGATCTCGCCATCGCTCGGAAACTCCTCGGTTCCCTCGACCTCGATGAGCGCCTCGAGTGGCGTGGCCGAACCCGGGGCCTGGGAGAAATAGGGGACGGTGACCAACGACATCGTCACCAACGCGACACCCACGAGACCAACACCAATAGCCAGAAAACGAGAAGCGTTCAGCCCACCGGGCCGACGGGTCGGCACAGTGGGTAGAGTTTCATGAACAGTGTCGGAATCGGTCATCTCGTTCAACTGGCCCTCCCGAGCCGACCTCCAGCCTGCCATGATTCTGCCGATGGACACCTGCGCCCCGACCACCGGGACACACGCTTCAATCGACCCATCGACCGAAATCGACTAAGTCAACAGCAACGATGGACAATTCGCCCACCAATAACAGAACCCACAGACCGGGCGACCCCGTTCCCGCCAAGGCTCCACCTCCCCCGACGACCGGTTGGGCCGGGCGCCGCAACCGCACGCGATCCTGGAACGAGCGGTACAGACCGGCGCCTCTCTGGAAACGACTCTTCTCGGTGATCGCCCTCGGGTCGATCTCGATTGCATCCGGCATCATGATCGCGACCCTTGTCGCTGCAGCCATCACAGCGGCTGCCATCGCCCTTCAATCACTGTTCACGTGACCCCGCCCCCTGGCATCGAACACGCCAGCCGCTTGTTGGCGCGATCGGTGGTTGTGGCCGGTCATCGAGGCGACGCCGGGGTGGCCGCTTCGAACCTGAACCACCCGGCTGCCGAAGTGCGTACAGCAGCCCTCGGCGCTCTCCATCGCACGGCCAGCCTCGAGGTGAGCAGCATCGCCGACGCTCTGAAGGACCCCTCCCCTTCGGTCCGAAGACGGGCGGTGGAGTTGGCGACAGGGGCACCGACGATAGATCTCGCACCTGCACTCGCAGACGACGACAGCTCGGTCGTCGACGTCGCCGCCTGGGCGTGTGGCGAGCGCGACAGCGTCTCAGGATCGGAATTTGACGGCTTGTGTTCTGTGGCGACCGACCATCAAGACCCCATCTGCCGCGAGTCTGCCATCGCAGCCCTCGGTGCGATTGGAGACCAACGCGCCCTGGTGGTCATACTCCGAGCGACGAGCGACAAACCCGCCGTGCGTCGTCGCGCTTCGCTCGCCCTAGCCCCATTCGCGGGCGCAGAAGTCGACGAAGCTCTGACACGACTGCTCAACGATCGCGACTGGCAGGTTCGCCAGGCCGCCGAGGATCTTCTCGGCTAGCGGAACGCTTCCTCGACCGCTTCGATACCCGGCGCCTCGTATGTCTGGATCGGGCGAAGACCGAGCGGATCGCCTCCCACCTGCACAACCTCGTGGATTGTGACGGAACGCACGTAGCCGTCGCGGCCGAGCGATCGATCGGGTGCACCGACCAGCCCGTCGGTGTCGGGCTCGAGGTTCGTCGCCAGGTCGAGCAGATCCTCACGGGTGACCGAACCCTTTCTGGTGGCGGCGGTCAACAACACGTCGGTTGCGTACTGAGCAGCGAACCCCGCCCTGATCCACGGGTCGGGCCTAGCGTCCGGCAGGTAGCCATCCATCGCGATGCGCAGCGCGGATGGGCCGGGGCGTTCATCTCCCCAAGAGGGAGCGTCGACCGAGACGATCATGCGCCCGACAGCCCAGGCTTCGACGGCATCGGGCAAGGGGAAGTCCACTTCGGAGCCAACCGCGACCTCGACAGGAAGATCGCGTTCGGCCATCGCCGCGAGAATTGGTCCCGACACTGGAGCACTGGCGGCGACTACAACACGTTCACAACCCGAAGCCTCGATCTGTTCGACCACCACCGCTGCTGAAATGCCTGGCGACGCGTCGATCGACGCCTCCTGCAGGTTGTCCTTGTCTCTCATCGCGAGCAATGCGCCGACCAGAAGGTCGTCGCCTCCAGGGGACGCGTCGCGGACGGTACACAACAGGGTCGGTTCGGTATCGACACGGGTCATCCAGGCCACAGCCGAGAATCCCTCGACGGCATAGCTGGCCCCCAGCGGCAATAGATTCGGGATCGTCCCCCACGTCGACTGGCGAGTCGCCGGAACGACCAGGGTCGCAGCTGACTCCGCCAGAGAACGAATGGCGTCGATAGCACCGGTGTCGCCGACCAGAGTGAACAACGCGACATCTGGTTCGAGCTCGCCGAACGCGGCTACAGCAGCAGCGGTGGACCCGCCTGTGTCGCGGACCACCAGCTCGACCGGGAAGCTGTGATCGACTCCCCCTACTGCGTTCACCGTCGACCAGTAGGCCTCCACCCCCGCCAGCAGCGACGCCGCCTGTTCGGCCCCGGGGCCGGTCAGATCGACGAGAACACCCACCCGAAAGACGGACGTGTCGAATCCGACCGTTCTGGCGGGCGAAGCAGGGCGCGGGTTCTCGATGACGACGGGTTCGGATGATTTGTCGGGCTCGCTGCACCCAACGAGCAGAACAACCGGCACCAAAAAAGCAGCCACCCATCCCCGCAGAGCTTGATTGCCGGGCCTGTTCACCGCACTAGCGCTGACCGCGGGACCCCATGAAGACACCGCTGAGACTGTCGAAGTTTTCGAGTACACGACCAGCACCAAGTACCACGGCTTCGAGGGGCGCGGCGACCACCCTGACAGGAACCTTGGTCGCATCGGAGAGTCTGGAGTCGAGACCACGGAGCATTCCACCACCACCGACCAGGTGGATTCCGTTGTGGATGAGGTCCTGAGCTAGCTCTGGCGGGGCTTCGGACAAACAATCGAGGACCGACTCGACCATCGCAGCGACGACCTCCTCGATCGCTCCGCGAGCCTGCCCGGGTTCGAGGACAAAGGTGCGGGGAAGGCCCGAAGCGAGGTCGCGGCCGCGGATCTCGGCTCGCATCTCGTTCTCGACGGGCCAGGCGGACCCGATGGCGATCTTGATCTCTTCAGAGGTTCGTTCACCGATGGCAACACCGTGATGGCGGCGGGCAAAGGCTTGCAACGCATTGTCGATCTCGAAGGAACCGAGGCGTATCGCCTTGATCGAGACGATGCCACCCAGGGAGATCATCGCTGTTTCGCTGGTGCCACCGCCGATGTCGACCACCATCGAACCGATCGGCTCGTGGATCGGAAGACCTGCGCCGATCGCGGCCGCCATCGGCTGCTCGAGCAAGCGGACATCTGACGCACCGGCTCGACGGGCCGCTTCGGTGACAGCTCGCCGTTCGACGGCGGTGATGACCGACGGTACGCAGATGACGACACGGGTGCGTCCGAAGCGACCGACACCGACCCGCTGGAGGATGAGGCGAATCATCCGTTGGGTCGTGTCGAAGTCGGTGATGGCCCCCTTGCGCAGGGGGCGGACCGCAACGATGTGTGCCGGGGTCCGCCCGATCATCTGCCACGCCTCATGGCCGACGGCCAGGACATCGCCCGACTTCTCGTTGAGAGCTATCACAGACGGCTCGTTCAAGACGATGCCGCGTCCCGATTCGAACACCAGGGTGTTCGCCGTGCCGAGATCTATTGCGAGATCGCGAGCCATGCTCAGCGCCTCCGCTTGCGGCTACCGACGGAAACGTGCTGCTTGTTGTGGTGACGATGATGGAACAAAGCGAGCGTTTCGCGCGCACTTCGGAACTCGTGAATGCCTTCGTCGGAACGAGGACGGTTGATCAGCTTGTAGACACCGATACCCAACAATCCCACCAGTACGATCCCCAGGGCTATCAACAAGAAGAAGACGTTGTGCACGTCAGTCGCCCTCTGAGCCGGCCGAAGCGAGATCGGCGACGTCTTCGATCTCGTTTGCACAAAGACCCCAGTCGACCCCACCGTCCCATGTTTCACGCTTCCAGATGGGAACGGTCGCCTTCAACACATCGATGCCAAACCTCGCCGCCTCGAACGCCTCGGGACGGTGAGGCGAGCTGACAACAACAACGACGGACACCTCGCTCGGTTTCAGCGGGCCGACTCGGTGCCACAGAACAATACGTGCCAGATCGGGCCACCGATCGCGCATGGCATCGGCGATGGCCGACAACTTGGGCACGACCTGTGACTCGTAGGCCTCGTACTCGAGCAAGCTGACGCCGGTGCGATGCTCTGCATGATCGCGGACCGTTCCGCTGAACACCACGACCGCTCCGCAGTCGTCGCGAACAGCCCAGTCGTGGGCAGGTCCGACGTCGAGTATCGACGTCGTCAGCTCAAGCCAAGTATCGCCCGAGGGATGATTCACGGATTGCATCGTATGCGCCACAACCCGTGAGGGCACGCCCGCGGTATCTCGACGGCACATCGTGGCTACAGTCACCCGACGTGGAGGGCCAATTCCCCGGTGAGGGGTCGAGCGAACAGAACGAGCCGTCACCCCATGAGGTGTTCGGTTGGTGGAACGAGATCCACGGTGCCGACGGTCTCGGATTCTCCGACTTCGACGATCCAGACGATCTCGAATCGACCGCTCCCCTACCCCTGGCTCCCGACGATCGTCTGTGGCGACATCCCAGCGAGCTGAGCCTGCTCGACGAACCCGAGCCGCCGAAGCGCCCCGCAACCCGCCTGCTGCTCGGTGTCGCTCTTGCGACCGGCTGCCTCGGAGCGACCATCGGCGCCAGCGCAATGCTGGCGTTCGGCTCGGGAAGGACGGTCGAACGGGTCGTCGAACGCGAATTGGTTGCGCCGGTCACTCGATTCGCTTCGACTTCGGCCACCGCCATCGATGTGGTCGCCATCGCCGACCAGGCCAGGCCCAGCATCGTAAGGGTCGAGGTCCGCGACGAAACCGGCCCGATCATCGGCTCAGGCTCCGGGGTGGTGTTTCGAGACGATGGCCACATCCTCACCAATGCCCACGTGATCACCGAAGGTTCAACTGTCGAGGTCGTCACCCACGATGGTCGGACGCTGCCGGCCGTCCTGGTCGGGAAGGACACCCTCACCGACATCGCCGTGCTTCGTGTCGAAGATGCACTCACACCGATCACGCTCGGATCGACCGGATCGACCCGAGTCGGAGAACCCGCTGTGGCAATCGGTTCGCCGCTACGCCTTGAGGGTGGTCCGACGGTCACCCTCGGCGTCGTATCGGCGATGGGGCGCTCGCTCGCTCGACCGGACTCGCTCTGGTTGTACGACCTGGTCCAAACCGACGCACCGATCTCGCCAGGATCGTCCGGCGGTGCCCTGCTCGACGCGAACGGCGCCCTCATCGGCATCACAACCGTCATCGCCGTCTCCAATGTGGGCGCCGAGGGACTCGGCTTCGCGACACCGGTCGAAATCGCTCACGACGTAGCGGTGGACCTGATCAACGACGGCAGGGCAAGGCACGGATTCCTGGGCGTCGGAGGTGAAGACCTTCGCGCCGAACGAGCAGACGAACTCGGAATCACAGGTGGTTCGGTCGTCACGTCGATAGGTGAGGATTCGCCGGCAGAACAAGCCGGCGTGCAGGCGGGCGACCTCATCGTCAGCGTCGATGGGGCTTCCGTCGAGAGCATGGCAGCTCTCGTCGTATTGATACGTCGCTCCGAACCGGGCCAGAACGTCGAGCTGCACGTGATTCGCGACGGCGAGAGGCTGACGGTGGAAGTCGAGCTGACCGAACGTCCCGAAGAGGGCTAGGAGATCTGGTCCAAGGGGATGGCTGCTGGGAGCGTTCTTGGACGGCCGTGTCGACGGAACACCACCACGGTGACTGCAATCACCGCACAGGTGAGCACAGCGGCCAGCGCGCCAAGCGACAGATACTGACGCTGCTTCGCGTTCAGGGCGACCCAGGGTGGTGCCTGATCGGCCTCGATGAACGCCTCATCGTTCTCCGACTCAGGTTTCCAGCCCGCGCGACGAAGCCTGTCGTTTGCGACGACCCACGAGTTCATCGTGTATGGCAGCAGGCCAGCGGGCCGGGGGGATCGGCGGGACCTGACCAACCAGGCCTCGACACGTTCGGCCATCGCCGTCGGCAGCCGAACTCGTGGCCGCGGGCCGAACAGGGCCCTCAGTTCTTCTCCGGTGAGCCATCCGTCGGGTGCGACGTTGTAGGGACCGTCCAACCGACGTACCGCTGCCAATGCGATCGCCGACGCCAGGTCGTTCTGATGGAGGAACTGGGTCGGCGGGTCCTCGAGCCCCGCCTTCATGGCCGCGGCGTTCATCACTGCGTCGCCTAGCCAACTCACATGCCTGTCGGCCACGGCGGGGGCCGGTCGCAAGATGCTGACCCCGATCCCGGTGCGTCGGCGCCACTCGACGATCAGCCGCTCGTGCTCGGCCTTGGTTTCTGCGTAGCGGAAGCCGGGATTGGGCCGGAGAGGCTCGATCTCGGAAATCGGGACCGGCGAGTTCGGCCAGGCACCGTAGACGGTGGCCGAGGACACCATGACGAGGTGAGCCACACCACCCAGCTCGGCGGCGCGCAAGACGTTCAAACACATCTCCCGGTTGAGATCCTCACCTGCCCGGATCTCGGCATCGGAACTCGAATCGGACCAAGCGAGGTGGACGATGACATCGCTGCTCGAGGCCATCTCCGTCAACAACTCGACGTCTCGGGCCACATCGAGGGACACAAAATCGACCGCTTCGTCGTGTAGACCCACGGGCCCACGGGCACCCAGCGGGTCGACATCGGTCGCGACAATCCGACAATCGGGATCCGCTCGCCGCAAGGCGGAGATCACGAGGGCGCCCAACTCGCCGGCAGCGCCGGTCACAAGGAACTTCGAGTTGCTCAACGCTACCTCTGGTCGCTCACGTGGTCCGCGGTGTGGACCACTCAGTTCCCATCTACGATGCCCCTGTGAGCGACTCTGGTTCAAGCGATCCCGACGATCCTTTCTCGGGTCTGCCCTTCTTCGGCGATCTCGGCAAACTCCTGGGCGGGTCAGAAGGGCCCCTCAACTGGGACGCAGCCCGTCAATTCGCCCTCGGTTTGGCCAGCGGCGGTTCCGAACCCAACGTCGACCCGATCCACAGGACCAAACTCGCCGATCTGTCACGAATCGCCGAGTTGCGGGTCAACAGCGCGACCGGGCTCGATCTCACGGTCGATGGCACCTCACCGATAGTTGTTCCGGTGACGCGAAGCGAATGGGCTCATCGAACGCTCAACGACTACCGGCCGTTGTTCGAACGATTGGCGTCCGGACTCTCACATACACCAGACGACACCGATCGAGAAGACCCAGCCGCCCAGCTCCTCGGCAGCATCATGAAGATGATCGGGCCGATGACCACGGCGATGAGCGTCGGCTCGATGGTCGGACATTTGGCAGCCCGCGGCCTCGGTGGCTACGACCTGCCCATTCCCCGCGCCGTCTCACGTGAACTCGTGGTCGTCGACTCGAACCTCACCGCCTTCGTCGACGAGTGGAGCGTCCCCTTCGACGAAGTCGCCTTGTGGCTCTGCATCCACGAATTGCTGCACCACGGCCTCTTTGGTGTCGAACACGTCAGAGACCGGTTCGAAACCCTGCTCGGCAGCTTTGCCGAAGGATTCCAGACATCCGACGGTTCAGCCCTGGAAACAAGACTCGGCGAGCTCGACGGCGGTGCCGACCTGGCCGGCTTGCAGAGCCAGCTGCAGAACCTCTTCGCCGATCCCGAGGTATTGCTCGGGGCCATGCGCACCCCGGCTCAGGACGCCATCATCGACGAACTCGAAGCCCTGCTGGCCGTCACAGTCGGTTGGATCGACCATCAGATGGACCACATCGCCTCAGGGCTCATCTCCTCGGCCGGAGCCATATCCGAGGCGATCAGACGGCGACGCATCACCGCTGGCCCCCAAGACCGCTTCGTCGAACGGATGCTCGGCCTCAATCTGAGCCGCGACGTCGTCGAACGCGGGCGCTCCTTCATCGGTGGGGTGGTCGAGCGAAGTGACCATCAGAAACTCGCCCAGATCTGGGACGATCCCAGGTGGATTCCGACACCCAACGAGATCGACGCGCCGGGGCTGTGGCTGGCGCGCATCGACCTTCCCGAGTAGCGACTACTCGGCCTCGGGGTCGGGTTCGTAGTCGGCCACGACACCCGGATCCGAGCCCGACTTCAAGCCCCGTTCACGGCGGCCGATCGTCGCACTGCGCAAACGCGAATTGAATCGCTGCACGCGCGGATCTGATACCACCTTCTGCTTCAAACGATCGGCAGGCGTCGCAGTACCGCTGGCGACTGCGCGCAGGCCGCCCAGATAGAAGAACGCGCCGATCGAGGCGGCGAAGGCCAGAACCAGGAAACCGATCTGTATCGGCAACGAGGCGAAGCCCAGGACTGGTATCAGCGCCGAAACGACCCACACGAGCTGGAAGCGTGTTTCGAAGCGGGCGAACGAACGTCCCTGATTGGCGTCGGGAGCGTCGCGTTGGACGATGGCATCAAACGAAAGCTTCCCGAGGCTGGTCGAGATGCCGACGGTCAGGGCAAGCACGGCGGCAAGGGCTCTGGAAGGTGATGCCGCGGCAAGAAACGCCACCACTCCGGCGAGGATCAGGACTCCACCGAGGATGTTCTCCTCGCGGAGCATTCGTCTGACGGTCGGGGCGAGCGCCGCGCCGCCCATGCTGCCGATGACTCCGAAGGCACCGATGAGCCCAAACCAGGCGATGGCTGCATCTTCGGAGCGCAACCAGAACACGACCAGGAACGTGAGGAACCCGACCATGCCCCGCAGCAGGGCCATGGCCGATGCTGCCATCAAGATGCCCGCACCCCTCAACTCGAGGCGCTCGAGTTCGTCCGTGGCTTCCTGGGCCACCACGCTGGAAGGTAGGCGTGAGGCCAGAACCGAAGCGCCCAGGAACAAGAGACACGCCAACACGAGGGGCAACCCGGCCCGCAGCCACTGGAGAAGGCTCCCCGGCCCAAAGGCCAACGAACTCGCGACGCCACCGATCAACACCAGCTTCGAGTTCGCCTCGACGAAGCCGGCGTCACGCTTGACGAGGGTCGGAACGATGGCGCATTTTGAGACGTGGTAGGCCTTGCCCATCACCAGCATCACGAACGATGCGGGATAGAGCAACAGACCGTTCAGGAACCGGAGCATCACCAGCGCCAGCACGGCACGCGAAGCGGTCGCGACAATCATCATCGTCCGGCGCCCACCTTTCGCCCGGTCGATCATGGGCCCGATCAGGGGTCCGACCAGAGCGAACGGCGCGGCGGTGAGGGCCAGGTACAGCGCAACCCTGCTGCGGGCTGAATCGGCGCTGACCTGGAAGAACAACGATCCGGCCAGGGCGATGGTGACAAGGGTGTCGCCGGCCACGCTGAGCACGTGGGTCCGGGCCAGTCGCATGAAGGGCGTGACGATGAACGCCTCGGCGCCACGCGCTCCCCGACGCTGCGCGCGAGGGCGCTGCTCGGACCGAGCTGCGTCGCCACTACTGCTGCCCTCAGCGGGCCGATCATCCACGGGGATCCACTCTATGTTGATGACGACACGTCGAGGAGCAGATGCCACAGCTGAGCGAACTATCAGTTGACCCTCTTAAGCGACGTGGGTTCTTTGCCGACTCATCCGTTGATGTCTGGACTCAATGATGTGCTGGGCAATGTCTACGGCACAGCCGAAGACAAGCCCCAAAAGCCCGATCTCGAGGACGTGAAGAGCTCCATGGAGGCCCTCCTCGACGACGCCGATAGGTCCTTCGACGCGCCAACTCCCGAGCCGGTCGAGACCGAGGCGCCCGAGGCAGCTACACCGATCGAGACAGTGCCCGACGCCGCTCTGGAGGAGCTGGACGAGTGGATCGACCAAGAGGAGGGCGACGGTGACCCGTTCGGCACCGAATCGACCTATGTCGAAGACGATCTCGAATTCGAGTTCGACGACACACCGGCCGTGGCCCCCGACACCGAGATCGAAGCCGTCGGGGTTCCTGACCAGCCCGACGACGACCTCACCGATGACTTCTTCGCCAATTTCGAACCCACCGATGACGACGATCTGGCGGAAAGCGACGACCCGACTCAAGAGTCCGACCTCGGAGTTTCGTGGCTGACCGACGTAGACGGTTCCGAACAAGACGACGACTGGTTGAATGATCTCGTCGACGACGACGAGCCGACAACTGCCACCAACTCGGCTGCAACCGAACTCGACGACACTCCTGAACTCGCCACCGAGAGCTTCGACGACCCGAACGGCTACGAAGACGACGACCGATTGGGTGATCTCGACGACACTCCTGAACTCGCCGCCGAGAGCTTCGACGACCCGAATAGTTTCGAAGACGATTCGGAGCTGGCCGACTTCGACTTCGGCGGCTCGGCCTCTGACACCTCCGAAGCGGTCGAGTCCGGAGGCCCTCTCGACGCAAGCCCCCTCGACGCCTCCGTCGAGGACCTTCTCGACGATGGCGACGAGGCCTGGCTGGACGACCTGTTCGCAATCGACGGCGAAACAGCGACCGACCCTGCCCCCATCACTTCGGCTCCGGATTCAGAGATGATCGCAAGACCCGCGCTGGAGTTGGAGATCCCGGCGGATGAAGCCCGCGATGTGGCACCGGAGAACGGCGACACAACCTCCAGCACAAGTGCAATCATTCACCCGACCCCCGAACCAAACCTCCCCCCTCCTCTGGACACGGGCGGACTCGACCTGGGGGCTCAGGGCGGCGGAGCGGTCGACGAGACCGCGATGCAGGAGCCCGACCGGGCCTTCGCACCCCCGATCCACTTCGGTGGCTGGGCCAGGATCGACGACGACATCTTGCCGTCGAAGGCCACCAAGGGACGACGCAGGTCCAAGAAGAACCAAGACGTGGCGATCCACATCGACACATCACAGATCGACCTTGCCAGCGCCACCCGCGAGTCCCACGAACACGCTGGGCTGCAGCCAGACGCGGTGAGGACCGACCTGTCGGCCGTGGCCGACGGTGTCCCCGTCATTGGAGAAGAACTCTCCGAACCTACAGACGGTGATGCTCTGGTTCATATGTTCTCTCCCGAAGAGGATGAATCGAAGCGATCGAAGAAACAGAAGGCCAAGGCCGAGAAGAAGACGAACAAGACTGTTTCCAACAAGAGCAGGACATCCAGGAGCAAGGGCCGAGCCAAGAAGAAGTCCTCGAAGGAACTCCTCGACGAACACGACCCAACGGCAGATGCCAGTGGGCTGGCCGAAGCGATCGTCGCGGCTGAACCGATCGAGGAGCCGGCGAGAAGCGGTCGCAAGGCCAAGGCCGAGAACAAGGCGGCCGCCAGAGCCGAAGCCAAGGCGGCCAAGGCGGCCAGGGCGGCCAAGAAACCCAAGAAGCCCAAGGGTGGGCGGGGACGCAAAGCCAAGAAGACAACAGAGGAGATCGAGGCAGAACTCCTGGCTCAGGTCGAGGCAGCTGCAGTTGTTGCTCCGACGACGGTGGATGAGGTTTGGGCCGACGACCATGTATGGAACAACGATGGTTTGCCAGCGCCGGTTGAACCGATGCCACTGCCAGAGGGTGTGGCCGATCCCCTCGAGTCGGCCCTGATGACTCCGCCTCCCCCCGTTCAGGGTTGAGCCAGGGAAACCTCCCCGTCAGGGCTAACGACAGAACTCGACGGAGGCAGCCGATCCGGACCCTCCGTCGAAGAATCCGCTCTTGAACGCGTCGACGCGCTCGAACAACGAGGCCGCGTCGGCGCGTTCAGGGTCGTCGATCAGGGTGGCGAGCGCCTCGTCGAGATCGCCTCCGGTCAGCTCGAGCGGTCGAGTCGATGTGTACGCGACATCTCCGGCCCAGACACCGGCAAGGCAGTCGGCGACCAATCCAACATCGTCGCGGAACCCGGCTTCGGTCACTACTGCTTCGCCATAAAGTCGTGCGAGGTGTAGCCCGGTGGCGAAGTCGCCGATGTCGGCGTGGAGGCGTGCGAGCGTTTCCTGGTCCAGCTGAATCGAACCATCGCCGGCGCAATAGTGGAACACCTGTCCGCCCGAGCCGGCGTCTACACAGGGAATCGACACACCCGAGAACCATTCGGTGCCGAGGCCGTTCGGGAGGCCAATCTCGGCGAGATACGGGTTCCAGAAATCCTTGAGATCTGAGAGGACCGCGTCGACGGCTTCCTGGAATCCCAGATTGCCCCCGCCCACGTCTAACTGTTCGAGAGCGATATCGACGATCTCGACACCCTCGGACGCGAAGTCGCGACAACGGGTGGCACCCTCCGAGAATCCGCTCTGGAATGCGTTCACACGGTCGAAGGCAGACCCGTGGGCACTCTGGCTGTCAGTCGGATTGCCGGGAGGGTCACGCAGGAGCAGGAAACCCGAGACAGCACCCTCGAGGTCGGAATCGGTCAACCTGATGGCGCCATCGCCGTCGATGGCCCGGCGAATCCACGACCCGGCGAAACAATCGGCCTGCAGGTCACGAATGATCGGCGCCGCCTGGAGGCCACCCCGGGTCTGGACGGCGTGGCCGTACTCATGGGCCAGCACGACCCCGACGGCCGCCTTGCCGAAGTTTGCGTAGAAATTCGGGATCAGGAAGCTGTCGTCCCAGGTTATGTAGTCCTCGGGTGGGCAGTAGATCGCGTTGCTGTTCAGGATTTTTGGGTCGAGGGGTTGTCCGCAGCTGATCTGGCGGTTCCCGTTCGGGTCGAACGCAAAAATGTCCTTCAGGGGTTGGAACGCCGATCCGTAGACCTCCGGGTACTCCTCGGTCCAGTACGCGAGCAGGTCATCGACAGTGTCGGCCACGAAGTCGTCGAGATCGGTTGCCTCGGCCGAGGACAACGAGGAGCGGGTCGTCTTTTGAACATCGACCAGCTGGGTCCGCTGACCGACCACGTCGCCGGCACCGGTCGTGTCGCCGCCGATTCCACCACCCCCACCTTTCATGACCATGAAAGCGACCGCCAAGGCGATGATCAGCCCGACGACACCACCTCCCTTGCCGAGGTTGCCGATCCCACCGCCGCCGACACCTCCAAGGGTCGGCCGAGCTGCGCCGCCGGCCCTCCCTTGCGGCGTGGACATACGTTCACCACGATTGCCTGCTGCGCGGCGAGATTCACCCTGACGACGAATCCTCATCGATGCCCCCTGTGTGGTTGGCGAGCTTCGACGTTACCCGGCGACGGGCGCCGTCGGTTGGGCGAGCGAGAAGCCTCACCGACAGCGTCAGATCGTCCAATCGAGTCCGAGACCGGCCCACACACCGTGAGGATCAGCTCAAGAGTTTCCCGTTCGCCGAGGAACCTCGGCGCGAAATCGCAGGTCGGGGGATCAGACGGCCACCGCAGCCTCAGCTGCGATGCGACGACGTTTCAGGATGCGCCGTCGTTCGCGCTCGCTGGCGCCACCCCATACCCCATGGTCGATTCGGTTGACGAGGGCGTACTCGAGGCACGTCTCTTTGACGGGACAGGTGGCGCAGACCTTGCGGGCTCGGTCGACGCCTACTCCGTCACTCGGGAAGAACTCACTCGGCGGCCGCTCGGCGCAGTTCCCCTTGGACATCCACTTCTTGGTGCTCATTGTGCGCAACCCCTCCGTTGACTTCTACGACGAACGAGCGACTCGTTCGGTTCCCGAAGTCGGCAAGTTTTGTCGGTTGTGTTCCTTTGGGTTCCGCCCGAATGGCTGATCGTCGACCGGCAGGGCTGGGAACACCTCAAGGGATGTAACGCAGTGCCCTGGTCCGGATTGCGGATCGTCTAACAAGGGAAGACTATTACAGATTCATGACACTAGTGCGACATTTATGTCGGAATTGTCTCGTTAGGGTGCACTCGCAGCAACCAATCGTGTGAGGGCATACCGTCCCAACGACGTACAATCGTCGATCGATCCAGATCGGGAGTGACCGTGAGCGACATCGAGACCGCAGAAGAAACGATCCCGCCGGTGGCCGGTGCCCGGCTCGTGTATCTGGGTCCGGTTGCACCCCACTGGGAGACCGAGTGCACCTACGGCGACCAGAGTGTGGTCGACAATTTCCGCACCCGCACGAACGCCCGCCTCTTGCTCTTGCCCCCTCACGATCCTCAGTTCCGGCGTAATCGCGAGCGGGTGGCCCGTGATGCAGAGCGCGAGAACATCGAGCTCGTCTGGGATCTCGGCATGCCCGAAGAGGCTTGAACCCCTCGACGCCGCTCTCCTAGGGCTGGACACCGACCAGGTCGACCAGCTCTCGACTCGCATCCACGATGCGGTCACCCAGAGATCGCTCGGTTTCCGGCATAGCGTTCGACACGACAAACATGTCATCGACGACCGATCCGGTGACGAGATAGACCGAGTCACCTCGACCGACGACCAGAACGTGTCGACCGTCGATGTCGCCAAGCCAGCCGGCGCCGTCTTCGACGTCCAATCTCGAGCCGATCGGCAACCCGTCCCAATCGACCCGACCACGTTGCACCATCACAGCGACATCGTCGACACCATTCGAGTACAGGTACTGGTCGACACCTTCGCTGCGGGAGGCTTCGACCAGGGAGAAGCCGTCTGCACTCATCGGCATCGCGTCGACGGCGGAGGGGTCGATCTCGGTGCCAGACTCGGATCCGTCGGTATGAAACGCCACGACGCCGGCCAGGTCGGGTAGCACCTCGGTCGATGAGCCGGTGCCGACGAGTACACCCCAGAACGCGACCGATACGAGAGCGCTGAGCGCACCGGCGCGCGTGCGCGTGCGCCGCCTGGGACGAGCGACGGGGCCGAATGGAGACCGTCGCTCGAGCCTCTGGGCAAATTCGTCTGGAATGTCGAGTAGCGGGAGATCCCGGACCGCCTCGCGGATCTGACGCATCGATCGAAGCTCGTCGACCAATGCCTCATCGAGGGTGAGGGCCTCGTCGACCCTGCGGCGTTCGTGATCGTCGAGCTCGTTGTCCATGTAGGCGCTGAGAAGTTCGGAGACGTTTTCGATCTGGTTCACGTCGCACTCCTGTCTTGATCGAGCACGTCGCGCATCTGCGAACGAGCCCGGTGGATCCGGCTGCGAATGGTCCCGATGGGTGTGTCGAGTGCTTCGGCGATCTCGGCATAGCTGAGACCTACGACGTCGCTGAGCACGAGAGCGGCCCTGAAATCGTCCGACAGCTGTGCGAGGGCGACCTGAACCTCACCCGAGAACGTCGACTGCTCGAGCACGTCGTCCGCGGCGTCAGATGTCGGAAGAACTCGTTCTGGGTTCTCGTCGGGAAGGGCATCCGTGGGGCGACGCTTCTTGCGCCTCACCTCGTCGAGGAATGCGTTCGTGGTGATTCGCGACAACCATCCCTGCATCGAACCGGGCCGGAAGGTGCGCAGGCCGCGCTGGACCCTGACCAGAACGTCCTGAACAAGGTCCTCGGCTTCAGCCCGGTTGCCGGTCAGGCGATAGGCGACGGTGTAGATGAACGCACCGTGTTCGCGAGCCACTTCCTCCCAGGTCGGAACCGCTTGATGATGCTGAGCCCGGGATCGCCGACGCGCTCGACGCGAGTCAACCATTGTGAATCCCCGAGTAGGAAGAGTGGCCGCAGTCACTCCAGTGCAACGACAACGCCACGCTCAGAGTTCCCACCGATCACAAATCGGCGCGCGACGTGCCGCTCACGACTCGTCGTCGGCCTCAGTGCCCTCCTGGAGGCCGTCCTTGAACTCGCGCTGAGCCTGACCGAGCGATCGCGCCAACTTGGGCAGCTTGGTCCCACCGAACAACAACAGGACGACAACGAGGACGATTAATAGTTCGGGCGCTCCGAGGTTCACACCGGCAAGGATACCCGCTATTCGCCCGCGGCGGCACGGCGAGCCAGGGCACGCTGTCGCCTGAGGCGCCGACGCTCGCGTTCGCTCATGCCACCCCAGATGCCGAACTTCTCACCCTGAACCAGCGCATACTCGAGGCAGTCATCACGAACGATGCAGCCGCGACAGACCTCTTTTGCCTCCTTTGTGGAGGCCCCACGCTCTGGAAAGAAGAGGTCGGGTTCGACGCCGAGACAGTTGGCGAAGTCCCACCAAGTCTTCGGCTCTTCGTCCTCGAACTCGGGCGCTGCGTCGGGGATGAGTGACATTTGGCTCCTGCGGCTGACAGCAAGACGGTGCCCGCACGCGCGATCGTTATGGGGTCACACCGATGGTCTGTCGGATGACGTCGGGGTAATTACAACGACGCGATTGTGGAACGTTGATGACGACAGTGCAAATAATTCCTCAAGCTCGAGTGACACTTGAGACTATGTTCACCAATCCGGCTTGGGATCTCACTCAGAGTCTCTGTTTTTGCCACTGTGGATGAGATGACTCCGTTGCTCGCCACCACACTCCTGTGGCTGGAAAAGGACCCGCGATTCGTATGGAGTCGCTCGAAAGCAGCTCACACAGCGAGGCTCGCGACCGGAACTCCGGCTGGCTGTGACCCGTCGCTGCTGCAAAGGGTCGCCCCCCGGGGTCTGTGGCTGCACCAGCACGACGCGATCGACCTGATCGGAACCGGATCAAATGTTGTCATCTCGACCCCGACCTCCTCGGGCAAGTCGTTGTGCTACCAGGTCCCGATCGCAGCGGCCATCGCCAGAGCTCCGACAGCCACCGCACTTGTCATCCACCCGACCAAGGCGCTCGGCCACGACCAGCTGCTCGCCTTCGCCAAGCTCGTTCCCGACGCCGTCTGCGCCGACTACGACGGCGACACACCGTGGGAGGCCAGGGCCGCCGCGCGCAAGTCGGCGAACGTGCTCTTCACGAACCCAGAGATGTTGCACGCCACGATCTGCGCCAACCATCTCCGGTGGTCTCGGGTCTGGTCCAACCTCAGATATGTGGTGATCGACGAGGCGCACACATACCGCGGCAGCTTCGGCATACACATGGGTCACATCTTGAGGCGACTCGGGAGAATTGCCGCGTTCCACTCGGCGAGACCTCAATTCATCTTCACCAGCGCGACCATCGACGGACCAGGGGAACTGGCCAGCCGACTTCTCGGCCAGGTGGTCGAGGTCGTCGGCGACGACGGATCACCTCGCGGCGAAACCACCCAGGTGTTATGGAATCCGCGCGCGACCGGAAAGGCCTCATCGCTCGTTCCCGATAGCGCCCACCTGCTCGCCTCGATGATCGAGCGCGACCACCGCTGCATCGTGTTCTGCCGATCGAGAGGTGGGGCCGAGGCCATCGCAGCGTTGGCCCGCGAACTCTCACCCTCGAACGCGGGGAAGATCGAATCGTACCGCGCCGGCTACACCGCCGACGAGAGGCGTTCGATCGAGCGGCGGCTCGGGGACGGCTCGCTGACGGGCGTCGTGTCGACGTCGGCGCTCGAGATGGGAATCGACATCGGCGATCTCGACGTGGCGATCTCGGCTGGCTTTCCGGGGTCCTTGACATCGCTGCGCCAGCAAGCAGGGCGAGTGGGCCGGCGAGGCCAGCCCGCCGCATCAATTCTTGTGGCTGGAAACGACCAGCTCGACCAGTGGTTCGCGCGCCATCCGACAGACCTCATCGATCGCAAGGGCGAGCGGGTGATGGTCAACATCGACAACCATCACATAGCCAGGAAACACCTCGCCTGCGCCGCCCATGAGATTCCCCTGGATCCCGCCACCGACGACCAGTACTGGCCGGCGGTTCTCGACGAGGTGGTCTGTGACCTTGCCTCGGTCGGGCTGATCGAGGTCACGGGAGGTCGCGCACGGTTTGCCGGGCGGTCGAACCCGGCACGCGAGGTCGGCCTGCGAACCTCGGACGCCGGCACCGTACGAATCGAGGACCGCCAGGGCTCACTGATCGGAACCGTCGATGTTTCACGCGCCCCGGCTACCGCTCACCCCGGGGCGCGGTACCTGCACAGGGGCGTGCCATGGAAGGTCGTCGCCCTCGATATTCCACAGCGGTTGGCGACCGCCGAACGCGACGATCGAGGTTCGGTCCGAACCGTCGCTCGCTCGGTCACGACGATCGACCACGTCGGTGAACGTGCCGTCTCCGACGGTTCACCAACGCTACATCTCGGGTCTGTCGAGGTGACCGAACAAGTCGTCGGGTACTCGCTGATCGACGCCAGACACCGTTCGCGACAACACTTCGACGTTGCCGTCGACCCGATCAGCTACACAACCGACGCCGTCTGGATCGACTTCGGCACAACCGACTCGCCGAAGCTCGGCGCGCTGCATGCTGCCGAACACGCTCTGGTGGCCTCGTTGCCACTTCTCGCCATCTGCGACACATGGGATGTCGGCGGTCATTCGCACCGAGCCAAGGGTTCGAGGCATGCGACGATTCACATCCATGACACAATCCAGGGCGGGGCGGGCCTCGCGGCCCTTGCGTACTACCAGATGAACTCGCTGGCCAGCCTCGCTCGGGATCTGGTGGCGGGCTGCGACTGTGCCGAAGGTTGCCCCTCATGTGTTGTGTCTGGCCGATGCGCTAGGGGCAACGAACACCTCGACAAGGCCGGGGCCAATGAGGTGCTCGGGCGGATCGTGACCGCTCGCCCGGGTCTGCCCTGACCCTGCGCCCGACCCCGATACCTCGACCAACATCGTCGCGACCGAGGAGAGCCGTCGACCGGCGAGCAACGATGCAAACAACGGCAACGAGCTGGGCGGTCCGTACACGACCCGAATGGTGACCAGGCCCCCGGGCGCGGCTCGGCCGACGACCTCGACCGACAACCTCGACGGGTCGAGAGAGGTCGCATCGAGAGCTGCAGACCTCGCGGCTCCCGGCGCCGGGTTGACCGCCGCTGCTCTGGCAGCCTCTCGCCCTGCGTGGATGACCATCAGCTGGTCCCGCCACACCAGGCCAACCTGGATGATCGCCAGAACGATGACCAGGATCGGTGCCAGCAGGAGCGCCAACTCGACGGTCGCTTGACCGTCCTGACGTCGGGCCGGCATCAGGCCGCAGCCCGGATGAGCCCTTCGAAGACAGCATCGAGCAGGGCTGACACCTTGCCGGTTCCGGCAGCCCAGGCAGCGACGAGTCCGACGACGAGAGCGACGACTCCGGTGAGCAGCGCGTACTCGGCTGTCGCCTGACCGTCCTCGCCGCGACGGTCGAGTCGTCCTGCGATCGCTGTGTTCAATTGAGTTTGCATTGGGTCTCCTCGAGACATCTCACTTTCGGGATTCGGGGGAAGTGGAGATCAGGCCGTCAACGCCGGCAACAAGGCGGGCGCCACCGCGACGAGCAGGAAGGCGGGCAGATGGCACAACACGAGCGGAGCCGTCAACCAGACCGACATCCGGCGCGCTCGCGTCGCGACATCGAGCGACTCGAGTCGACGGACGTCGGCTCCGACCCGGTCGAGTTCGTCCACGAGCGAGCCCCCTCGATCGGCCGCGTCAGCCAATGCCTCGAGAGCTACCGCCAACGGGTCGGACGGGTCCAGTGTCGCCAAATCGACGGCGCCACGAACGGAGACACCAAGATCGAGCGCCGATACGAGCGGCGCCAGGATCTGAGAGTCGGTGGTCGTGACGTACCGCACGCAGCGATCGAGCGATTCGTGGAACGAGGCACCGCGGCGCGCTGACAACGCCAGCAGATCGACGATGTCGGCGGTCCTTTGTGGGGCGGTTCGCCGGAACCGCTGCCGTGGCGGGGCCAGCCAAGCCCACACACACCAGCAGACCGAGGCCCAGAGCAGCACACTCATCCTGGCACCCTTCGGGTCATGTTGCCCTCTCGACCATCTTGATGAGGTGAAGCGACCACAGGGTTCCGACCAGTGAAAGGGCGACACCCGACAGAGTCGTCGAGCGGATGTTGACCGAGGTCCAGTGCGCCGACAGACCGTCTCCGCCGAATCCGCCCAGGACCGCTGCACCCCAGGGCAACACGGCAAGTGCCAGGGCCGACGCTGTTGCCTGGGCAGCCTGTGCTGAGATTTCGCCGCGACGCAGGCGGCGTTCGCGCAGTGTCCGTGCAGCTGCGGCAAACGTTGGTTCGGCGTCGGAGACCCGATCCGCGGCCAGTTCTATCGAAGCCCCTAGGAAACGAACATCGACCTCCGAGTGAGACCGCAGCGGACCCAGAGCATCGACGTAGGGCAACCCCAGTTCCAGTCCACGGAGAACCGACTCGAGCTCGCCCCTGATGCCGGGGACGAGCTGAGCTCTGGCGGCGAGGGCGTGGGTCAGCTGCTGCCCGGCGCCCATGCGCCTGGCGGCCTCGTCAGCGAGCTCGGGAAGCCCCTTCAGGGTCCGGGAAGATTGGCGGCGAGCAACAAGCACCGTCGACACACGCCAGATGAGCAATATGTCGAGGGTGAGGATGCCCGCCCACAGTTGACCGAACGTTAGCCCCACAACAAGCGGGATCGACACGACGCGCAGTCGGCGAACCCTCGCCAGCAGGACCAGGCCAGCGATCACTACGAACACACAAACGCCTCGAGCGACCGGGACGGGGCAACGTCGACCAATTGGCGGCGCCCGTCTTGGCCGGGGGCGACAACGGCTACGAGATCGAAGGCTTCGAGCAACTGCTCGGTCTCGGGATCGCCGCCGCGTGGCGCCGCACCGTGATCACACAGTGACCACAATCGCCTGAGCGCTCCGGCGGTCGATGCGGCGTGGATCGATGCCAATCCTCCCCGATGACCTGTGTTCAGAGCCTGTACGAGCCCCCTGGCTTCGCGGCCCCTGACCTCGCCGACCACGATGCGGTCGGGTCTGAGGCGCAAGGCCAGCCTGACCAGGCTCTCGAGATCTATCGGGAGATCGGTGGGCGACTCGGCTCGTGTGACCAGCCTGGCCACATCGGGGTGTGTTGTGTTCACCTCGGCCGTGTCCTCGATGAGCACCACTCGGTCGTCGGTGGGAACAAGGTCGATGAGAGCGCCTATGAGGGTCGTCTTGCCCGCCCCGGTCGGTCCGGCGATGAGAACCGATTCTCCAACGGCCACAGCGTCGACCAGACGTTCGATAAGCCCTCGTCTCGACTCGTCGAACGAGCCGATCCCGTGGAGATCTGTGCGAAATCGGCGGATCGCTATCAATGGTCCGCCGGTCGCTACGGGAGCGACGGCCACGGTGACCCTGTGACCCGCCGGCAGCACACACTCGAGCACGGGGGCGCGAGCATCGGGACGGCGCCTTGCCAGAAGGGCAATTCGATCGACGAGCAACCTGACCCCGTCGGAGTCGAGGACGATCGAAGAGAACTCGAGATGGCCCGCTCGCTCGACCCTGACTCGGCCGGGGCCGTTGATGAGGATGTCCGAGATGTCGGAAGCGACGAGAAGTGGTTCGATCTCGCCCAACCCCACCAATCGGCGCCGCGTAGACGCGACGACGGCATCGACGCCTTCTTGGCCGAGCCAGGGTGCAGCCTTGGTCGCCATCGAGGCAAGGACATCTGGTGCCTCGACACCGCCGAGAGCAGCCTCGCGGTGAAGCGATGAAACAAGAACGGACAGCTCGCCCACAACCGACGCTGAGTCGTCGGCAACCGGCTGGGTCACGGCATCCTCCCGAAGAGGTCGAAGTACTTCTCGAGGGGGAAGTCGAGTTCTTCGGGGGAGGTTGTGGTCGACCCTACCGAGGGTCGAGCGCGGAGGCAACGTGGCGGAGGCGGACGGGAATCGAACCCGCCGGACGGGGATCTCCCGTCCCACCCGCTTTGAAGGCGGGGGAGCCCACCAGGCGCTCAGACACCTCCATCAGGGAATATAGCCGCTGCCGGAGTCGATTGGGATCCACGGACAGCCCGACGAGGAGTTTGCTCACAACACCACCTGGCTGGGTCGCACAGCTGAGCGAGCAGCAGCACCTCTGGCTGCGTCAGCCTCGGCCGAAGAACTGGCGCGCACGGCCACCGACCTCGACAAATTCGTCAGCGGCTACCACCAGCCGACCCAACCACCCCTTTCGGGGTGTCACCGGTGATCAGACCGACAAGAGGTCGCGCGCTCCCGTGTCGCTCGACGGGTGGCGAAGCTTCGACATCGCCCTTGCTTCGATCTGGCGAATGCGCTCGCGCGTGAGGCTGAAGTGTTCGCCGACCTCCTCGAGCGTGCGAGGTTCGCCTCGGTCGAGACCGAAACGGAGCTTGAGGATCTCTCGTTCGCGCTCGTCGAGCGGGGCGAGCAGCCGGTTGATCTCTTCGGGCAGCAGGGCTGTGGCGGCAACTTCGAAAGGTGATTCGGCGGAGCGATCTTCGACAACATCGCCGAGCTCGGCGTCGCCGTCTTCGCGGAGTGGCTCGGAAAGCGAGAGCGGTTCGGCAGCGAAGCGCAATGCTTCGGTGACCTTGTCTTCTGGCATCTCGACCTCGGCCGCAAGCTCTGAGAGTGTGGCCGGGCGGCCCATCTTGAGCTCCAACCGCGAACGTGCCTTCTGCAGGCGCGCAAGGGTGTCGCCTGCGTGGACCGGAAGCCGAATGGTACGCCCGGTGTTCGCGATGCCGCGGGTGATGGCCTGCCTGATCCACCACGTTGCGTAGGTCGAGAACTTGAATCCCTTGCGCCAGTCGAACTTCTCGACCGCATGCATGAGGCCCAGGTTCCCTTCCTGGATGAGATCGAGGAGGGGAAGACCCGATGCCTGATACTTCTTGGCGATCGATACGACCAGGCGGAGGTTCGACTGCACAAACGTGCGCTCGGCCTCTTCACCGGCGCGCGACGCCTTGCGGGACTCGCGCTTCTTGGCTGCGGTCAGCGGCTTGCCCTCTGCACAACAACCACGGTCGAGCACCTCGCGTGCGTCATTACCGGCCTCGATTGCCTGGGCGAGCCTCACCTCGTCGTCCTTGGTCAACAGCGGGTATTGGCCGATGTCGGTGAGATACAGTCGGACGAGGTCTTCCTCGTCTCGTTCGACCCGCTCCTTGGCCACGTGGCGTCGCTCCTGTGAAGGCAGTCACTCTGAACTGGCCGGTACCGTACCGACCCATTTCCCTGACGCACACGTCCAGACGACCGAATGTCGAGCTTTGGCAGGACGCGCACTACAAAGCAGATCGACGATTCTACCAGTGTTGATGAGAAATCGGCGGGAAGAGAGCTCGCCGACCCTTGTGCCGGTGAGCCTCAGCACAAGGGCGGACCGAGCCCGAATGGCAGACCTATCCCGTCGAGCGAAACCCGACCGGAGCCGTTTCAGGCGAGAGCGCTGCAGACCGTCTCGGTCATCAGGGTCGCCAGAACGTATGGGTCGGCATTGGCGTTGGGACGACGATCTTCGATGTAGCCCTTCTGATCCTGCTCGACCTGCCACGGGATACGAATCGAGGCGCCACGGTCGGACACGCCGTAGCTGAACTGGTCGTAGCGCTGGGTCTCGTGGGCGCCGGTGAGGCGATCCTCGATGCCCACGCCGTAGCCGGCCAGGTGTTTCTCAGGCACGCCGGGCTGCCCGAGTGCCTCACACGCAGCGATGACGGCGTCGTATCCCTCGCGCATGGCCTTGGTCGAGAAGTTGGTGTGCATGCCCGCGCCGTTCCAGTCGCCCTTCATGGGTTTGGCGGCCAGAGACATCTCGAGATTGTGCTCCTCGCCGACGCGATACAGCAGGTATCGGGCGATCCAGATGTGGTCGCCGACGGCGACGGTGTCAACCGGTCCAATCTGGAACTCCCACTGACCCGGCATGACCTCGGCGTTGGTGCCAGAAATCATCAGGCCGGCGTCGATGCAGAACGACGTGTGCTCCTCGACGAACTCGCGGCCGTGGATCTTCACCGCGCCGACACCGCAGTAGTACGGGCCCTGGGGAGCAGGGAAGCCGTTGGGCGGGAAGCCGGCAGGCCAACCGGTGTGCGGATCGATCATCGTGTATTCCTGCTCGAGGCCGAACCAGGGCTCCTGGTCCTCGAACTTCTCGAGGGCCTCCCTGGCCTTGGCTCGGGTATTCGTCGGGTGCGGGGTCACCTTGTCGGTGAGGAAGGTCTCGCACAGGACCAAGATGTCGTCGCCCCCGCGGATGGGATCCGGGCATTGAAAGACCGGCTTGAGAACCACATCGGAGTTGTCGCCGGTTGCCTGGTTGGTGCTCGACCCGTCGTAGCCCCAGATTCCGGGCTCGTCTCCATTCTGAAGAACCCTGGTCTTCGACCGGATCTCCGAAGTGGGCTCGACACCGTCGATCCACAGGTATTCAGCGCGATACGCCACTGCTCGTCCTTCGATAGTTCAGGTCCGGGCCGTCTGGCCGGACGCGCAGCACCTTGCTGCTCTGTGTCCATCATGGCGTCACCGGATTTCACCCACATTGCCCGAATGTGAACGCAGTGTGAACCGGTGCTCCAGCCCTTCCAACACCGGCTTCGAGGAGTCGACAATGGAGTCATGGAACGTCGAACCGACTACGTGATGCGCAAGGTCGAGGACCGCGGGGTCCGCCTCGTGCGACTGCTGTTCACCGACGTGCACGGGCAGCTCAAGTCCCTGAACATCGGCCCCACCGAGCTCGAGACCGCGTTCGAAGAAGGCATGTTGTTCGATGGCTCGTCGATCGACGGTTTCAGCCGCATCGCCGAGGAGGACGTTCTGGCCCGTCCCGACGCGAACTCGTTCCAACTGCTGAACTGGAACGACAGCGACGAGCGAGTGGGTCGCATGTTCTGCGATATCGAATCCGCCGACGGTGAAGCCTTCGAAGGTGACACCCGCCAGGTCCTTCGGCGTCAACTCGACAGGGCTCGAGAACTGGGATTCACCTTCTTCGTCGCTCCGGAACTCGAGTACTTCTTGTTCCAGGATGGCGACCCATCAACACCGCTCGTACCCCTCGACTCGGGTTCCTACTTCGACCTGACGACGGCTGACGTCGCCAGCTCGATCAGGCAGCGCACCCTTCAGGCCCTCGAGAGCATGGGCATCAGCGTCGAATACTCGTTCCACGAGGACGCACCCAGCCAGCACGAGATCGACCTGCGCTACACCGATGCCCTCACCATGGCCGACAACGTGATGACCTTCCGCCTCGTGGTGAAGGAGATCGCCATCGAACACGGGGTACACGCAACCTTCATGCCCAAGCCGATGGCAGCACACCAGGGCTCGGGCATGCACACCCATCTGTCGTTGTTCCGAGGTGACAAGAACGCCTTCCACGACCCCGACGGCGAGGCCGGTCTCACACCGGTGGCAAGACAGTTCATGGCCGGACTGTTGCGACACGCGTCCGACATCACAGCGGTCACGAACCAGTTGGTCAATTCCTACAAACGTCTGGTCCCAGGGTTCGAGGCTCCTGTCTCGATCTCGTGGGCTCGCTCGAACCGCGCCGCTCTCATCAGGGTGCCCTCGATAAAGAAGGGCAAGCCAGATTCGGCCCGGATCGAATACCGGGCACCCGATCCAGCCTGCAACCCGTACCTGACCTTTGCGCTTCTACTCGCCGCAGGGCTCGATGGGGTCGAGAACAAGTACGAACCACCCTCGGAGGCGCCCAAAGACCTGTTCAAGATGACGTCGGCCGAGATGTCGGCCGCCGGCCACGGCCCGCTACCCGACTCGTTGGGTACCGCACTCGATCGTCTGGAGGCCTCACAGCTCGCCCAAGACGTACTCGGAACACACCTCTTCGAATGGTTCGTCAGAAACAAACGTGCCGAATTCGCCGACTACAAGACGCAGGTCTCACAATTCGAGCTGGACCGCTACCTACGCAACGTGTGAGCCTTTAGCCAGTGGAACCAATCGCCGTATTCCCCTCACCTCCACCCTCGGAGCTGGCCAGAACCCTCGATCTGGCCGACTACACATGGAAACCGATCGCGGACGAATTCGAGATCGTTCGAACCGAACCCGACGACGGTTGGGCAGGTGCAATCGTCTGCCTCGACGCCGTCGCGAACGCCGACGAGGGGTGGAGTATCTGTCGCGCTCTCAGGCGTCGCGACGATGCGGCGGTCCCTCTGCTGTTGTTGCTGCGCGGGAACCAGCTCGACGAGCTGGAGATGCGCGACGAACTCTTCGATGACTTCTGCCTATCGCCGTTCCATCCACGCGAACTCGAAGCACGGCTGCGTCACCTGTTCAACCACGAAGGTGCCCCGGGTTCGGGAGACCTCGTCGAGTACGGGCCACTGGTTCTCAACCTCGAAACCTACGAAGCGGTAGTCGACGGGCATCCAATCGACCTCACCTATATGGAATACGAGCTGCTGAAGTTCCTCGCGGGACATCCGGGACGGGTGTTCACCCGCGAGGTGTTGCTGAACCGGGTGTGGGGATATGAGTACTACGGCGGCGCACGCACGGTCGACGTACACGTACGACGTCTGCGCTCGAAGCTGGGCGAAGAAAACGCCAACCTGATCCAGACCGTGCGATCGGTCGGCTACAGGTTCGGTCAATCGCGCTGGTCGACCTGAATCCGTCCGGCCTTCGGCCGGGGAACCCCAGGAACCTCAGAAGTTGGTTTCGAGAAGTTCGCTGCCCTCGGCGCGGGCCGCGGCGTCGTTGTTCAGAACCCCGCCGAGAAGGGCTGCGATTATCGACGCGCTGGCGACGATGATCACCGGGGTGATCAGGAGCAGCACGACGATGATGATTCCTCCGAGCATGTGCTGAGTGTAGCTCTAGTCGCCGAGGTAGGCCCACGCCTCGATCTCGACGAGCCCACCGAGAGGCAGGGCGGCGACCGCCACGGCCGAACGGCTGGGGAGGTGATCGCCGAAAGTATCGGCATAGATCGAGTTGATGGTGGCGAAGTTCGCCATGTCGCTCATGAAGATCGTGCACTTGGCGACATCGGTGAACGAGGCTCCAGCAGCCTCCAGTACCGAACTCATGTTGGCCAAGGCTTGGCGAGTCTGTTCCTCGACACCCTCGGTAAGGGCACCGTCGCGCAGACCCAGCTGGCCAGACACGATCAGCCAATCGCCGGCACGAAAGGAAGGCGAGTAGTGGGCAACGGGCTTCGACATCTTCTTATCCTCGAATGGGTTTGGTGGTTGGTGAGATCGGTAACTGTCTAGCCGTGGGCCGAGACCGGAACCACCGGAGGGTATCGGGCGTCACGCCAGGCGGCAGCGGCAACCGCACAATACGCAGCCACACTGGCTGCGACCGGGTCGGACTCCGAAGGCACGATCTCGACCGTGATTTTGGGTGTGTCAACAGAGCGCAGGATGCCAAAGGATCGAATCGTGAGGTCCTGAACCTCGCCCTCGGCATCGACCGCCAGCGACTCGGAACGCACAAATCCCAGCGCTTGATGAGCAGCGCCGATGACATACGAGCGCAAAATGATCTCGTCCAGGGCAGCTCCGGCATGAACGACCACGTTCACCGCGTTGTCGTCGACCGACGCCCTGGCCCAGGCGCCCGAGGTCAGGAGGACCGTAGGCTCCGCATCGTCGCTGATCTGCGCCTTGACCATCTCGATCTCGGCTCGTACGGCGCCCCGAAGTGACAGCGAGGTCGGTGGGCCGAGGAGGTCAACCTGCTGCACGGCCAAGCCAGATGCCAGGCCGGACACGAGATCGTCGACCCCGGGGGTCCGGGCGACCCGAAGGACTCCTCGCATGTTGGTGTCGACGCCGATGGCGAGCGGGGGGCGCTTCGGCCCTTGCCGAACTACGTCCTCGCGGTCGAACAGCAGCCGTACCGGCTTGCCGTGTTCGTCGGCGAGGCGGCGGGCATCGACCCTCATTTGGCCATCGAGTTTGCCGCCAAAGGCCCCACCGTTCGTGAGCGGGCCCACGGGTTCGCCACCGGGCTCGCAGAACACAGCGTCGGGTTCGAGGTAGGCGGGTTCGACCCAACAGGTCCGCAGGGTGACATCCCATCGGCCGTCGGCCAGCGTGATCGGCGGCTCGGCGGGCACCGTTGTTCGACGACCCTGCACCTTGCCCAGAAGGGATCGAGCTTCGGACAACGATTCGGCCACGACCCACGAATCGCCTTGTGGCAACGCGACGAGGGAGTGTGAGGGGGCGCAATCGTCGGCGAACCCGCCATGGCCCAGCGCCACGTTCGGCGACACCGTCTGCACGGCCCCACCTTCGAGTCGGGCCCGCTCGGCCGCTGCCACAAGATCACGCTGTTCGGTCGTGGTTTCGGTGCTTGCCACACGGATTGCAGCCTCGTGGACCGTCTGCCATCCGGTACAACGACAGGCGTGGCCGAGCAGCGCCTTGTCGACAACCGCTCGATCACTGATGTCGGCGCCCTTCTCCGCGGCAGCCTCGAGGCGACAGATGATTCCAGGAGTACAAAAACCGCACTGACTGCCCCCAGAAGCACACATGGCACCAGCCCACAGATCGCGGCGCTCCTCGGCGAGGCCTTCGACCGTGACGATGGACTTGCCCTTCACCCGCCGCACCGGGGTGACACAAGAGACCCTGGGAGCGCCGTCGACCAGGACGGTGCAACAACCGCACTGACCCTGTGGCGAACAGCCGTCTTTGACCTCGACATGGCCCGCCGAACGGAGGACCTCGAGCAAGCTTCGCCCGTCGTCGAGAACCTCGACAGGAGTCCCGTTGATCTCCAGGTTGACGTGGCCCGTCGGGCCCGAGCTGTCAGCTGAAGCTGTCGCCACAGCCGCAGGTGCGTTCGGCGTTCGGGTTGTCGATGGCAAATCCCGAGCCCATCAGGCCGTCACTGAAATCGAGGGTTGCTCCCTCGAGAAGCTGCGCACTCATCGGATCGGAGACGACCTTGACCCCATCGAAGTCGATCGTGAGGTCGTCGGTCGCGAACTCGGAGTCGAAGTACATGTCGTATGAGAAGCCCGAACACCCGCCGGGGCGCACCGCCACGCGTAGGGCCAGACCGGGATCGTTCTCTTCCTCGATGAGTTCGCCGACTTTTGTCGCGGCGCCGTCGGTGAGAGTGATCATCAATACCTCCGTCGGAACAATCGCGGGAGACCGCCTGAGAATCCCGGTGTAAAGCAATCTTATCCTCGATCGGCGACAGGTCCACAGGCTCTGCCCGGGTAGATTTCGCCCCATGCCCGACAACACAGGCAGCACACCACAAGACGTCATCTCGATCCTCCGCGGTGTCATGGACCCCGAGCTGAACGACAACATCGTAGATCTGGGCATGGTGCGCAGTGCCGAAGTCGAGGACGGCGAGGCCGTCATCACGATCGCACTGACCACGGCAGGTTGCCCGCTGCGAGCGACGATAAAACGCGACGTTCAACACCGGGTCGAGACACTCCCCGACATCACCTCGGTCACCCTGCGCTGGGACGAGCTGACAGCAGACGAGAAGGCTCGCACCATGGAGCGGGCCCGCGCCAAGGCCCGCGACGACGCCAGGCCGACACGCGTACCAACCTCAACACGTGTGCTGGCCATCGCTTCGGGCAAGGGTGGTGTGGGCAAGTCATCGGTCACGGTGAATCTCGCCGCCGGACTGGCGGCAAAGGGTCACACCGTCGGCGTTCTCGATGCCGACATCTGGGGATTTTCGGTTCCGCGGATGTTGGGTGTCAGCGAGCGGCTCGAGGCCGAGCGAGACGTCGAGACAGACCGACCCGTCATCCGGCCCGAGAAAGCCCTCGTGGGAGATGGCGAGATCCAGGTCGTATCGATGGGGCTCCTGGTCGAGAGCGAGGACTCGGCCCTCATGTGGCGCGGTCTCATGTTGGCCAAGGCGGTCGAACAATTCCTGAACGACGTCGCCTGGGGTGACATGGACTATCTGCTCGTCGACATGCCGCCGGGCACCGGCGACGTACAGATGGCGTTGGCCCGCCTGCTCCCCCAGGCCGAGATGATAGTGATCACAACCCCAGCGCTCGGAGCTCAGAAGGTGGCATCGCGGGTCGCCGACATGGCTCGCAGGTCACACATGCCCGTCGTGGGCGTCATCGAGAACATGGGTGCGTTCGTGGCACCCGACGGCGCCAGCTATCCGCTGTTCGGCCAGGGTGGCGGGCAACGGCTCTCGGACGAGATCGGGGCTCCGCTCATCGGATCCATCCCCCTCGAACCGGCCGTGGGCGCCGGCGGCGATGAAGGAGTACCAGTGGCTCTCGGCAGCGATGGTCCGGCTTCGATCGCCATCCGCGGCATCGTCGAGCGGTTGGTCGACGAGATATCACCCCCGACCGATATCGGCGGTTGTAGTGCACGCATGTTGGCCGCCATCGACGACGCGCTCGGCGCGCTCGATCGACCGCGATGAGGCCTCGACCGAAGAGCCAACAGGCGGTGTTTGGGGCTGTGCCTATCGGCGCGGCTCCTAGGGCCTGATCGAATCCGGCGCGAGCCAGTTGTCGCTGGCTTCCTCGAATCCCTCGTCGCCCTCGATCAGTGGTGTCGGAACACCGTCGCGAATGACAATTCTGGGCATGATGGCGGGGATGTCGGTGCGACCCGCCGCATCTGCCATCAGGGCGTCGACGGTGTCGAAGCGGCTCACGTCCCGGAGGTTCATGATGGTGGGGAAGATCATCTCGAAGTCGCCGGCCCGCTGACGCTCGAGGGCACTCTCAACCGATACCCAGGCGCTGGCAACCGTCTCGCCACCGTCGTGCAGCGGGGTCTGCCCATCGGGCATACGTGCGACAAAAAACCGCGTGTCGAACCGCCTGGGAGGCCCGACCGGCGTTATCCAGTGACTGAAGTACTCAACCTGATCGACCTCGAGTTCGAGCCCTCGATCGCGACAGACCTGGGCGATACGGATCTTGCCCTCGTAGACGTCGCGGCGAGTGTCGGCCCAGAACTCGGGCTCGTCGTCGAGAGCTACGTTCACACCGGACTCGTTGCGTGCCAGGAACACGCCCGCTTCCTCGAAACACTCCCTGATGGCCGCGACAAACTGTGCGAGACCACCTGATTCCACGCCTAGGCGGGCGCTGGCATCGGCGTCGGAGAACCCGCCGCACACCGCCGCGAGTTCGGCGTCGAACCTGTCGGACTCGTCGACCTTTCCTCCCGGGAACACATAGGCACCACCGACGAAGTCGCTGTTCAGGTTGCGGCGCAACATGAACACCTCGATGCCAGCGTCACCGTCTCTCGCCAACAAGACGGTCGCTGCAGAGCGGACGGTCATCGCCGGGTTGCTCATCAGATCTCCTCGATGTCCCAGATCACTCGGCGGGTGAACCGGCGTCCCAACCAGCGCCGTATGACAGCTCGGATCGGAGGGATCAACAATGACAGGCCGACGGCGTCGCTCAGGAATCCGGGGGTCAACATCAGGGTGCCCGCCACCAGGATGAGCACGCCGTTCACCAACTCGTCCGTGGGAAGTTCGCCCACAGACAGCTGCTGTCGAATTCGCGTCAACACCCCCGTGCCCTGGTGGCGCACCAGCCACGCTCCCGCAACGCTGACGAGAACCAGCAACGCGAGGGTCGGGAACACGCCGACCGACGATCCGACCTGAATGATGACGGCCAGCTCAAGGATCGGGACGATGATGAAGGCCGCGAACAGCACGACGACCAGTGACATGCAGGCGAGCCTACCGACGTGCCCATTGTCAGCAACAGCGCACCGTCCGTAACCTTATGGGTGTGCGCCCTCCCTCCGTAGACGCCCTCGCCCGGTCGCGAGCCGACAGTCACCTGCCTCATCCGCTGCTGGTGGAAGCGGCCAGATCGGCCATCGCCGACGGAGCACACGAGCAGTTCGATGCCTACGTCGAACGAGTCGAGCGGCGACTCTTGAGTCGTGTCATCAACGCCACGGGTGTGCTGCTACACACAAACATGGGCCGCGCCCCTCTGGCGACGAACCGAAACGCCGGCTACACGAACCTCGAGCTCGACCTCGACACCGGCGCCCGGGGCAGCCGCCAGGAGCGCGCAGGCCTGTTGCTCGCCAAGGCGTGCGGCGCAGAAGCGGCGATCGTGGTCAACAACTGTGCCTCGGCGGTGATGCTCGGTCTCGCCGCAGTAGCGAAGGGGTCGGGAGTTCCGGTGTCGCGCGGCGAACTGGTCGAGATCGGTGGCGGTTTTCGCGTGCCAGAAGTCCTCGAGCAGTCGGGATGTCGTCTGGTCGAAGTCGGCACCACAAATCGCACCCGCCTGGCAGACTTCGAGCGAGCCATCGCCGAGAACCAAGACATCGCCGCCGTCCTGAAGGTTCATCCCAGCAACTACCGCATCGAAGGTTTCCAGCAATCGGTGGGTGTGAAAGCCCTGTCGACACTGGGTGTTCCACTCATCGTCGATCTCGGGAGTGGACTGCTCGACGAGGCGTGCCCATGGCTCGAGGGTGGACGCCCCGGCTGGTTACTCGACGAGCCCGCGGTCCGCCAGACGCTCGACCAGGGTGCCGATCTCGTCATGTTCTCGGGTGACAAGCTGCTGGGAGGACCCCAGTCGGGCATCATCGCCGGGCGTGCAGAGATGGTCGAACGCTGTGCTCGCCATCCGCTCATGCGAACATTTCGCCCCGGCGACCTGGTCATCGGAGCACTGCAGGATGTTGCACTCGCGTACCTTCGTCGCGATGGTGATGCGATCCCGTTCTGGGCGATGGCCACGATTCCCCAGCCGGTTCTGAGTCGGCGCGCCGAGGCGATCGTCGCCGCGTCGGGTATCGGGATGGTCGTCGATTCCGAAGCCACCCCCGGAGGAGGATCACTCCCGACGGCCACCATCGCCTCGGCCGCCATCGAGATCGCTGGCGACCACAGCACCGAGTTGCGCGATCACACAACCCCGATCATCGCCCGGGTGCACGAGGGCAGAACCCTTCTCGACCTTCGCACGATCGACCCCGCCGACGACGCGATCATCACCTCGGCCCTCGCTGCGTCCAGGCTCGAAGGGCTCGCGTAGAGTCGGCCCGTGCACGTCGTCGCGACCGCAGGCCATGTCGATCATGGGAAGTCAACCCTTGTCCGCGCCCTGACCGATATCGATCCCGACCGGCTGGCAGAGGAGAAGGCGAGAGGTCTGACCATCGATCTCGGCTTCGCCTGGACGAAACTGCCCTCTGGCCGCGGCATCAGCTTCATCGACGTTCCCGGTCACGTCAGGTTCATCAAGAACATGCTCGCCGGCGTCGGCGCAGTCGATGCCTGCCTGTTCGTCGTCTCGGCGGTCGAGGGTTGGAAACCACAGTCCGAGGAACACCTTCGCATCCTCGAGATGCTCGGCCTGGAAGCAGGTGTGGTCGCCCTCACCCAGGCCGGTTTGGTCGACAACGATCTGCTCGAACTGGCCCATCTCGACATCACCGAACACGTCGAAGGTACCTTTCTCGAGGATGCGCCGATCATCGCCGTCGACAGCATCGACCGGACCGGCATCGACGACCTCTTCGCCGCTCTCGACGACCTGACAGCAACCGTTCCAACCGCTGCAGACCACAAACGTCCACGCCTGTGGATCGACAGGGCGTTCGCTGCCAAGGGTGCTGGGACCGTCGTCACGGGCACCCTCACGGGCGGGATGCTGCGCGTCGATGACGAGGTGACCATCGAACCCCAACACACCCGCGCTCGGGTCAGGGCGGTGCAATCTCTCGGCAACGAGAGGACGAAGGTAGGTCCTGGCAACCGCGTGGCTCTCAACCTCTCCGGCATCGACCGCTCCGATGTCGGCCGCGGCGATGTTGTCGTGTTCGACGGACAGTGGCACCGCACCCAACGTGTCGACGCAGAACTTCGGGTTCTCGACCGCCTCGACCACGAGGTGTCGCGGCGGGGTGCATATGCGCTGTACCTGGGATCGGCCGAGGTGCCGGTTCGGATGCGCATTCTCGGTCCGGCAGCACTGCTACCGGGCGAGACAGGACCGGTTCGGCTGCATCTCGAAAAGGAACTACCCCTGCTGCCTGGAGATCGGTTCGTGATCCGAGAGTTCGGCAGAGACGAGACGGTCGGCGGGGGTCAGATTCTTGATGTGGCCCCGGTCCTTCCGGCGTCTCGCTCTCACCCCGACCGCTCCGTTGATCGGGTCGTCAGCGAACGGGGATGGGTCGATGCGGACGAACTCGTGCGTCTCACCGGCGAACGACGTCCCCCGGATCTGGGGAATTGGGTCGTCGATCCGACCGAGCTGGCGAGACTGACCGAGTCGGTTCACACCGCGGTCGAGTCGAGCGGCGATCGTGGTGTCGACATCGCCTCGTTCGACGAACGGCAGCGAGCCGTGCTCGATCGGTTGGGGGACATCGTCATCGACGCCGGTCTCGTCCGACTGGCCGGCACAAGCGACGTCTTCTCGGACCACCCATTCGTGGCAGCCGTCGACGCTTCGCCGTTCGCACCACCCGACCCAGACAACGTTCCCAGCGACGAACTACGAACCCTCGTCCAGCGCAAGCAGCTCGTACATCTGGACGGGCGCTACTTCACCCCGGCAGCCATCGAGAAGACCGCAACAGCGATTGCCCACATGTTGAGCGACAATCCCGAAGGGGTCACCGTCTCGGAGGTCCGCGAGCGACTCGGCAACACCCGCAAACACGCGCTGCCATTGCTCGGCCACCTGGATGCGACCGGAGTTACAAGACGGAGAGACGACGTCAGAATCGCCGGTCCCCGATTGCCTGAGGTCTAGGCCTGGACAACCTGAAGGAAGCGTTTGCGCTCGACCTCGCTGTGGCCACCCCAGATGCCGTGTTGTTCGCGGATCTCAATCGCGTAATCGAGGCATTCCGAACGCACACAACACTGGCCACAGATCGACTTGGCCATCAGTTCGCGTTCGATCTTCTCGTGTTTGCGTTCGTGGCGCGGTGGTGGAAAGAACACCGCAGCCTGAGGGCCGCGACACGCAGCTCTCAGTTGCCAATCGTGGCTGTGCAATGCAACCAATGTGATACCCCCCTCGGCATCCCGATATTCCCCAACAGCGAATCTAGCGATGGCGTGACCCATTCCACAAGGGGGGTTGAAGGTCGACTCCTCGTGTGGGTCGACCGATCGAACCGGTCCAGGCTCGAGAAGCCGTCTGGGGCATCGTCGGGTGGGCCCTCGCGAAGACCCACCTCAACACCGGCGCCCCCGACGACGATTCGAACCCGTACGACACACGTGAGTGGGATGAGTGTCGCTAGCCTGACCAGGCCGAGGCCTCCGGAGACCGTGTGGTGTCAACCAAGTCCATCGTCGACTCACAAGTCGTCATCATCGCCGGAAAGGGTGGGGTCGGAAAGACCACCATCGCCGGGGCTGTCGCTCTGGCCGCGGCCGACACGGGCCGCGATGTGCTCATCGTCGAGGTCGACGGCAGTCGAGCCACCAGGCGTCTCCTCTCGGTTCCAGATGCGGGCGTCGAACCGATGCCATCGCCCTCGTACGGCGAGCGGCTGATGGTCGCAGCAATCGATCCGACCGAAGCGCTGGCCTTGTACCTCGAAGAACACGGTCTCGGGCGTTTTGGCAGCCGCCTGGCGCGGTCCGGCACGCTCGAGTTGATCGCAACCGCAACTCCCGGGATCCCCGACCTGGTGCTCCTCGGACGGCTCAGACAGCTCGCAGACCAACACAGCGATCGCCTCGTCATCGTCGATGGGCCCGCTGCCGGGCACGCCATCGCCTTGCTGAGCACTCCGGCGGACATCATCGACGCCGTCGACACCGGCCGCATCAGAGACCAGGCCGAGGCCTCCCTGGCCTTCCTGAGCGACCAAGATCGCGTCACCGTGAACCTGGTCACGCTTCCCCAGACGACCCCGGTGAACGAGACGATCGAGGCGGCATTCACGATCGAGGAGCGGCTGGGGGTGAGGCTGGGTCCGATGATCGTGAACATGGTCGAGCCCGAGCTTCCGGACTCTGGTTCGTATGGCTCGAGGTCGTCGTCGGCCAGATTCCTGGCCGAGCGAATCTCCTCGGAAGGCGCCGAAATCGAGCGACTTCGCGCCGAGCTGCCGTTGCCGCACCTGATCACAAGCCGACTCGACGTTGCCCCCTCTGGGCCCGACGAACTCGCTCCGCTCGTCGCCGCGTTGATGGAAACACCGTCGTGAACCAATTCGACAGCATCTTCCTCGTCGGGACACGGATCATCGTCTGTGTCGGCAGCGGCGGCGTGGGCAAGACAACCTCTTCGGCCGCCCTCGGACAGGTTGCGGCCGGCAAGGGTCTTCGAACGGTCGTGGTCACGGTCGATCCGGCGAGGAGGTTGGCCGATGCACTCGGCCTGGCCGAAGGGCTGACCGCAGAGCCTCAGTTCCTTCACGGCTCCGATGCCGGTGGAGAACTCTGGGCGATGATGCTCGATCCTCGAACGACGTTCGATCGGGTGATCGCAGCCGAGGCCAGGCCCGACCTCGCCGCCAAAATCGGCAAGAACCGCCTCTACAACAACTTCGCCAACGGCATGTCGGGCACCCACAACTACCTCGCCACCGAGGAGCTGTTTCGGTTGTCGAACGACGAACGCTTCGACATCGTGGTCGTCGACACACCACCCTCGACCACGGTGCTCGACATCATCGATGCTCCGGGTCGCCTCGTCCGCCTGATCGACAACCGGATCTACCGGGTGTTGAGCGGCCGATCGTCGGGTGTCATGGGTGTCATGACACGGATGGCGAACCGGTTCGTCCGAACCCTGGCGTCTGTGATCGGAGCCGACGTCATAGATGACGCCGTCGAGTTCTTCGGCTTGTTCAAGCCACTCGAACAGGGATTCCGAGATCGGGCGGTCGCCGTCGAGGCGCTGCTGGCCGGTGACGAGACCCAGGTGATTCTGGTGACGACGCCAAGGCCCGATGTGGTCGCGATGGCCGGCTCGTTGGCCCAGGACCTCGACGAACGTTCGCTGATGCCCGACACGGTGATCGTGAACATGGCCCATCCCGATCTGGGCGAGGACGCCGAGGACTTCGACGACACCCGCGACATCGAAGCAGTGCAACGCTTGAGACGCAGAGTCGAGGCCGAAAGACGAGCAGTCGACCCGCTCGGCTCGCTGATCGGCGCTGAAGCGGCGAGGTTGATCTGGGTACCGGCACTCGCCGGCGATGTACACGATTCGGCCGGCCTCGCCCACGTGGCCTCATACCTCCGCGCGGGCGGCTAGCCTTGACCCCGTGGCAGATGTACTTATCGCCAGCGACGTCGCTTCGATCGTCGCCGAGGTCAAATCAGCACTGAGCGGACCCGAACACGAGGTTCGTGTCGTTCGAGCAGGCGCGGACGTCCGTGGCCAGGTTGAACAACGAGCTCCCGATCTTGCGATCTTCGATCTGCAGATAGGCAACATGGGCGGCATCGCTGCCTGCCTCGACCTGCATCTCGAAGAGAGTGGGGGACGGCTTCCTCACGTTCCGGTGCTGCTGATGCTCGATCGCGAGGCCGATGTATTCCTGGCCCAGACCTCCGACGCCGAGGGATGGATGGTCAAGCCCCTCGATGCTTTCCGCCTGCGCAAGGCCATCACGGCGCTGCTGGGCGGAGGCACCTACCACGAGAATCAGACCGCAGGGGTTTCCTGAGGCCGATCAGGCTGACACAATCTCGGTTCCGTCACGGCACTCGGCCAGATACCGTTGACCACCGACATACGGGATGTGGCGCAGTTTGGCAGCGCGCTGCGTTCGGGACGCAGAGGTCGGGGGTTCAAATCCCCCCATCCCGACAATTGTGATGTCTCAGGACATCGGAAACCCTTGAACCTGCGCGTTCGGGGGTTTCTTCACGTTTTGTGGCGTGGTTGGTAGTCGCCGATCATGCCAAGCCTCGCGAACGCCAGCTCGGAGTCCTGTTCGACGCCACCACCGGGCAGTTGGAGTGTGTCGAGGTGTGCTCTTGCTGTTCCCGCTGGATGTCCGTCGGGGTCGACGACAGCGACCTTTGGTCCACTGGTACCGAGGTCGATCGCTACGACGTGTGGGGTTGACATGGGGAGGCGCACGGGGTGTTTGTTGTCGATCTGTGGTCGTTGAACCCTGGGGCAACGTTGCGAGACCAGGTGTGACCGCGGTGGTGCGGATCGCACTCGATGTGTCTTTCCCGCCACTCTCAATGGCCGAATCGGCTTTCCGGTGAGTGTCCCACCCCCTCAGTAAGGTTTCGCATACGCGAAACAACACCGAACAGCAGGGCAAAAGGGGAAGACAA
>JAAETH010000549.1 GCA_024228575.1 Actinomycetes bacterium
AGGGTCAGCTCACCATGGAAGATGTTGCCTTCGGTCAGGCTGAACTGACTCTCCATGTCCCAGGGGGTCAGCACCTGCTGGTGCAGAATGATGTCCTTGATATTGGGGCAGAACTCCTCGATCGTGTCGAGAACGGCGTTGCCGAACGCGTCCCGCTGCTCGTCCGCGTTGCCGTGCTGGGGCATCTTGTAGGAGCAGTACTGCACGAACACCGACATCATGTGTTTTCCCGGCGGCGCCATGGTGGGGTCGATCATGCTCGGCATCTCGAGCTCCATGACCGGCCGCTTCGAGAAGTCCCCGTACTTCGCGTCGTCGTAGGCCTGCTCGAGAAAGTCCATGCTCGGAGCGATCGGCATGGAGCCCTTGAGGAGCGAGTCGTCCGGCATGTCCCTGAACCGCGGCAGCCCGTCGAGGGCCAGGTTGACCTTGCCTGAGGAGCCCCGGAACTTGAACTTGTCGATGCGGTCGATCAGGTCCGCGGGAAGCTCCTTCTCCTCGATGAACTTGCGGAACGTGACCCTGGGATCGGCACCCGAGACGATGGTGTCGGCGTAGATCTCGTCGCCGTTCTCGAGCGCCACGCCGACCGCCTTGCCGTTCTTCACGATGACCTGTTCGACAGG
>JAAETH010000550.1 GCA_024228575.1 Actinomycetes bacterium
GAACAGATCATTGATCGTGTCGTTCAGTACCAGTGCTGTCATGGTCAACAACAAAGCAAGGACGACCCCCAGGGCGGTGGTGACGGCCCGACCTGGGGCCCGACCCAGGTTGCGAACAGCCAGCCGAAGCCAGTTGGGACTGGCGGGGGGCAAGATCCGTTCCAGCGGGCTGCGCTTGCCGGTGACCACACCCCCTCCCGGTCGCATGGCGGTGGCAGGGTCGATGGCGGTGGCCCGTCGGGCCGCCACGGCCCCCGAGATCGCACCGACGATCACGGCGAACACAATGGCGATGATCCAGGTCAGGGGGCGGACCTGACGGGAAGCGAAGGGCACGCCGAGGAAATCGGTATAGGCCGTGGTTGCGGCCAGTCCAGCGACGGCACCGACCGGGATGGCAGGTAGGGCGCCGAGGAGGGAGACCACGACCCCATAGCTAGCGAAGTGACGCTGGACGGCCCTGGTCGAGTAGCCATTGGCCCGCAGCATCCCGATCTCGGCCCGCTGCTGGGCCACCAACCGACTCAGCAGTACGGCCGTGGCCAGGCCAGCGGCGATCAGGAAGAGAACGGGGAACATGAGTGAGAGCTGCTTGAAGCCCTCCAGGTCGGCCTTGAGGGCCTGGTTCGACGGCTGGCTGGCCTGGGTCAACACCTCACCGGCTCCGGCACCGATAGCAGTGCTCACTACTGTCTCGACGACGATTGCTGGCTCTTCACCTCCACCATCGGTCACACCGACCATCAGCTGGGGGATGGAATCAGGGGCAGCCTCGGCAGCCAAAGCCTCTGGGGCGAAGACGACGCCGAACTCGTTGGGGTCGACCACCAATTCCTGCTGGTTCGGGGAGACCCACAGCCACTCTGGTGACACTGCTACCCCAACCACATCGACGACCCCGATACCGGCGATGGCCACGGTGTCCCCAGGACCGAGATCGAAGTGATCGGCCGTGTGCTGTTCGAGCACGACCCCTGACTCGGTCGAGTCCAGCCCCTCGCCGGCGGTGACCACCAATTTGTTGAAGGTGGTGTCGGCCCCGAAGCCGACGATGCGGGTCCTGATCGGCCGATCGTCAAAAGCGACGCCAACATCGGCCGAAGTCCTCGTCTCGACCCGGTCCACCCCGTCGATGGCTTCGATCGTGGCCGCCAACTGGGGTGATCCGCCGGTGATCCAGACATCAGCAAACGAGGTGCGCTCGTAGGTCAGGTCGTAGGAGTCCTCGAGGTTGGAAGCCATGTCGGCGGTGAGCACGAATACGGCCATCCCGACGAACACGGTCAGCCCGACCGCAACCACCTGAGCCCGACGGCGGCGCAGATCACGCCGAAGC
>JAAETH010000551.1 GCA_024228575.1 Actinomycetes bacterium
GCCGGATTCCGTTCCATCTCCGTGGAAGCGATGATCAGGGAGGTGCGGGCCATCGGAGCAGGACTCGTCGGAGCCGGCGTCGAGACCGGCGACCGAGTCGTCATATTTGGCCACGCAAGCGTTGCATGGGCGTTGGTCGACTATGCGGTGTGGCAGGCGGGTGCCGTCAGCGTCACCATTTACGAGACATCGTCGCCCGACCAGGTGGAATGGATTCTGCGCAACAGTGGGGCAACTACCGCAGTGGTCGAGAACGCCGAGATGGTGAAGGTTATCGAGGATGTCCGCGGCGAGGCGCCCGCGCTGAGCAACGTCTTCACGATGGACGATGTTGGGCTCACCGAGCTGAAGGCCCTCGGTGACGGGGTGGGTGACGACGAGCTCGACCGCCGTGCGGCCAGCATCGAACATCAGAACCCCGCGACATTGGTCTACACATCAGGCACGACGGGCCGCCCGAAGGGGTGCGTGCTCACCCACCTCAACCTGATCTGGACCATGCGCCAGGTCATGTTCATCGCCCCCGATCTGGTCGGCCCTGGCAACCGGACACTCACATTCCTCCCTCTCGCCCACGTGCTGGCCCGCGTCGTTCAGCTGACCGCAATCACAGCCGGTGTCCCGGTCGCGTTTGGTGGGGGGATCCAGACCCTCC
>JAAETH010000552.1 GCA_024228575.1 Actinomycetes bacterium
GCACCCATGTCAGGCACTCTCCTGTTGTCGGCACCCTGGCCTCGGTCCGGCAAAGAACATGCCGCACAGTATGGCGACCAACGGTCGCTCGGTCGGTCCCATTTGTGAACCAGCCCGCAGCCACGACGACGGGCAACGTGTCAGAACATGAATCTGGTCGCGATCCTGCGAGCACGATTCAACACAGCCACAGGAGGCTCGCCGACACGATCCCACAACGTCGATTCGGGGATGGTGAGCAGGAAGGCCAGAGAGAACAGCATGTCCTCGCATTCGATCTCCCAAGGGGCAGGCCGGTAGCCGACCATCGGCACCTCGGCGTCGGGAGCCACGATGCAACGTCCTGTCGCCCGCGGAAACCTGCGACCGTTCAGAACCAGCACACGGGTGCGCGACTCTCCTCCGATGTCAGCCAGATAGATCATTCGACGACCTGACCAGTCGTTCAAGTCGGGCGTCGCGATCGGCGATGGCTGTTCTCTGGTCGGCCGGAAGGCCGTCACGCCAGGTTGTCCAATCGTCGCAGTCGGCCCAGAACCTCCGGTCCTCGAGTGCATCACAGGCCTCGACAACCGCATCTTCGAGCGTTCCGTCTGGCACGAGTTCGCGCAGTCGGTCGCGGGTCTCGGTCGAGATCTTCATTGTCGTCGGCGCCATACCCGCAGTATACCGACCGGGCTGGAATGCTCTGAGGAGCAAATCCGTCATGCGGGAGCGACCGAAACGGGAACTCCATTCAGGGCGATGTTGCCGCTGATCTCGTCGTAGAACTGCTCGTCGGTGAGGACGTTCGTGTTGACGCCCCGGTACTCCGAAGCGACCCTCAACTTCACCCCGGGCATGTTCTGGCCGAAACCGTGAGGAATCGACACAACACCGGGCCTGATGCCGTCGGTCACCTCGGTGTCGACGACGACCTCGCCGACCCGAGAGGTGACCCGGGCAGGCGCACCGTGGGTGATGCCGAGGCGATCGGCATCGTCTGGATGCAGTTGAAGCGTGCAGCGGTTGCGGCCCTTGGTGAGGACACGAATATTGTGCAGCCACGAGTTGTTCGAACGAACGTGGCGTCGTCCGACCAGCACCATGATGTCGTCCCAGTTGCGGCCGAGCGATGCCTCGAGGCGAGGTAGGTCACCGACGATCATGTCGGGCAACAACTCGATCTTGCCCGACGGCGTACGCAGCAGATCGGGGATTCGCCCGCCTTCGAGCGGGCCGAAATCGATGCCGTGTGGGTTCTCGACGAACGTGTCGAGGTTGGCCCCATCGGGGTCGGCTCCGAAGCCGTCGCCGTAGGGACCGGTTCGCAACATGATGTCGAGCATCCGAAGTGGACCCTTTCGATCACCGAGTTCGTCCACCAGTTCCTCGACGTCGCGTTCGTGGATGTTCGACCATTGATCTCGGGTGCCCGATGCGAGCACACCCAGCACTGCCATGTCGTCCATTGCCGCGATGTCGGGGTCGGGGCCCTCCCCCGCCAACACCCCGGCCAAACGCAGCAAGATCTGCCACTCCTCGGGTTGACCTTCTTCGAGCGGCAATACGGGAAAGGACACGTTCGCCACGTTTCGGACCGCGAAATTCAGCAACGCCAGGTCGTAGTGGCTCTTCTGGAGGGGCGACGGTGGGGGCAAGATGACGTCGGCGTGCCGTGTGGTTTCGTTTATGTAGATGTCGACAGCGACCATGAACTCGAGCGATTCGAACGCTGCGTCGAGCCGGTTCGAGTTCGGGTTCGACGACACCGGATTGCCGCCGACGAGCACCATCGTCTTGACCTGGCCCTCGCCTGGCGTCTCGATCTCTTCTGGAATGGCGGTGACGGGGAACTCGCCGAACGCCTCCGGGCGACCGGCCACACGAGAGTGGGCCCGCCCCATACGGAAGCCCCGACCGGTACCTGGCTGCCCCTTGGTAGACGGTTGACCGACGGCACCCTTGTTGAACATCGCCCCACCGACACGATCGAGGTTGCCGCTCAAGATGTTGACGACGTCGACCAGCCAGCTGGCGAGGGTTCCGAACTCCTGGGTTGCCGTGCCGATGCGCCCGTAGACCGCGGCCGTCGGAGCTGCACACAGCTCGTGGGCGATGCTTCGGATCACATCCGCCGACAACCCGCACACGGGTGAAACGGCCTCGGGTGTGTAGGCCTGGAGCATCTCGGGGAGGCGGTCGAGGTCCTGGCAGTGCTCGGCCACATGACCGGCGTCGGCCAGTCCTTCGGCGATCATCACATTTGCCAACGCCGCGAGCAGGTGGGCGTCAGTCCCCGGGCGGATCGCCAGGTGCTGATCGGCTTTGACGGCGGTCTCGCTGCGTCGAGGATCGACGACGACGACCTTTCCGCCGCGCTCCTGAATCCGTTCCAACCGTCCCGGGAAGTCGGGAGCGGTGCAGAGCGAGCCGTTCGACGCATAGGGGTTGGCACCCAGCATCAACAGGTAGTCGGTGCGGTCGAGGTCTGGCACGGGTACCGATACCGACCCGAACATGATGGCCGCCGAGATCTCCTTCGGCCGCTGATCGACGGTCGACGCGGAGAAGCGGTTGCGGCTGCCGAGCGCACCGATGACCGCCCGGTTGTAGAGCATCGGTCCCAGCGCATGGGCGCACGGGTTGCCCATGTAGATGGCCGACGCGTCTCGGCCGTTTTCGGCCAGGATCGGCATCATGCGTGCGTCGATCTCGGCGAAGGCGTCGTCCCAGTCGACCTCGACGAACTCACCGTCGCGCTTGACCACCGGCTTGCGCAGGCGATCGGGGTCCTCGTGCAGGTGGCCCAGCGTCGAACCCTTCGGGCAGATGAACCCCTTCGAGAAGACGTCGTCGCGATCACCCCTGATCCGCTTGACCTGTTCGCCCTCGAGGGTGATCTCGAGACCACACCCGGCCTCGCACAACGGACACGTACGAAACGCGATCCTCTGATCTTCGGTCTCAGCCTCAGACATGAATGCCATCCTCAGTGTCGATGCGAGCCGCCATTGTCGCACGTCACACCTACTGTCTCCATGGTCGGCTGCCCTGACGACCGCAGCCACGCCCAGGTCGGATCGGGTATCGCTTGACTCGAACATATGTTCGGCGCGAACATTGGCATATGACCTCCCCACGAATTGCCCAGCACGAGATCGCCCAGATCCGACAGACCGTCGCAATGCTCCAGCCAGGGTCCCAAGCAAGCGTCCAGAGGGAAGAGATGTTGCGGCTCGTGGCTGAGATTCAGCGCCTGCAGAAGGACCTCAACGGTCTGACCACCGGCCTCGAGGCCCTACTGAATCGTGCTTCCCCCCGCCAGCAGGGCTATGGCCGCGATGTACAACACCAGCAGCACAACACCTTCGGCCCGGTTGACCCTTCGACCGTTGAAGGCGAACACGTACGAGAGCAGGACGGCGACAACCATCAGGATCGATCCTCTCGTGCTCAGTAGGTCGTCGCCTATCGCCCCGGGTCCGACCAGACCCACGATCCCGCCGACGGCCAACGAGTTGAAGATATTGCTGCCGAGGAGGTTGCCCACGACCAGGCCGGTCTGACCCTTTCGACAGGCCGCAACAGTGGTGCCCAGCTCTGGCAACGAGGTTCCGAGGGCGACCAGGGTGAATCCGACGAACCCCCCACTGAGCTCGAACTCGTCGGCGATCTCGGTGGCGGACCACACGACAACCTGAGCACCCACAACTGTCATGACGAGACCAAGGCCGGTCTCGGCAGCCAACCGCCCCTGGGAGCGCTCGTCCTCGGATTCGCCGAAGGTGACGTCCTCGACATCGAGACCACCACGGATGATGAGGGCCAGGGCCACCACCATGGCGAAGGCGAACACGACACCTTCCCACCGTTCCACCTCGCCGTCGGAGAAGAGCGCAGCGGCTAGCGCCACGGCCGAAATGGCAAGTGGGCCCTCACGCAGCAGGATTCCCCGGTCGACGACCAGTGGGGTGATGAGAGCCGCAACACCCAGGACCAGGGTCAGGTTGGCGACGTTCGACCCGACGATGTTCCCCACGCCCAGGGCGACCTCACCCCGGGCAGAGGCGATGGCCGAAACGACCATCTCGGGCGCCGATGTCCCGAAGCCGATGACAACCGCGCCCACCAACACCGGCGAGAGCCGATGTTCGACAGCGATCGCCGCCGCACCGTCGACGAATCGATCAGCACCCTGAACGAGCATGACCAGCCCAGCGATGAGGACCGGCACCGCGACTAACACGTCACGAACCCACGAAGTTGACGCGCACCATCGGAGCGGTCTGGACCATCGCTTCGAGCGAGGAGTTGTCGATGTACCAACGCGATGCTGTGGCATCACAAACGCGACGGCGCTCGGCAGCAATGTTCACGACGGTTGCGACAGCCGGCAGGTCGGCCTGGACCGACTCCTTGAGATGAAACACGATGTTCGGGTCGGCAGAGACGTTGGCGAACCAATCTCTGGGACCCGGAGTGCCCGTGATGTAGACCCGACCGTCGACGTTCAGGAACCAGATCTCGATGCGACGGGGTTTACCCGAGCGCCTACCGATGGTCGTGATGTCGATCGTCAGGTCCGTCGTGAGGGCGCGCTGGACCTCGGGGGATGCCTCACCCACCCAGGAGCTACGACTTCTCTGCGGTTTCGGGGTACAGGTGCTCGAGGGACCCCGGCGCGATCAGACACGTCTCGATGTAGTGATCGACATCGGTCTGCTTGAGCCTGATGACACGCCCGAACCGGTAGGCCGGAACGTCGCCCTCATCGATGAAGCGGTACAAGGTCCGCGGTGTGATGCCTAGGCGGCGAGCCGCCGCCGCTGTTGAAAGCCAAGTGATGTTTTCTGCCACGACTGTCACGCTAGTCCCTCTCATTGAGTATCACCACATCAAGGGCATATCCGCCGTTGCTCGCAACATCGGGAACCCGCGTCGATGATCGGGTGATCATCGATGACTTCGGCAGCATGCGGACACTGCTTTCGCCATTTCCCTCGGATGCCTCACATGGCGTGACGGCTTGGTGGTTGTCTCATGTTATTTGGATAATTTCGCCTTTCTTCTGGAGAACCACTTGACCGCTATTCGTGGCAGTGGCTAGGTTGCGTCCATGACAGCAACCGCTCCACCGGTGGGGGGCCTCGACGAGGCAGCGGACCGGCCGACCCGATCGATCCGCCCACGACGCCCGTGGCCCGGTACCCGGGCGGCAGCCGGTGGCCTGCTGGTGGCACTCGCCGGATTGGGCTTGTTCATCGCCTTCAACCAGGCCAACACGCCGCCGACAACTCTCTACCTGGTGGCCCGCGAACCGATCGCTCCGGGAACGGTCCTGACCACAGATCTCGTCGGTGGCCAGCGGATGGAGCTGCCCGACTCCCTCGCGTCGGGTGCCTTCACGACAACGGACGACAACTTCGTTCTCGGAAGCGTCGCACTCGAAGCCGTCGCCGCAGGCGAACTCATCCAGCGATCCGACATAAGGGCGACCGAATCGAGCACCGACCTGGCGCCATTCGAGATGAGCTTCCGTGTCGAAGCCGACCGCGCTGTGAACGGCACCCTGCGGCCGGGTGAACACATCGACATCCTCGCCACCGTCGGATCCGGAGCCGGGGCTCCGACCGACCTGATCGACAGCGACGTGATGGTCATCGACGTCAGCAAGTCCGGCGATTCGGGCCTTGCGGGCAACCGGCAGGTGATCACGATCGCACTCGACACCACTGAGCAGGTCCTCGCCATCACCAGCGCAGCGGACAAGGGGACGCTGACCCTCGTACGGTCGAGCATGGCCCGATGACCGGCCGGCGCTACGTCGTTCTCGGTCTGGCCTCCGTCCGGGCCATTTGGCCTCGCGAGGTCACCGGCTGGGCGATGGCGGGCGCCCTGCCAATCGAGTTCATCAAGTGTGTGTCGGTCGAAGAGGTTCGAGCCCGCCTTCGCAGCGGCAGACATCACTCGGCGGTACTGCTCGACTCGGCCGCGCTGGGCGTCGACCGCGACTTGTTGGCGGCCGTCTCCGAGGCCGACGCCGCCACCATCGTGATCGGCAGCGACGATCGCGACTGGATCGAGCTGGGCGCCCATGGCCGGCTGCACGAAGTGTTCTCGCGTCAGGATCTCCTCGACCGCCTGGCGGCGAGCTCCACCCCACTCGGCGAGGTCATCGAGGACAGCCAGCAGGTCTTCCCCGACGTCGGACCTGTCGCGTTCAGAGGTCGTCTCGTCGCGGTGACAGGACGGACAGGCTCGGGAGCCTCGACACTGGCGATCGCTCTCGCCCAGGCCTACGGAGCGGATTCGTCGACGGCAGGGCAGACAATTCTCGCCGACCTCGCCCTCCACGGTGACCAGGCCTTGCTGCACGACGCGACCGACATCGTTCCGGGTATCCAGGAACTGACCGACGGCCACCGGTCGACGACCATGCTCGCCACCCAGATCCGCCAGCTCGCCTACTCGGTTCCGAGGCGCCGATACGACCTGTTGCTCGGATTGCGACGTCGCCGCGATTGGGTCGCGATTCGACCACGAGCCTTTGCCGCCGCGCTCGATGGTCTGCTGCGCACCTACCGGATGGTCGTGGCCGACGTCGACGCTGAAGTCGAGGGCGAGGCGCAGACCGGCTCGATCGACATCGAGGACCGCAACTCGATGGCCCGGACCACCCTCGAAGCAGCCGATCTTGTCGTTGCGGTCGGCACACCGGGCCTCATCGGAACCCACGGACTGGTCCAGACCATCGACGGACTCGTCGATCTCGGAGTCGACACACAACGAATCGTGCC
>JAAETH010000553.1 GCA_024228575.1 Actinomycetes bacterium
AGAAATGGCAGGATTCTCCAATGAGTAGATCCGAAGTCGATTTCGACACCATCGAGGTGGCTGCTGACGGCCGCCGGGGCACCATTGCTCTGAACCGGCCGAACCACCTGAATCCATTGTCCAGCCACACCCTTCGAGAGAATGCCCAAGCCGCGTTGTGCGATCTGGGCATTCCTCTGGCATGGGGCGGGATTCCGCACCTGGACGGCGAGATCGGGCCCGCCCTCATCGAGGAACTCGTCTTCTAGTGGATGGTGAGGTCGACGAGTGCGTGGGCGGTCCAGCGGTCTGCAACTCCGGGAGCTTCCATGAGATAGGAGGCGGCGGCGACAGCGCCGACACCCATCTCGACCAGGCCAGTCATCAACATCGACGCGTAGGCGACACTCGGCGCAGATGGTTCTCGCACGACCGGCGAAGTGAAAGTGAATACCGGGTGATCGTCGACCCTGCCAAGGCACAACACACGCCCGTACCAACGGCCGGTGATGTCGGCGTGGCCACTGTCCTCGACGGCCTCGACGTCCACATCGAGTTCACCGGGAGTCAGCCCGTTCTCTTGGGCTGCAACATCGCAGAACTGCTCGGCCGAGATCTTCCACAACCTGACGAACGCCTCACCGCTACCGCGGTCGGGATGCACAAACGCCACACCTCCACCGCCCCATCTGATCGACTCGCCTCCGAACCGAAGCTGATGTGGAGCCTTCCACAATCTGGTATCGGCCGGATCGGATGGGTCGCGCGCACCGCTGTGACCGATCTCTTGACCCTCCATGACACCGCCGCGCAGGTAGTACATGAATCGTTCACGTCTCAGATTCGAACCGAACGAGGCGTACCAGACAAGATCGCTCATCGGGAACAGTTGCTCAGGTGAACAGGCTCGGCGGCTCACCAGAGCGACGAGGTGGCTCGAGACCCATGTGCCTGTAGGCACCGGAGGTGGCGACACGACCGCGGGGAGTTCGCTGCAGCAGTCCCTGTTGGATGAGAAATGGTTCGTAGACATCCTCGACGGTCTCGGGTTGCTCTCCGACACTGATGGCGAGGGTCGACAGGCCCACCGGTCCACCTTCGAAGTTGCCACAGAGGTTGTCGAGAATTGCTCTGTCGATCTTGTCGAGGCCCAGGTCGTCGACCCCGAAACGAGCCAGACCTTCGTCGGCGACGGTGGTGTCGATGACTCCGGCGGCTCTGACTTCGGCGAAATCGCGAACCCTTCGCAGCAACCTGTTGGCGATACGAGGAGTTCCCCGCGAGCGCCTCGCGATCTCCCAAGCGGCATCTGTGTCTATTCCGACGCCGAGGATGTCGGCGGCTCTGACAACGATTGACTGAAGATCGACTGCGTCGTAATAGTCGAGACGCTCGACCAGTCCGAAACGATCGCGCAAAGGGCCTGAGATGAGGCCCGTTCGTGTGGTTGCGCCGACGAGGGTGAACCGGGGGAGGTCGAGGCGAATCGACTGAGCGGCGGGCCCTTTGCCGATGATGATGACCAGCTCGTAGTCCTCCATCGCCGGGTAGAGGACCTCCTCGACGGCCTTGGGCAGACGATGGATCTCGTCTATGAACAACACATCGCCGTCGCCCAATTTGGTGAGGATCGCGGCGAGGTCGCCGGCCCTTTCGACAGCGGGTCCAGAGGTGACGTGCATGCCCACCTCGAGTTCGTTCGAGATGATTCCGGCCAGGGTGGTCTTGCCGAGCCCCGGCGGACCAGCGAACAACAGGTGGTCGGCGGCCTGGCGCCTTCGCCTTGCCGCCTCGAGCACGATCTTGAGCCGCTCCTTCAACTCGGCCTGCCCGACGAAATCGTCGAGAGTTCGCGGGCGCAGGCCGATCTCGATCTGTTCCTCCTCCAGTCCGGGGCTCGGATCGACGATCGGATCTCGGCCGGCCGGCATTTGGGAATTTGGTATCTGGGAGGTGGCCATGTCGAATGCCTCCTCGCGTCCCCATCCCTCGTCTGAACCGTCGGTGAACGACATGGTCACAACGTTGCCATGCGCTGAAGGGCGTCGCGGACCAGTGCCGAGACATCGCCGTCGTCTGGCAGATCGGACAAGGCTGCTCTGATCTCGTCATTGGTGTAGCCGAGTCCTGCGAGTGCCTGGGTGGCATCGCCCTTGACCGAGCGGACTCCGGCCGGGCCGCCGGACACGGCGGCGACCACACCCTCGAGGTCATCGGAGAAGTCCATCCGGTTCTTCAGCTCGATGAGCAGACGGGCGGCCGTCTTCTTGCCCACACCCGGCACCATACAAAGTGAGTCGACGTCGTCGGTGGCGACGGCAAGTCGAAGCTGAGCCGGAGTGTGCACGCCGAGCACGGCCAGTGCCAAGGCCGGTCCGACGCCGTGGGCGCCGAGCAACGATTCGAAGCAGGTGCGTTCCTCGAGGGTGGTGAAACCGTAGAGATGCTGGTCTGCCTCCCGGATGGCGTGATGCACGTAGACGAAGACCTGCGAGCCCTCGTCGCCGACCGCAACCATGGCGGTCGGAGTCATCGAAACCCTGTAGCCGACACCAGCGACCTCGATGAGTACCTCACCGGCCTGACCGTCGCGATGGAGCAGCCGCCCGCGCAACGAACCGATCACAGTGCCACCCCAGCAGCCTTTGCCGCTGCACGACTGGGCGCGTGCGCCAGATGGCAGAGTGCCACGGCGATCGCGTCTGCCGCATCCGCGGGTTTGGGAGGTTTCTCGAGCCCCAGCAACGATTGCACCATTCGTATCATCTGGTCCTTTGGTGCCGCCCCCCAGCCGGCGACCGCTTCCTTTACCTGGTTCGGCGTGTATTCGACGACCTCGGCGCCCGCAGCGGCACCCTCGGCCATGGCCAGACCGGCTGCCTGGGCCACACCGATGGCCGTGTTGGCATTCACCTGGAAGAACACTCGCTCGATGGCGACAACCGACGGCGAGAACTCCTGTATGAGTGACCTGATCTCGTACTGAAGCCCAGCCAGGCGCTTCGGTGTGGGCGCTGAAGGGGGTGTGCGAAGGACACCGAGGGCGTGCGCTATCGGACGCCGACCATCTGTTTCAACAACGCCGTAGCCACAGCGCGACAATCCTGGGTCGATTCCTAGCACGAACACAGGTTCGACTGTAGCAGCCGCCTGGTGCCACGCCGGTCAGCTCGGACGGTATGGCTCGATCGCTACGAATCCGCTGAGGCCGAGACCACCCAGGCTTCCGTCGAACGGCATATCCGAGAAGTTGAAGACTCCACCATCGGATCCGACGAGGAGATACCCCGTCCCGTAGGAGACCATGCCGACGATCGGGCCATCGAGCGATGCTCCGCGAGGGAGAACCGCTGGAATGGACCCAACGAACGGCGCATTGAATGTGAAGACACCTCCGTCGGAGGCGACCAGCCAGTAGCCCGTGCCATCGATCGCAGGGACCAGACCGACCACAGGCGCGTCGAGGTCCACACCCGGGAGGATCTGGGGCACCGATCCGAGGAACTCAGCACTTCCGAACGAGAACACGCCGCCATCAGCAGCAACCATCCAATAGCCCGTGCCGTCACGAAGGGCGACCGCGTCGATGATCGGAGCAGAAAGGGCAAGGCCAGCGAGGTCACCCAGATGTGCTGCGTCGCCAAAGGCAGACACTGCCCCTGTTTGAGCGAAGATCCAGTAGCCGTCACCAGAGGGCGTCGCAGCCAGGGCGACTGCGCCGGTCGGACCGCCGGCGGTCCGCAGATCACCGTGATGCACGGCCGCGCCGAGCGCGGTCACGTTTCCTTCTGTGTCGAGAGTCCAATAACCCATGCCATCAGGCGCAGCCGTGAGGTCGGTCGTATCGTTGCGCGGAAGCCGGCCGAAGTCGGGCGCGTCACCGAAGGCGGCTATGTGGCCTTCACCGTTCAGCAACCAGTAACCCGACCGTCGTCCGGGCCGTCCAGTGGGAAGAATCGAGGCGCCCTGGACCACCAAGCGCTCGTCGCGGTCCCATTCCAGTCCCGAGATCGGTTCCGGCCAGACGGTCGGCATCTCGGCGTTGCATGTGCCCGGCGTTCCATCCACCACAAATGGGAAAATGGTGACGTCGGACCCGGCCATGAAAGCGAGCAAGCCGCTGTTCGCCTCCGGGTCGTAGACCGCTCGCATCGGTCCCTCGACCCCTGAGGGCAGGGCGAGCGAAGCGATGGAGTCCCAACCCGTGTTGGATTCGACCGACACGCTGGCGATGTTCACCGTCGTTCCCGCCCGACTGAACACGATGTACCGCCCATTGGCTCCGTCCGCGACGAGCTCTACTTCGTCGGTGTTGCCGCTCGGGGCAACCGCATTGTTGATGAACCGGCCCTTCTTGTCGGCATCGATCCTGTGCACGGACATGTACACACGGCCATCGACTCCGGAAATCCTCGCCTCGGCGATCGTCGAGCTGATGTGGTCGGCAGACACAACCGGAGTCGTCGATCCCGATCGGCCGAATAGGATCCGGCCATCGGAGTCGTCCACCACCACGACGCCACCCAGCTTCACGTCTCCGCCGATTCCGTACACGTAGTGCCCGTTCACCGAGTCGTGGACGGCGCGAACGACAGCGGGTCTGTCCCCATTGCCGGACTGATCAAGAGCCGCCCCTCTCCAGTCCGCCCGCCGCTTGCTGTCGTCGGTCACGATCGTGACCCGCGACCCGTTGGAATCGGCGACGATCTTCAGCGATGTGTTTCTTCGGGCTCCACCAAAAACCCACGTGCCTTCATCGCCGCTAGCAGTCACAGTCCGGTCGATGCCGTCCGGTCCGTACGCGACCATCTCATCGATCTTGTGAGTTGTTCCCGGCATCGAACTCGAGACATGGTGAATGACCGTTCCGTCGCTGCGGACCGTCGTCGACAGAATGGTCGCGTCCACCAGGCCTTGCGACGCCCGCACCTCACGGAAAGCCGTCGTTTCACACGACGTCGAGATGGCGAACGGACGCCCTCCCCCACCCGCGAATAGGGCTCGATTGTCGTCGATTGCCCACATGTCTGTGACCCCAGTAGCGGGCAGCGTCACCGGATCGCCGAACCCGACGGTCGCCGAGCCGTCGTACTCGACCTGCTCCGGCGTCGGTGAGGTCTCGGCCACTCTTGACCACGAACCGAGCTCGGTTTCTATCGTTTCTGCGATCACGCTCCCGTCGGCCGTGATCGCCGTGATGGTCTCACCGTGCACACGTGCACCCACGATCTCGGTCCCGAGCGGTGGCGCCGCGTCGAGTGGAGCCGTGTACCAGTCCATCACCGATGCTCCGAGATTCGTCCCCTGGAGGGCACCTCCCGAGACTCGAAACGAGCGCAGAACCCCACCACCGTCGGAGAGCAGCATCGAGGTGTCGGTGAAACTGCGCCAATCGGTGGTCAGATGTGAGCTCGCATCTGGAAGCGGCAATACGCTGAGTCGGTCCTCCTGCTCCCAGACCATGGCGAAACCACCCCAGTGACGCAACAGGTAGTAGTCGGAGTCGAGATCGGCCCGCCGATACTCGCGTTCAAACCGCCCCTCAGAGCTCAACAGCAACCGCGCGCTATTGTCGCCCGCCTGGAGGCTGAACCTCACGCCCAAGGTCACATGTGTGCCGTCGGGAAGTCGCAGCGAGTCGATCATCATCCGGACTTCGGGAAGCGGCTCGGGCGCTCGCACCTGGCGCAGGTTGCTCAGCCCAAGACCGGATTCATCAAGGTCGATGATCATCTCACGGACCCCCGATTCGAGCCTCGTCAGGTCGGTCAGGTGGACGTACTCCGGATCGATCGGATCATCGAACAGCAAAGCACCGCCCAACGGCAGCACAACCTCGTCGATCCGACCATCGCCGACGCGCGCGATCCTTGCGTCGTAGTTCTCATCCGAGTACGCGACCAACCACCCGACCCCAGTCTTGTAGGCCAGGTCCCAGTCGAACAGATCAACCAACTTGCTGAACATCTGGATCTGGACGTCGAGATCCGTGGTGACCGTCATCAAGCCGAGG
>JAAETH010000554.1 GCA_024228575.1 Actinomycetes bacterium
CGACCCGAACAGGCCCGCCTGGGCTCGCAACGTCTCGATGTCGGTGCACGCCTCACCACCACCAGCGAACATCAACATGGCCTGGACCAGCACCTTGCTCCTGTCATGGAGCGGAAGCCGTTCACCCGACCAACCCACCACCGCCGACGGGCAATCACCCAGACCCAAACGGTCCCCAAAGCGACCCAAGGCATGCAATCCGACACGAGCGACGACTCCGTCGACACCCAATTCCCTTACATGCCAGTATGCACCGGTAGCTCCCGTGCCACGTCGACAACAGGTCTCTGTCCAGCCACAACCATCTTCACTGCTTCAGGCTTGAACGACTCCGAGCACTTCGGCCGATACGACCCCGCAACCCTCAATCGTTCCGATGAAGCGTGCAAGAGATCCACCGTCCGGAATCCTCGGGGCATCGCAATCTCCCACCCCTCAAAGACCAACTCGGCCTCGAACGCCGCGGCGGATGCACCCGACCGGCGCCACCCGCGTTCAACAACGCATGCTCGCACTCACCGCAGCTATCTGGCACAACGAAACCACCCACCGTCACGGCACGCACGATCACTCATCGCCTACGTCCGCGAGCCCTTCGGAACTGTCTGCCAGGGCATGGGGGGCGAAGTGCACGCATACCGGAACGATGGAGTCGTGGCTTGTACCCAGCCTGGCGTGGCGGGCATACACCGACACCACAGGCGAACCGAACGCAACGTCGGCGGCGAGCGACGCCGCAAACGTTTGGCCCTCGGCCAGGTCAGCTGTCGGCCCCAGCGTCACGACATTGCCATCAGCCAGGGTGATGACAGCAGACCAGCGTTCACTGTCTTGTTCTGGGAACACGCCAGGGGCATGTCCGGCGTCGGCCGAGAACAGGGTGGCGCGATAGTTGCCGGCAGGAAGGTTGAAGGCCGCGATTGGGGAGACGTCACGCCCATCCACGTTGATCAGCTTGCCTCCGCCGAAGCCGACTGCGTTGCTCTGACAGGTTGGTGATGGGGGTGGAGGGTCACCGATCCGAGTCAACCCGACGCACGGCGACACAGAGTCGGAGGTCGAACCGATGCGGGCATGACGGGCAGTCAGCGACACGATGTCCGCGCCCAGAAGCACGCCGTTCTGCGAGAGCGTCAGTTCGGCCGTCAGAGCCTCCGCGAGGTCGGCGGTCGCGCCGAGTGTGACCACTGAACCGTCAGCGAGGGTGATGTCGAGCAGCCATTGCTCCGCCGTCTGATCTGGATGCACGCCAGCAGCGTGCCCGGAATCACGTGAATACAGCCTGATGTCGTACGTGCCTGCCGGCGACGAGTAGGCGGCGGTCACGGTGTTGTTGTGGTCCTGGTTCAACAGCTTGAAGCCGCCGAAGGTGATCGTTCCGCCAGGGCAGACGGCTGGCGGTGGGGGTGGCGGGGTGGTTCCCATGTAGTGGCTCGCGTCGGCGTCGTACACCGGCACCTGATCGGGGGCCTGCGCCGTGACCGTGGCGATGTTGGCGTACTGACCAGCGATCGCCGTCCCGCTCGCGGCGTAGGTCCAGGTCTCGCCCGGATCCAACAGGCCGTTGGCCGTTGTGTCGCCAGCAACGAACGTGGGGTTGAAGTCGTCCCCTGGGATTCCGGGTGTTCCGTTGTCGTCGACAACCTGCACGTTCGCCAGCACTACGTCGCCTGGATTGGTGATCTCGTAGGTCCAGGCGACTGGATCTCCGACTGTCAGAACGGGGCCGGTCGGCGTGTCGGCATCGGCGCCGTTGGTCGCCTTCTCGATGTCGATGCGGGGGTCGGGTGGTGGAGGCGGCGCGGCCGTGTTGGTGAACGTGCACGTGACAGCCTCCTCGGGGTCGACCCTGATGGTCGCCGTCGATCCCGAAGTCGTCGTATTGCTGTTGGGGTCGTTGCACACGATGGTCGTCGTGTAGCCAGGCGTGCTCGTCTCGGTCACCGTGTAGGTGCCTTCGGCAACGCCGTCGAAGGACTGCGTGTTCGACAGTGTGCCGTCGGCATCGTCGTCGAGGCTGAACGATGATGGCGTCAGGTCTCCGGTGACTGTGAACGAGAAGTCTTGTGCATTGTCAGGAACCGTGTCCTTGACGATGACGATCCTGCCCGGCGGTTGCTCGATGATCCGGACCTCGGTGTCCTCTCCGATGCTGTTGTCCTTGAGATTTGGATCGACCTGGGTCGCAGTCACTGATGCGTTGTTGGTGATGGTGCCGCTGGTGCCTGCGTCGACGGTGACGGTGATCGTGTATTGGGCGCTGCCTCCGGGTGCGATCGATCCCAGAGAACAGGTTGGAGCTCCGTTGGGGTCTTCGGCGCAGCCGGAGCTCGAGACGAACGTGACTCCGGCTGGGAGCGTGTCTGTCGCGACGACGCCGGTGGCGGTAGCGGGGCCGGCGTTGGCGACCGTGATGGTGTAGGTGAGCGTGCCGCCCGGATCGACAGGGTCGACGCTGTCGATCTTCGTGATCGACAGATCAGCCTCGGGTTGGGGTGCGGTGACGGGTGTGTCCTCGGTTGTGCTGTTGTTGTCTTCCCAGGGGTCGCCTTCGTTGGCGGCGACCTGGACGCTATTGGTGATGGTGCCGCTGGTGCCTGCGTCGACGGTGACGGTGATCGTGTATTGGGCGCTGCCTCCCGGTGCGATCGATCCCAGAGAACAGGTCGGAGCTCCGTTGGGGTCTTCGGCGCAGCCGGAGCTCGAGACGAACGTGACTCCGGCTGGGAGCGTGTCTGTC
>JAAETH010000555.1 GCA_024228575.1 Actinomycetes bacterium
CGTGGGTCAGTGGTCCGGGTTCGCGCGCGTAGAGGTCGACGCTCACCCTTCCGACGGTGAGCAGGTCGAGGTCGGTCATTAGGCCTGTTCGATCTCGTGGGTCAGCTGATCGAGCTCGGCTCCTCCGGCCATCATCCGCACCAGCTCATCGCGGGGCAGCTCGGCCTTGGCGAAGTTGCCCATGCTCTTGCCACGGTTGAGGATCATGAAGCGATCGCCGACCGGATAGGCGTGATGTGGGTTGTGGGTGATGAAGATGACACCCAGGCCACGATCGCGGGCCGCGATGATGTATTTCAGAACCACACCCGACTGCTTGACACCCAGAGCCGAAGTCGGCTCGTCGAGGATGAGCACCTTGGCTCCGAAGTAGACGGCCCTGGCGATGGCGACCGACTGACGCTCGCCACCCGACAGCGTGCCCACGGGCTGCTCTGTGTCGCGGATGTCGATGCCCATCTTGGACATCTCTTCTTTGGCCAGTGCCTTGGCCTTCTTCTTGTCTATCCGCAGGCCGTTGGTGGGTTCGGATCCGAGGAAGAAGTTCCGCCATACAGACATCATCGGCACCATGGCGAGATCCTGGTACACGGTGGCGATACCCGCGTCGAGCGACGCCCTCGGGCTCGTGAAGCTGACGGTCTCGCCGTTCATCTTGATGGTGCCCTCGGTCGGCTCGTGCACACCCGCGAGGATCTTTATGAAGGTCGACTTGCCGGCACCGTTGTCACCCAGAACACAGGTGACCTCGCCGGCATTGACCGACGTTGTCACGTCTGTCAGCGCAATGATGTTCCCGTAGTACTTGGAAATGTCCTCGAGTTCGAGAAGTGGCGGTGTCATCGGCGTATCCCCTCAGCCTTGTCACGGATGAACTTGTTGGCGATAACGGCGAGAGCGAGAATCACACCGATGAAGAGCCAGCGCCAGTCGGTGTTCCACCTGGCAGCCGCTATCCCGAGGAGCGGCATGGCCATGATGACCGCACCGATGGCGCCACCGAAGGCGGTGCCATACCCACCGGTCAACAGAGTTCCGCCCACGACGGCAGCGATGATGAATTCAAATTCCTCGCCATCGCCGACGTTGGCCTGGATCGAGTTGATCCGGAAGGCGATCAGCAGGCCGACGAGCCAGGCCGCAAAGGACACCAACATGAACAACTGTGTCTTGGTACGAGCTGCCGGTACGCCGACCTGGCGAGCGGCCTCCTTGTTCCCGCCAACGGCATAGGTCCAGCTCCCGAACTTGGTGTTTGCAAGCACCCAGACGAGCACAGCAGCAAACACGAAGAACCACAGAAGCCTGACCGAGGTCTTGGCCGGCGGGATTCCAGCGAGGATCTCGGCGTCGATGGTGAAGAGCAGCCGGGTGGCCATGCCCACGGCGAGCAGCAGCGCCGCGGCAACGAGCATGCGGGCACCCAGCCGGTCGGATTGGCGGTCGGGGTGCCTGCGCTCGGTGAATCTCGACACGATGGTGGCCCAGGCAAAAAGCACCAGTGCAACGAACATCACGACCGAGAAGAAGGCAGCTCGGAACTTGGCCGACTCAGAGTCGACGAAGATGGTCAGCGCCACGAATACAACTGCGAGCGCCATGATCGAAGTCACGGCAAACTTGGTGGCAGGGTTGATCGACAGTGCTCCTTGCGACGCCATAGCCAAAACAGTGAGTCCAGCGGCGACGAATCCAACGAACAGGATCGCCCGTATTCCCTGCGTGGTGAACGGGAAGAAGACGTCGCGCTTCGATGACGAGTCGATGATGACCGCAAAGATCGCACCGACGACGACGAGCCCCACACCGATGGCCAATCTCCGCTTCAGGTCTTCACGTATCTCGAGCTTTCCACGGTCCGCTATCGGCTCGTAGCGCCAGCTCGCCCACCCATTGACCCCTACGAGGACACCGACGGCAATCGCCGCAGCCGCGGCGATGTTCGCGGCAACACCGTCGGTCAAGTGCATGGCGACGCCACCTGCAACACCGAGGACGATTCCTGCGAGAAACTGCACGAGCCCGGCCGACTTGAGGCTCTCATTGCGCTTGAACCAGAGCTCGCTGATGCCGAGAATCACAATGGCAAAAGCCAGCACGATGAGTGTGATGAAGGTGAAGTCGCGCAACTCGAACTGATGGTCGTTTCGTGCCCACTCTGCGGCGAAGAACGGCCGGAAGAGATCGAAGTCAGTGGCCTCATCGGTTCGGGCCATCTGGATCTGCTGGACCTCGCGCTTGGCGAGACCGAGCTTCAGGCCCCTCAAGGCGAAGAAGGTGGCGAGCGTGATGATGAAGCTCGGCTGGCCTGTTCGCTCGACCATGTAGCCGTTCAGGTAGCCGATACCCAAGGCGACGGCAAGACTCAGTGGGATTGCGACTACCAGAGGCAGACCCCACCCGCCCGTCTCGCCGGTTTCTTTCACCATGTAGATGATGAGCATGCCCATCGCGCCGGTCATGGCACCAGACGACAGATCGAATTCGCCACCGATCATCAGCATCGAGACGGCGACGGCCATGATGCCGAGGGTGGCTGCGATATCTAGCCATCCAAAAGTCTGGCCGACGGTGCCGAATGTTTCCGAGACCGCCCAGAAGAAGGTCCAGATACCGATTGCACCGATCATGCCGCCGACTTCGGGGCGGACAAAAACTCGTTGGAAGACCGACCGATACGCAAGGCGTTCATCGGTGGTCGGAGTGGCGGCGGCAGTATCGCTCACCTGGGTCCCCCTGGTAGTTGGTGAGAATGGAAGGTTTGCCGAAGTGGGTGGGATCGGGAATGACCCCACCCACTCGACGTATTCAGTACCGATCTAGCAGATCAGCCGGGACCGAAGTCCCCGGACTCGCTCACGCAAACGTTTCGCCAAGGGCGAAAGGCGTCCCCGAGCCCGAAGGACTAACGGGTGCCCTGTTCGCTGAGGCTCACGACCGCAGCTGCATTGTCGGGCGTGACAAAACCCGGGCCGGTGAGGACCGGGAGACCGCCGCCGACCGTGTTCTGGTTGGTGACGTTCAGGTACAGGAACAGCACGGTCAGGTAACCCTGGAGGTACTGCTGCTGATCGACGGTGAACGCCACGTCGCCGGCTTCGATTGCGGCCAGCAGCTCTGGGGTCATGTCGAAGCCACCGATGGTGATGACGCGACCGAGGTCCTGTGCTGCACGAAGAGCCGACATGGTGATGACCGGGCCGACGCCGAGAACGCCGTCGATGTCGCCATCGGCGGCGAGGGCAGCGTTGATGGTGTTCTGCTGCTCGGTGGTGTCGGCGTCGAGGCCCATGAACTCGGCAACAACCTCACCGCTGAACGAGTCGGAAAGACCTTCGCAACGCTCGGACAGGCCGATGTTGCCCTGCTCCTGGAAGGCGCAAAGCACCTTCGTGGCGCCGGCGTCGTTGAAGCGGTTACCCGCGCCCTGACCGGCCACAAATTCGCTCTGACCGACGTGGGTCAGGGCACCGATCTCCTGGTAGTCGTTCGAGCCCGAGTTCAACGTGATGACCGGGGTGCCAGCTGCCACGGCGGCCTGCAGCGGACCGACGAGAGCGTCGGGATCGGGCAGCGATGCGCCGATACCGTCGGAACCTTCGGCCACAGCGGCTTCGATGTCTTGAACCATGGTCTGGGCGTCGTTGACGCCCGGCTTCCACACGACGGTGATACCAAGATCGGCGGCAGCGGCGTCGGCACCATTCTTGACGACGGTCCAGAACGGACCATCGTCGGAGTGGGTGATGACGTGGAAGGTCAGGTCGGAGCCCTGGGTCAGGTCAACTTCGGCCTCGGTTGTTTCGCTGGTCTCGCCGTCGGACGAATCGTCACCATCGGACGAATCGCCACAAGCGGCGGCAACCATCGAGAATGCCAGCAGCATCGCCAGCAGGTACTTGAGTCTCTTCACTTTGGGGTTCCCCTCCTAGTTGGGTATTTGCTCAAATCGATCAGTTCGTCGGGCTGGTTGGCCCGGCGAGCTCAGACTCGACCGATCGGAGATACTCGATGCTCGTGAGAACTCCGAGCAGCGGTCCATCGCCGGCGGGAGGTTCCCCACCCGTGATGGCCACATCTTGTTCGAGGACGTACCAGCCGCTGTAGCCGGTCTCCTCGAGAGAACGAATTGTCTTGTCGGGCCCGAGGTCACCCAGTCCCAGCGGTGGGAACAGTCCCTGTTGGACCGCCTCCATCAGAGACACCTCGCCTGCGTTCAAGCGAGCGGCAACCTGGAGCGAGACATCCTTGATGTGCACCAGTCCGACACGGTCGGCGTGGAGCTCGACGAACTCGACGGGGTCGTACCCACCGATTGTGAAGTGACCCGTCTCGAGAACGAACGCAACATCGGTGTTGTCCACCACCCACTGGATCTCGGCAGCGGTTTCGATGAGGGAGTCGACATGGGCGTGCAGCACCTGGACGAGCCCGAGGTTCGCACACAACTCGTCGACCCATCGGAGGCCCTCGGCGATGGCGGCCCAGTTGTCGTCGGTCAGCTCGGGACGCTCCCAGGATTCGGGATCGCTGACGATGCAGGTGATGAAGTGACGACCCCCGGCAGCGGCGAGGAGTTCGGCTGCGGCGCGCGCCTGGGCCTGGGTTTGAGCAAGCCCCGATCGGGAGTGGAGGGCGAGCGGCACGAACGCACCACTGAGGGTGAGTCCGTGCCGCTCCAGGAGGGAACTCAATTCGATCGGATCGGAAGGTAGGTATCCGGCGGACCCGAGCTCGGTCGCCGTGAACCCGGCGGTGGCCATCTCGGAGAGAACACGCTCGGCGGGCAACTCGAGACCCCAACCGGGAACTTCGCAGACACCCCAGGAGATCGGGGCAGCACTAGTGCGATCGAGCAATGCCACGTAGCTGTCCTTCCCCACTTCGCTGTCCTCCCCCGGTCCCTTGGACTCGGCACCAACCAACAACACGGTCCTCCGCTCGGCGCCAGCGAAGGGCATTTGCCAAAGCGTTTGGAGCGCTCTACTTTGTTGGAGCGCTCCAAACAGTTGTCGTTCTCAAGCCCGCTGTCAAGGCGAACTACAAACAAATCGCGATTGTGTCGGAGAAACAGCCCTCTTGAGCAACCAACAGAGCCGCCGGCCACCGACCAGGAACGCCGACCGGTCCCCCACCATGGAAGATGTCGCCGAGCGCGCCGGAGTATCGCGTGCCCTGGTCTCACTCGTCATGCGCGATTCACCAAAGGTCAGCGAGAAGTCGCGCGAGGCAGTATTGAAGGCAGCAGGCCAGATCGGCTACCGGCCGAACCTGATGGCACGCAGCCTTGCATCCCAGCGCACCATGACAATCGGCCTCGTGCTGAACGACCTGCACAACCCCTTTTTCGCCGAGCTCGCCGACGGCGTACACAATGCGGCTGTCGATGCCGGGTACAGGGTCGTGATCAACTCGGGCTTCGGTACCGCCGAGGGCGAGAGTGGAGCTGCCGCCACCTTCCTCGAATATCGGGTGGATGGCCTCATCATGGCGGGCCCGGTTCTCAGCGATTCACAGATCGAGAACATCGGGGACGAGACGCGGCTGGTCCTGATCGCCCGAGAGATTCCGATGCGAACCGCCGACATGGTGACGAACGACGATGCCGTTGGTGCCCAACTCGCCATCGACCACCTCGTATCGCTCGGGCACACAGAAATCGCACATGTCGACGGCGGTGTCGGTGCCGGCGCCGCAGGGCGTCGAGCCGGCTACGTCCAGGCGATGAAGGCTCACGGGCTGGACCGCTCGGTGCGCATCGTGCCAGGCGACTTCACCGAATCATCGGGCGCAGCGGCCATAGACCGCTTGATCGGCCACGACTCACCCCCGAGCGCCATCTTCGTTGCCAACGACCTGTCGGCCACCGGAGCACTCCATCGCCTCGAACAGCTCGGGTTGAGCCTCCCCGAAGACATCTCGTTGGTCGGCTACGACAACACAGCACTCGCAGCACTGGGCCACATCGCACTTACCACCGTCAATCAGCCGCGCGAGCTGATGGGAGGACTCGCAGTCAAGATGTTGACAGATCGAATCGAATCGGGCGGCGAGGCGGGAACCCACGAGGTCATCGCTCCGACGCTGGTCGTTCGCTCGACCACGGGGCCTGCGCGATGACCCGCGCATCGATCGGAATTGTGGGCACGAGTTGGTGGGCCGAAGCCATGTACCTACCCGCTCTCGCGTCGCACGAGAACAGCGATGTGGTCGGGTTGTGCAGCCGGAACAACGATCGGGTCGAGTCTCTGGCCGACAAATGGTCGGTGCCAAGGCGCTTCACCGACTGGACCGAGATGCTCGAGTCCGACGACATCGATGCCGTGATCATCGCCACCCCCAACGACCTGCACCATCCGATCGCCCTGGCCGCTCTCGAGCGCGGACTCGGCGTGTTGTGCGAGAAGCCGCTGGCGATCGACGCCGCACTCGCTAGCGAGATGGCGTCGGCTGCATCCGACGCCGGCACCGCCACCATGGTTCCATTCACCTACCGCTGGATGCCGGTGTTCGCCACCGCCAAACGAGTGCTCGACAGGGCTGCCATCGGCGATATCCACCACTTCACGTTGCGCTACCTCAGCGACTCGGCCCGAAATCGGGCAGACGAGTGGCGATACGATCCGTCGGTGCCGGGAGCCGGTGTCATCGCCGACCTCGGTTCACACTTCTTGCATGTCGCGGAGTGGCTCAACGGACCGATGGTCGAGATCGCCGCGCTCGTCGCAACCCATCGATCCCCCGACCTGGCCCACACCGACGCCGAGGACTCGGCATTGCTCACCTGCCGGTTCGAGAATGGCTCGCTCGGCCACATCCAGGCCTGTGCCATGTCGTGGGCGGCCACACCCATGGGCCAGATACACGAACTCGACGTGCATGGTTCGACCGGGCGCCTGACCGCACTGAACGATTGGAACACCGTGCAGGAGGTCCGCCTCGTCGATGGCGATGCGACCTCTCCCGGCGAACTCGTCGACCTCGAGACGCCAGACGGTGTCCGCACGGACACGGTCGGGCACACCTACAAGGACATCTTTCGCAACACCGAGTCCATGGCGCGCGAATGGGCCACGGCGGTCGCAAACCGAGAACTCTGCCAGCCCGACTTCGCGTCGGGAGCCCGGGTTCAACACCTCATCGATGCCGCCCTTGTCAGCGCCCACAACAACGGCAGGCTGGTCGAGGTCTAGCTCAGCCGGTGTCGAGGCCCTGGTCGGCCCTACTCCTGTGCAGGAGGTGCAGCCCAATACCAACGACCGGATCGGAGGCGGGGTGTGAACGGCCCGGTGAGTGCAGAGAACAAGGGGTAGGCAGAGGTCCCGGACGACCGGCCGATGTCGTCGCGAAGGGAGCGGTCGGCGCGCTGGTCCACGCTCGAATCGTTAGGCGAGGATCAGGCCGAGGCTGAGGGTCGTGAAACCAAACGTCGTAGCGGCGACGATGGTGATGCGGTCGAGGTTCTTCTCGGCGACGGTGGAACCGGCAGCGGTGGCCGATGCCCCGCCGCCGAACATGTCGGAAACACCCCCACCCTTGCCCGAATGCAGCAGCACGAGACCGACCATTGTGATGGCAGACAGGACGTGAAGAGTGCCGATGATCCAGGTGAGCATGGGTTGGAACCGTAACAGCCCGGGGAGCAGATCAGACGCGACCGGCAGATCTTCTGAGTCCGGACCGGACCAACCAACTTGCGGACGTCGTCGCTGCCAACCCGATGGCCATGGCCGTCCAGGCCCCCCAAACAACATCGCCTGGAACCCGCACCGAGACGAGGGCAACGGCACCGACCATCAAGGGCCCCAGAGGGAGCATGGCGAGCCCGACCACCACCGAACGCCGGGCGGCCGCAGCGAGAAGGGCCACTGCGGTGAGCAAGGGAACCGCCAGCCAGGCAGCGATCACCGCCGCCTTGTCAAACCCACTCAAGACGTCGAGTGCCGACGCTGACCCCATCAGCTCGACCGTCGACCGGGACTTCCCCAGCAGCGAGTGCCACGGGAACGCGAGGCTCGCAACCGCGGAAAGGCCAACGGCCACAACCGCCCAGGTTCTGATCTCGGGATGCCCCGGTGTGTCCTGCACGAGCGGGGCTGGACTACATCTGGTCGAGCATCGAGGATCCGAGGTTGCCATCGAAGAGGCCGAGAAGACCCTCGACATCCTCGCTCTCGAGCCCTTGCAGCCAGCCGAGCAAGGCGTTGGTGACCGTCGCTGTCGGCGACACGAACCACACACCGTCGGTTCGATGTACCGCTACCGGAATCCCGGGCAGCTCGAAATCGGTCATCTGCTCGGTGACCTGTGCGGAGACATCGAGCTGATCGAAATCGAAGGGAATGCCCATCTGCCACAAGAGATCTTCCAGGCAACCGATATCTTCCGTGTCGGCCATCCGCAGGGTGTACTGCATACACTCGGTGTCGAAGCCGAGCGACGCGTCGACCGATTCTCCGTTGAGGGTGCCGGTCAGTTCGAGATCGCCGTTTTCGAGCACGGTGAGGGTCACGTGGGCTTCGATGGCGTCCCAGCCGTCATCGAACTCGGCATCGACCGACACGGTGTTGCCGTCGAAGGTGATCTGGGCTTCCAGGGTGAGGGCACCGCCGGAGAAGGTGATCGAGATCGACTCGGGTGAGTAGACGACCCGAACCGAGATTTCCGGCGCCGTGAGTTCTGCCGTGAAGCCCCGGATCATCACGACCCCGTCGTCGCCGTCGGTCTGGGCTTCTGACTCGATGCCGTATACGTCCCAAGTGAGTCCCCCGACGCCGACCTGGCGCAGCATCGAGTCGATCTCGGACTGGGCGTCGTCTAGGAACAACGGCGAGTAGCGATATAGAGCAGCAGCTTCGCCGGGATCGAGGTGACCTATCAAGGCGGCGAGGTCGAGGTCTACGGCAGATGTGATCAGTCCCTCTACCGCTCCCTCTGGCGAGCCTGCGCCGACCGCTGGCGGCGAAACCGATGCAGCCGGCACCGGCAGACCTGCGGCCATCTGCTCGGCAATCGTGTGCCAGAGCGACATGTACCAGCGGCCGTCGATCTCCACGAGCACAACTTCGGCATCGCCGATCGGGTTCGACTCGCTCGTCGATTCCTCAGCGATCTCGTTGCCGAACCGTCCGGTGATGACATCGCCCACGGGCAACGAGGCGCCGTCCACGGTCACATCTATGGTTCCACCAACAAAACTCAGTATGCGGAGATCGTCGGCGCCGGCGATGAGTCCGACCTCGTATTCGACCTCGGAGATCTCGATGTCGAGGCCAGACAGCGCACCCAGATCGAGATCTTCTGACAGGACACCGACACGACTGAGTTCGGCGGCGACATCGATGGCCGGTTCGACGAGCGTGCGCCTTTCGGCGGGAGCCACCAGTTCTGCCAGCGCAACGAAGTCCTCGCCGTTCAGCGACTCGATGACCTTTTCTGCAACCTCTTCGGGAGACGCCCCACCGTCGGATCTCGA
>JAAETH010000556.1 GCA_024228575.1 Actinomycetes bacterium
CTGTACGAACGCCTGCTGGCCTACGCCATCACCTGAATCGTCAACGAAGGGCCGACAGCAGCGTGTCGATGCCGCTGGGGTCGAACTCGGCGGTGAGGCCGTCGTCGTCGTGGCCGATGGTCAGCGACGGACAGAAGAATGCCTGACCATCGATCCAGAACTCGGGCGAGCCCTTGACGCTCCTGCGCTGGCCTTCCTCGTAGTCGGCGGTGACCGCAGCCGATGCCTCGCTCGACGGTGCTTCGAGAGCAAACTCGGAGGCGATCTCTGCGAGCACCTCTGGCCGCCCGATGTCGAGGCCCTGTTCGAACACCGCTTCGCGCAGGGCGAGGCTGACCGCCAAACCCTTTGTGATGCCGACTTCGTATGCCTTGGCGGCAAGGTTCAGGGCACCAAGCGTCGTGTTCGGCCAGGTCTGCTCGTCGAAACCGGCGAAGTACTCGGCACCGAGATGCCCGCCGATGGCGTCGACCTTGACCCGCATGACGTCTGGTGGGAACACCTCGCCATTGACCCACTCGAGCGGCCAGGCGCGAACGACCACGTCGACTTCGTGTTCGAGGTGGTCGAGTTCGCCCACGACCTTCTTCAAGCCAACATGGGTGAAGGGGCAAGAGATGTCGGCAAAGACTTCAAGTTGTCGATTGTTCACGCTGTCGAGGATACGACCAACATGAAGTTGTCCGTACAACTTCGCGCGGCGTTGCTTCAGCTCCAGAGAGGTTTGTTCACCTCGAACCCGATGGGAGTGCCCCAGGTGTTCCGATAGGCGACATGGTGGGCCGGGATCCGCTCCGCGACACCCCATCTGCCTGTCGGGTATCCCATCGGGACGCAGGCCGACATCATCCAACCCTTGGCGACGGGAACACCCAGCAGCTCTGGCACGACATCGCCCTTGTACCTCAGCACGGTGGTCAAGGATGAACCGACTCCTTCGGCCCTCGCCGCCAGCATCGCGCTCCAGATCGAGGGAAAGATCGACCCTCCACTGCCGTCTCCGTGCTGGAACGCGAATAGGAACAAGGGATACTCGGCGAAGTTCTCCGCTGCGTGTTCGACCGAGCGGATCATGGCGCTGGTCGCCTTGTTCTCGGGTGTGTCGGGGTCGGCCCCAGCCGCCTCGATCCGCTCCTTGTAGACGGTGTCCCACAGGTGGTCGATGCAATCGCGGTAGAGCGGCCCGAGGGCGGATCGGATGTCGGGGTCATCGACGAGCATGAAGCGCCAGTTCTGGGTGTTGCCGCCAGACGGCGCCCTGATTGCCGCATCGAGGATCTTGGCCTGAACCTCCATCGGAATCGGGTCGGTCTTGACCCGTCGCATGGCCCTGGTCGTGTACAGCGCTTCGTAGACATCCATCCGAATCAGCCTATGCGGCGAACGGGAACCCGACCCCTGCGGTCGGTCTGCGGGCATCCCTTGGTCGTGCATTCGCGGATGGATGGATCACACAGTGCGTGGCTTGGCGAGCACCTAGAGAGCCATTTCGGACCGTCTTATGACTGTCCCACCCCCTCAGTACACTTTTGGCATACGCCAAAAGACGCCAATGGATGCGGACCAGGGAACGAACAGATGATCGACACAATCGACGAACTCAGCACCCAAACCCAACAAGCTGAGGGCCTCGTCGAACTCGGCCACAAGCTCTCGCGCGGCCACTACGACCTGTGCCTCGGTGCCGTCCGATTCGCGGACGGGCCGGTCTGGGTCGCTCAAGGCGCCCCCTCAGCCGCTCACTGGCTCTCCGAACGCCTCAACATCCGCGCTGCCACTGTGCGTGAGTGGATACGGATCGGCCGCGCTCTCAGCACATTTCGCGCATCCGCGGATGCATTCGCACAAGGCAAACTCAGCTACACAAAGATCCAGGTCCTGACCCGCTACCTCACCGCCGACAACGAGACTGAGCTACTCGAGCTGGCAGCCAAAGTCCCCGCCGGCAATCTGCCCGAGGCAATCGCAGCGTGGA
>JAAETH010000557.1 GCA_024228575.1 Actinomycetes bacterium
CGCGAACTCGAAACCGACAACGAGCGGTTGCGCGCTCAGCTCGACAGTCTGCGGGCTCACGTCAGACCCGAAATGATGCGCGGCATCTGGGCAGCACCCGCAGGGACAGCAACACACGACCTAGGAACCAACAATGACCGATGACATGAAGAACCAGCTATGGGAGTGGCAGGCCGACTTGGATTCGGCTAAGGGGAAGATGGAGGCTCTGGGGGTCCCCATGTTGGCGAACCCTTTACCGGGGGAAGCCGCAGCCCGCATCGCCGAACTCGAAACCGCCAACGAGCGGATGCGGTCGGTGAGTGGGGCGATGCGCACACTACGCAGCCACATCGCCGACTACGACCAGACGACATACGTGCCGCTCGCTGCCGCGCTCGACAGGTTCAACGACGCATACCCGTGGGACGAAGGAGCCAACAATGAGTGACCGCCGGATCTTCTGCTACCAGCGTGACGTGCTCTTCGCCTACTACTCCGACGAGATGAGGGTGTCATCGTCGCTCACAAACTACGTCGCCGGTGAAGTGCTCGACCCTCACCTACCGCCGCACACCGCGACAACGTGGGAGATCGACGGCACTGACGTGCTACGCGAGATCCTTGACGCCGACGGGTGCCGCCACTGGCTGCTAATCGAAGGAGCCAACAATGGCTGATGTGCCGCCGGTCGGTGCGACCGTCACCGAAACTCTCGGACCGTACCCGTGGACCTACACACGCCGACCCGACGGACGGTGGGAATCCACCCACCCCGACCACCCCCGGCTGTCCGCCACCGAATCGGCAGCACTCGACCGGATCTGGACCCGAGAAAACCCGCCGTCATGACCGGCGTTGTTGACCTGTTCGCAGGTGCCGGAGGCTGGGACCTCGCCGCCCGCGAGCTCGACATCGACCCGGTCGGCATCGAACTAGACGCCGCAGCGATCGCCACACGACACGCCGCCCAACTCCCCACAATCCGAGCCGACCTGCACGGCTACCCGCCCCGACCATCCGACGGGCTGATCGCGTCGCCGCCATGCCCCGCGTTCTCCGCTGCCGGCAACCGGGAAGGGCTCGCCGACATCGGACGGCTACAACGCACCGTCGCAGACCCCGCCCGGCTCGCTACCGAACCCGACGACGGATGGAACGACTCGACATCCGGGCTGATCGTACAAACAGCACGGTGGGCGCACCACGCCGACCAGTGGGTGACCCTCGAACAGGTACCGGCAGTGCTGCCCGTCTGGCAGGCTCTCGCCCACGGGCTCAAACAGGCCGGATGGCGAACAGCGTGGACCGGTGTCCTCAACGCCGCCGACTACGGGGTACCACAAACACGACGTCGGGCAATCCTGATCGCACACCGCACCCGCCGTGTCGAACCGCCCGAACCGACCCACACCAACCCGACCGCCATCAAGAGTGGCGACCTGTTCGGTGGCGACCTGTTGCCGTGGGTGTCGATGGCCGACGCTCTCGGCTGGGCCGGCCGTGTCGGGTTTCCCCGCAGGGATGACCGCGGCGACTCGTGCGACGGGTACCGCGAACGCGACTGGTTTCCGACGGCCGGCCCCGCACAGACCGTCACAGAGAAAGCCCGCTCGTGGGTGCTCAACAGGCCCGCTACCACAATCCAATGCGACCCGCGCGTGGCACCGCCAGGCCACCGCGACCGGGCAGGAGGCGAACGACAATTCCCCGACGGCACCATCCGGGTCGAACCGTGGGAAGCCGCCGCACTACAAACATTCCCCACCTGCCACCCCTGGCAGGGCACACGCACCGCCCAATTCCGCCAAATCGGCAACGCCATCCCGCCGCTACTCGCCCACCACATCCTCGGAGCCGTCCAATGACCGTCGCCGACAGGGCCGCACGGTTCGCCTGCCGCATATTCGGTCACCTGTGGCGGCCACAAACCAGCCACAGTCGCCGTATCCGATGGTGCACCCGATGCCACCAATTCGAAACCCACACCAACCACGGAGCCGACCGATGACCAATTTTCGTGATGGTCGCAGCCGGCCACGACAACACCCAGACGGCGACAACCACGACTGGATCATCCACCTACTCACCCCACCCGAATGGCACCGCCAGGCCGCCTGCCGCCCACCCGCCGAATGGACGGCCGCCCAAGTCGGCGAACACATCAAACTGTTCTTCCCCGACCGGGGCACACAATCCACCGTTTCGGCACGCAGCTACTGCGACGTGTGCCCCGTCGCCGCCCAATGCGCGGACACCCCCCGGGCCGGCCGCGAACACGGCATCTGGGGAGGAGAAACGTCACGCCAACGACAGAAACGGTTCAAGGGCGCACCGAACAGGGGAGGCGGCCATTTCTCCGACCGTCAGATACGGGCCATACGCGCCAAATACGACGGCGGCACCCGCGTAGTGGACCTCGCCCGCATGTACGAGGTGCACACCAAAACGATTTATGCGATCGTGGCACGCCGCTCATACACCCACGTCGAAGAAACCGAGGCCGAATGACGCTACGCGACGAATCGCTATCGAAAGCACCGATGCCGTACTTCGGTGGGAAACGAAAGGCCGCCGAGCTGGTGTGGAACCTGCTCGGCGACTGCCCCCACTATGTGGAACCGTTCGCCGGGTCGCTCGCCGTGCTCCTCGAACGACCCCACCCCGCCAACCGTCCCTACTCGTCGGAAACCGTGAACGACGCTGACGGGCTGATCGTCAACGTGTGGCGCGCCATCGCTCAACACCCCGAACAGGTTGCCGAGGCGGCGTC
>JAAETH010000558.1 GCA_024228575.1 Actinomycetes bacterium
ACCCATCGCAGGAACGCTCGCCGAGGCAGTTCCGTCGGTGACGTCGAGGTCGAGCCGCTCGCCAGCGGACGTCACCAGGGCCAGAGCAGCGCCAACGTCGTCGCCGTCAAGCACGATGGAAACGTCGCGCCGGGCGTCGACCACAGGGCCGAGCTCAACGTCGATGAACACCGCTTGTGACTGGAACCGTGACGCAGCGACGTTGGAGCGAACCGGCTGCGTCTCGACGAGGTCGGCAAGTTCGGCATCGATGGAACCCCACACGAACGCGCCGACCGCCATTGCTCGGAGCCGATCGGGAACGGGCTCGGAGACGTCGCGGATCGCTACCTCGAGCGCCGGATCACCCTCAGGAACCGTGCCGTCATCTGAGGTACTCATGCCGTTACCATCGATTGTCGCAGCCGTTCGAGGCAACGTTGCCTCGTGGGGCCGATCGAACCGACGGGCATCTGCATCTGGGTCGAGATGGCGTCGTAGCTGAGCTCCCGAACGATGATCGCGTCGAGCAGATCGCGACATCGCTGATCGAGGCGCTTGAGCGCCGTCAGCACCTCCGCGTGGTCGAGGTCGTGCATCACGGCCTCCTCGGCAGAGTCGTCGCCCACGAGGTCGGTGAACTCCGTGACGGTGGGACGCGCAGCAACGCGTAGGGCTTCGCGTCGGGTCGTGATCGACAGCCAGCCGGCCAGACGGGCTGGTTCGCGAATCCTGTCGAGGTTCTCGACCAGGCGGATCCAGACCACCTGGAACACATCGTCGACGTCGGCCTGCGACAGTCGATGACGTCGCGCCACCGCCAGCACCATCGGGGCGAACTCGTCGACCAGCCGTGCCCATGCGGTGGCGTCGCCCTGTCGCGCAGCCTCGACCATGTCGGCGATCGTGCTCCACTGGTCCACGTGGTCATTGTGGCACTGTCGTCGTTGCCGGGCAGCCTCAGGACGCAGCGTTGTTGGACTCAGCCCGCGCGATCGCAGCGGGCGACATCGTTCCGTCGCTGTCGATGTACTGCGTGGCGATCTTGCCGGCGAACCGAGGCGCAGCGAACGACGTGCCCGTCACGCGTGCCCATCCACAGAACGGCAGGATGGGGCCAGCGCCTCCGAAGCGGTAGTGGCCATGGGGGAACGCGCTCAACACACCAACGGCCGGTTCGCTCACGTCGGCGTTGCGGCGAGTCCCGGGTGCCAACGTGCCGTGTCGATCGACCGCATCGACAGACACCAGACAACCAGTGCCCGGATCGTCGCTGCCGAAGATGTCGCCACGGGTGAAATCTGCCGGATACAGGCGGTGGCCGTCCTCGGCGAGGTCGGACTCGCTCCCGTTGGCGCACACCACCAGTACGTCGTTCTCCATCAGATGACGAACGATGCGCCGAAGGACCGGGACGTCGTCTGCGGACGCTGCCGAGGTCGCGAACGAGAACACGACGATCCGCGAGTCGGCGATATCGGGAAGATCGCGAGCCACCTCGAACGAGTCTGAGAAGCCAGCCACGTTGCGGATGGCTTCGTGGTTGATGCGGGCCAGCGGTGCCATCTGGGCGACGATGCCTGCGACCAGACCACCGTGGCCGAAATACTCGTCGACCGTCGACCCGTCGGGCTCCAGGTCCAGATCGGGAGTTGCGCCGAGCTCGTCCTCAACGCTCTGGCCAGCAAACAGCGGATGCGACTCGAGCACGTGCCGGTTGATTCCCGTGTCGAGCACTGCGACCGTGACGTCCTGTTGGCCAGAGTCGGCTCCCATGGCGGCGCGCCACCGTCGCTGCAGGATCTTGTTGAGGTCGTCGGTGTTGCACTCCGCAGGCTGGGGAAGGATGACCGCGGGCTTGAAGCTGATCTTCCCAGGCTTGAAGCCCAGCCCTCTCGTGTGGACCAGGCTGGGCTTGAAACTGATCTTGCCTGGTTTGAAGCTGATCTTGCCTGGTTTGAAGCTGATCTTGCCTGGATCGAAGGCGAGGTGGTGCAACGTCTCGACCGAGCGCTCCCGTCCCGCCTTGCGCAGCATCTCCACCAGATCGCGACCCTGCTCGACGCTGGTTATCTGCCGATTCGAGAACCGCACCCGTCCCACAACCACATCGCCGATAGTTGCTCGTTCGAGGCGTGGGAACTCGGTGATGCCGACGGCGTCACAGGCATCCCTCAACACGCGACCGAATTCGGCATCGAGCTTGTCGATCACCAGCTCCAGCGCGAAGTCCCCGGCCGCTCCGTCGTACGTCGCGTTCTCGAGGTCGACCTCCAACAGACTCGATGTGTGCCCGGTGCTCTCGAGGTAGTCGCGCACCGTCTTGGCCGACTGCCCGTCGGCATCCGACGAGGCGAGCCATTCGTTGAGCTGCTCGGCCTGGCCCTTCAGGTCATCCTCAAGGCCCTGCAAGTCGCCGTAGACCTCGTCGATCGTCAGACCGTCGTCGCTGATGAGTGATTGGTTGGCTGGCATGTTCCGCCTCCGTGTGAGAGTCGCCCCAACAGAGCGCGCCGGACGCTCGTTGATACGACCCCCGTAAATGTTTCTTGTCAACTTCGTATCAGACCGCCCCGGACTCTGCTCTGGCGACCGAGGAGGTTCATCGTGAACGAGGAACAGAACAACGCAGGCGAGCGGGGGCACGAACGACTCGATGGGCAGTCGCTGCGATGGGGCGGAGGCCACCCGCGGGGCTTCTCGGGTCGGTTGCGGCTACCGCCCGTGGAGCGCGAGGACGACGATGACCGGGAGGATGTCGCGGATGTGGGCGACGCTGCCGGAGCGAGCGAGCGGCGCGTGGTTCGACGAAGCGAGCGCCTGACGGATCAGGTGGCATCGTGGCTGTCCGATCACGCGGCGGAACTGCACCTGTCCGACGGTGAAGATGTGCACTGCAACGAGTGCGTCGACCTGGGGGACGGGACAACCGTGCTGCGGTTCGACTCGACCGTCGGCGGAGTGCCAGTGTGGGGTGGCGAGCACGTGGTAGTGGTCGAAGACGATGCCATCACGTCGGTCCAGCTCGACGACGGCGGTCGACTCCCAGGCGCTCGAGCAGATACGCGGGAAGCGGCCCTGAGCGCAACCGACGCCCGCCGGGTCGCGCACAAGTCGGTCGGCGAGCCGCCACTTCGCATGGCGCCGCCTCAGCCCAGCGAGGTGATGTTCCGGCGAGACGGTCGGCTGATCCTGACCTGGCGTGTGCTGCTGGCTTCGGCTGAACCGGTGGACTGGGAAGTCTTCGTCGATGCTGCCACCGGTGAGGTGCTGCAGACGACGGACCTCATCGTCGATGTCGAAGGCACCGGAGCGGTGTTCGATCCGAATCCGGTGGTGACCGCCAACGATCCGTCGCTACGAGCCCCTGATGCCCTGGGCACGTGCGGGTTCACGCCATCGACCATCACCACTGTCGACGGCGAGCGCGTCACTCGAACACTTCGAGATCTCGACATCGTCGACGGTAAGGCCGTGCTGGATGGGCCGTACTGCCGCATCGTCAACCTGGCGGAGCCCGACGACCTGCCACCGTCTCAGCCGACGCCCTACACCTTCGAGTTCTCGTCGGCCGACCCCCAGTTCGATGCCGTCAACGTCTACTTCCACGTGGACTCGATCCAGCGCTACCTGCGCGACGAACTCGGCATCAACGCCGCACACCCTCATCGCATCGACGCCGACGTCGCCGACGGCACAAAACGCGGAGCGTTCTACAGCACCATCGACAAGGCGCTGCACTTCGGCGACTCGGGCGATTGCGGACCCAACCGGGCTGCGGACGGTGACGTGGTCGCACACGAGTATGGCCATGCCATCCAGCTGGACCAGGTTCCGAACTGGGGTATCACCGCTCCGACCACGGGACGCAAGGAGGCCCGGGCAATGGGGGAGGGCTTCGGTGACATCCTGGCGTGCCTGCTGTTCGCCGAGCGTGGAGGTGGGTTCCAGCGCGAGGTGTTCGAGGACTGGGCGTTCTCCCAGAACGGCGGGCTGCGCCGGGTCGACGGAACCCGTCGGTACCAGGAGGACTGGCTCACCGGGCTCGGCGAGCACCACGAAAACGGCCAGATCTGGTCTGGTGCTCTGTGGCAGATCTACCTGCGGCTCGGTGGCTCGGCGACCACGCAGGCCAAGCGTGAGTCCGCCGCCAACGAGGTGCTCGGATCGCTGATTCGCAGCCACCATCGACTGACCGCATCGGCGACGATGGCCGAGGGCGCCGAGGCGCTCATGCTGCAGAACTGCTCGATTCGCGCCCATCGTGGCGTCGGGGCCAGGCACATGCTCGACGCGTTCCACGAGCGCGGGATCCTCCAGTGCATGCCGGGGAGCGATGTGAAGATCGTCGAGCTGTGGTCGCAGCAGGACGACGCCTCGGTACGTGGGTGGGAACAGGTCGAGGCCGGCCAGGACAACTTCTTCTACGCCCGTTTGCGCAACGGCGGTCCGGGCATCGCTCGTGCTGCCACCGTGTCGTTCGCGTTCAAGAGCCCGTTCTTGATACCGGTCTTCCCGACCGACTTTCGCGACGACAGCATCGCCTCGGCGTGCGCGTTCGATCTCGTGCCAGGCGCCGAGGTCGTGGTGAGCGCGCGTTGGCCTTCGGAGCTGATCCCGGCAGTTCCCACCGGATCGACGCGACGTCATGGCTGCATCCTCGCCGAGGTGTATTCGCCTTGCGACCACGTCGGTGCGGCGACAGCATCGACGTCACAGTCGGGCGGAAAGCTGAAGCAACGCAACACCGACATCGTCGATGTCGTGCCCGACCAGGTCATGGACTACTCGATCCATCTGGACAGCGTCGGGTTTGCCGAATCGAAGCAGCTGCGGTTCATCGTGGACCGAGACCCACGTTTCACGACATCGGCGATCGAGCTGCGCCACCGCGACCGGGTCGAGCTGGAGCGACTGGTGGGAGTGCCGGAGATCGAGATCGAAGAGGTCCGGCGCCCTGGTGGGATGTACCTGCTCGACCCGGTGCGAGTGGCCATCGAACCCGAGTCTCCAAACGAGCTCCCGGTCGTGCTGAGGCTCCCGGAAGGCAGCGGGCTCTTGCGAGGCACTGCGGCGCTGTTGGCCCGCCGAGGTCCCCTCGTCCACCGCAACGGTGGTCTGCCGGGCCTCGGCGATGTCGTCGAGGACGAGACCGGCGCGTCGGTCCGCCTGGCCGCCGGCCGAACTGTCAGTTTCACCCATCAGACCCGTGTCGGCGAGACCGGCCGGGTCGGTCTTCGACTCAGGGTCCCCGCGACGGCCCAAGTCGGCGACCGGATCACCACCGTCGTCCGCCAAACGGGCGACGACGGCGAGACGTTCGGCGAGTTCGACCTGATCATGCGCGTGGTTGCACCGGGCAATTCGGAAGATTCCTGAGCAGTCGCGTATTTCCCGACGGCCAGGTTGCTCTGTCTGGGTGATCAACAACGAGGAGGGGGCCATGCCCACCATCAACACACTCAACCTGCCGCAGTTCCGAGCGGCCCCACAGCTGTTCCGGCCGATGGCAACGGACGGTACGGGGGTGGAGCCTCCGGACAACAGCGAGGTCCGCAAGATCGCCGAAGACGTGCTCGGCGCTACCAAGATGTCATTCGCCGCAGTCGCTGCGACTCCCGACGCCCGAGTGGCAGCCGGGTCGGTCGAGGAGATCTTCAAGCGGGCCATCAAGGACTTGCCAGGCGCAAACCGTCCGGTGCTGCAGAACCTGGCCGAGGGATGGGCGGCGACTCCGGAGGTCGTTCGCGCGGCCGAGTTCGGCCGTGCTGGAACGAGGAGCTTCGCCGAACACCTCAACGCCGGGGGACTGCAGAGCTTCGACATCGGTCTCGCGGAGCTGAACCTCGACCAGAAGCTGCTCGGCGTCGAGTCGTCGGTGCGCATGCCGCTGTACCTGCTGCGCAATGGCGGACTCGGCGATGCGGGCCTCTTCGGCGACGGTATCGACTCCGTGGACGACCTCGAAGACGCAGTGCGCATGTCGAACGTGGCCGCGGCCGCAGACGACATCGGCGACGAGAACCGCCTCGCGGACCTCTTCGGCATGTCGCTCGGCGAGGACCCGTGGGGCGACGGCGTCATGGGCGACTCGGGTCAGCTCGACGATGCGGTCACCGACAAGATGGAGTTCTGGCTCCACCGAGTGAAGTGCATCGACGAGACCAATCCGGAGTTCTGGGGAAACGACGAGATCGCCATCGCCGGCATCGAGATCGACGAGAACGGCGACACCAAGAAGATTGGCGAACAGCGCGTGGGCTCTGGATTCAAGGACGGCCGCTCGCGCCGCTACGTGCGCAAGTTCACGTGGTTCAACATGCGTGAGAACGGCAACAACTGGCCCAAGAGCTACTCCGTCTCGCTGCTGCTCGCCGAGAAAGACAATGGCGGTTTCAGCAAGTGGCTCGATGGTGTGTGGAAGAAGGTGCGCGACAAGGTCAAGGAGGCTGTGGCCAAGGCCGTCGCCAAGCTGGCCGAGAGCTACATCGGTCCCGCCCTCGCCCGCATCGTGGGTCAGGCCGCGGCTTGGATCGTCGACGTGTTCGCCGGGTGGCTCATCAAGGCGCTGAAGGACGACGTGTTTCCACCCTTCACCGCTCGGGTGACCACTCCGTCGATGAGCGCACGCTGGAACTACGCGAACGGCCGCTGGGGCAACCCGTCGTCGGGCCGGCGTCTCGCCTACTTCAACGGTCACGGCGGTCGGTACTCCGTCGAGTACGAATGGCGGTTCGCCTCGTGACCTGACGCTCCGGGATTTGGGGTTGGCCGACAGGACTGGGAACGTTGAGGCCGCTGCGGCACCGGCAACGATGCTCTTGCAGTTCGACACCAGCCCTCGATCCACCCCGCTCGCTCTGGCGCATGGATGTGGTGTACCACGGAGCCTCGACACACTGAACTTTGAAACCCCAGGTCTCCCAAAAGCTGGGCATGACCTGGGGTTTCTTGCTGTCCACCCGCTTGGGCTGGTCCAGCTCGGCGACCCAACCATCGATGACGTCGAGCCCCAAGTCCCACCCAACCGAATCGAGGGCTTTCTCCGCCACGACCTCAGACCAGTGCTCGAAGCGCTATCTGAGGACGAACCGTCGTCGAATTCCACCTGTTCATCACCGAGGCCACCATCGGCTGCCGCGGCCTACTCGTCCACGCCGAAACCGACACCACCCGAGACTCCTACCTCCACTTCATCCCCGGATTCGAACACTCCCCCACCTGGAGCGTGCTTGAATTGCCCGAGACCAGCGGGCCCCCTGACGCACGATTCGCCAGGGCTACCCTCGATGCAGATGCCACCACCGTGTTCGTTGCCAGGTCTGGCGACATCCAGGAGGGCTTCAGCGGCACCCCGCGCTCGGCGACCAGGACCACCTCCAGCGACTGACAACGACGGGAATACCGAGTGACCTCCGCTGCACCGATCGAGGGCTGATCACTGGTACCGGAGTCATGCGAGGCTCCGCCTCAACTCTGGCCGTTGGCCTCTGGCGCCCGATGACCGCGACAGCAGATGCTGGAGTCAGTCCGCCAGGCGCTGCGAATGGAGTAGCCATGGCAACTTCAACCGATCAATCCGATCAGGCCCAATTCTCTGAGCAGGCTGGCCGCGACAACCCACAGATCAGACGTTTGCGCATCGTTGCCTCCGTGTTGGCCATCCTCGCACTGACCCTCGGAGCCGCGTTGATCGCCACCACCGTCGCCGACGACGACAACGACAACGACAACGATCACGTGACCGGGATTCCCGATGATGTCATCCAGGTCATCGAGGACTTCGAAACGGGCTTCGAGGAGCACGACGATGAATTGTTGCAATCAATCCTGACTGAGGACTTCTCATCGACTTCGGACATCTACTTCCCCGACACCGTCAAACCCGCCTACACCGTGGGATTGGAGGCCCGCACCTTGGTGTCTGAGGCCAGGACTCCGGAGATGACAGATATCGAGCTCTCCAGCGAGCTGCTGGTGACCGGGGACGGACCATGGGTCGTCGCTGCCCGCGAGACCTGGAGCTTCCCGACCAGGCGAGACGAGGGTGTGCGCCTCTACGTCGTCGTCGACGAAGACGGAACGCCGAAGCTCGCCGGCTACTACTTCGTCGCTGTCAAATTCGACGTGATCCCGGACTCCGGCAACTGAACGGTGAACCGAGCGACGAGATCCCGCACAACGAGCCCGAACGTCTTGGCCTGAGCCTGCCGGGAGTGCGTCACACCTGGTGGGAGGCGGTTTTCGACAACTACCTTGCGGCCGGTGCTATCGCTGGTCTTGCGGCTGAGCCGACTGCTGCCTGCTCGTCTCGGAGTGCTCATCGTTCCGGTGACGACGGTGACGCCGAGATCCTCGCCCTTCGACATGAGATCAGGGTGCTCCAACGCCAGGTCAACAAACCGAAGTTCGTGCCGACGGCTCGTGCTGTGCTCGCCGTTCTGGCCAAGGTGCTCGACCGACGAAGGCCCGGAAAGCTGATGTCGCTCGGCAACCCGCAACGGTGATCGGCTGGCACCGACGTCTCGTCGCACGCCGTTGGACCTACGCACACAGAACAGCCCGCACCGGACGACCCGCCACACGGGCTGAACTTCGCCGGCTCGTGCTGCGAGTCGATTCGCAGAACCCGATCCAGGGGATACCGGCGTATCACTGGCGAGATGCACCGGCTTGGCCTCCGGATTTCTGCCTCGACGGTCTGGTCGATCCTGCCCAATGCGGGCCAAGGGCCCACACCTGAACGGACTGGCCCACCGTGGTCGGAGTTCATTCACACGATTCAACAGACCCAGATCAAGGTCATCACCTCACGACGGAGCTTCCGGTCACCACAAGGGCGCCACGGAACCGCGGCGATGCGATTCAGCGCAGAGCTTCCATCCCATCTAGCCTTCCCCGATGGTCGAGAACATGCGGGCAGTCGTCATCAGCGGATCAGGGGTCTTCACCCCTCCCGAAGTCGTCACCAATGAGGAACTGGTCGAGGTCTTCAACGCTTTCGCCGACAAACAGAACACGCTGCACGCCGACGAGATCGCGAGCGGCGAGTGGGAGGCGATCCCTCACTCCAACGAAGACTTCATCTTCAAGGCCTCGGGAATCGAGCGTCGTCACGTGGTGGACAAGACCGGCGTCCTCGACCCCGACGTCATGCATCCACTGCTGCCCCAGCGGTCCGATGACCAGCCCTGCATCATGGCCGAAATGGCCACTGACGCCGCTCGCAAGGCCATGGCCCAAGCCGGCCGTACGGCCGACCAGATCGATGCCGTGATCTGCGCTGCCTCCAATCACGAGCGGGCCTACCCGGCGATCGCTATCGAGGTGCAACAAGAGCTCGGAATCGACGGGTTCGCCTACGACATGAACGTGGCCTGTTCATCGGCCACGTTCGGCATTCAGGCCGCCGCAGACATGATTCGCTCACGGACAGCGGACTGCGTACTGATCGTCAACCCCGAGATCTGCTCGGGCCACCTTGAATGGCGCGACCGCGACTGCCATTTCATCTTCGGCGACGTAGCCACCGCAGTGCTCCTGGAAGCAAAAGACAACGCAACCTCGGCGGACCAGTTCGAGGTGTTGTCGACCCGCCTCCTCACACAGTTCTCCAACAACATTCGCAACAACAACGGCTTCCTGCGCCGGTCGCGCCCCGACGGGCTAGACGACCGCCGAGACATGCAGTTCATGCAGAACGGCCGCCAGGTCTTCAAGCAGGTCGTGCCGATGGTGTCCAACCTGGTGATCGAACACTGCAAGGCAGAAGGCCTCGATCCCACCGCCCTGAAGCGGCTCTGGCTCCATCAGGCGAACAAGAGCATGAACGACTTCATCGGCAAGCGCGTGATGGGTCGGGTACCCGAGCCGGTCGAGCAACCCAACGTGCTACAGGAATACGCGAACACGTCGTCCGCCGGCTCGATCATCGCCTTCTCGCAGAATCACGACGATCTCGCACCGGGCGATCTCGGTATCATCTGCTCGTTCGGCGCCGGCTATTCGGTGGGAAATGTGATCGTGAAGCGGTTGTAGCGCCGCTGAACCTCTCGGTCCTGTGGGGCTCGGAAACCCGCGCGTGGGTGCTGACCAGGCTTGCTGCCGCCATCCCGATTCCTCGTGTTCCGCCGCCAGCTCCAAGTGCCCCGTCGCCACGTCGACGGTCCGCCCGTCGTCGATGGCGACCGGACCCTTCTCGGCGCAATCGCCGCGCTCTCCCCGCCGAGTCCGGCAAGGTCGGATCGTCACACCCGAAACCCTGTTGCGTTGGCACCGGAAGCGAATCACCCGCCTCTGGACTCAACCTCCCCATCGCCGTCATGGCAGACCACCGACCGCTATCCAGCTGCGGCACCTCATTGTGCGGCTTGCAACTGCGAACCCGACGTGGGGGTACCGGCGCATACACAACGAACGCGACCGGTGCCTGGAGCGATCGGTCAGCCCGCAACCTGTTCCTCAAGACGCCCGTGCGTACGCCGGTGGCCAACACGTTCGCCGAGCGCTGAATCGGCTCGATCCGTCGCGAACTCCTCGACCGAACCATCATCAGGAACCGCCGACCGCTCCCCCAGCGATCGTCACGATCCTCAGAAACAACCGACGCGACGGGCAAACCAATCGGTAGAAAGAACGCCGCGTGACCTGCGACAACGGGCTGTCCTGGCGGCACACCACTGGATGTCTTCCATCTCTCACCACAAGACCTCACGCACAATATCTCTTGCGTGGGCATGAAAATCCTCCTGTGCATTGGCATTTGGATATGGAGATGAAGGGACTTCCTTATCAAGGAATGCACAGATCGGTTCCCATCCGTCTTCTGCGCGATGCAGGAGCAGCCTGTCTGACGCTATATTACGCTTGACGTCATCTATGTGAGCATGGTATTGCTCAATAGCATACTCTCTTTCTTCAAACCGTCCTGCAAAATGCCTCTTCCAGATTGACTCATTGTTCAGCATGATGGTCTTGAAGAGGTTTCTAGCAGTGGCCGAAAAGGGCATTGAACATACCATCTTCAACTTGAGAGCAACTCCAGGGTCGAAACTGTAGATCGTTGATGAAACGCTGTCATACCAGCTCTCAGCATCTCTCAAGCTGAGAATGACCTTTGATTTGGGATAGTATTCAGCCAATTCCTTGTGGTACAAACAGCCAGGAAAGTCTACGATGGAGTGGTAGTCAGAGAAGAGAGTGTCCCACTCTACTCTGTTGTTGTTCATCGCATCTTTCCAATGGGTCACACCCTCAGGATGAGTGAGTAGTTCCTCCATATGGTAGCAAGCTCCATATCCCAATTCTTCTAGTGCCAACTTCAGTGACTTTGTACCAGTTCGTCCATACCCTGCTCCAATCACTTCAATGCTCACGCTTTCTCCCTTCTATGCCAGCGGTGCACCCGAGCGCGTACGCGTTCGGCACCCTGGGCTGTGCCCGGAGCGATTCTCTCAGATCCCGGGCATAGGTGCCGACTACTCATCGCACCCGTGCCGGCCTGTATTGGTCTCAGGCGATGACCGTGACGCCGAGATCCTCGCTATTCACCACCAGATCTGATTGCTCCATCGCCAGACCAACAAGGCGAGTTTCACACCTGCCGATCGCGCCGTGCTCGCCGCACTGACCAAGACCTTCGGCCAACGACGTCTCGACGAGGTGCTGGTGATCGCGAGGCCAGCGCCCGTGATCGGCCGGCACCGCCGACTGGTTGCCCGCCGTTGGACCTGCCCCCACTAGACCAAACGAACAGGTCGGCCGGCCGAGCTTCGACGCCTCGTACTGCTCTTGGACGCCGAGAACCCGACACGGGGATACCGCCGCATCAACTGCGAACTCCGGTGACTCAGCCACCGCATCGCAGCCTCCACAGCGTGGAACATCCTTCGCAACGAAGGCAGCGAACCCACACCGAACCGCACCGTACCGTCCGAGTCGGAGTTCATCGCATCCCAAGCCAAAGCGATGATTGCCACCGGCGCGTATTTGGCACCCACGGGGCCGCCCGCCATTCGCTAACAAGCCGAGGCGCGAAGAGCCACGCGAAGGCGACCCATCGCCGCCTCTCCGGCAGGATCCGGGGGTGGGCTCGTGTCCTGCGCGCCCGTACCTTCCCGCTTTAGGCTTCGGCGCCGCGAGCGACAGGAAACGCATGCGTCCCTGCACCGACCCCAGACGACGCCTCAGGTGGATTGCTCCGCTTCTGCTGTTGGCCATGTTCTCGTCGGCTTGCTCCTCCGCCGACGAGGCAACAGAAACGACTGGCGAGTCAACCGCCCAGACGGTCGACGAAGAGACGCCATCAACGACGGCTCTGCCCACGACGACCGAGCCCGAGCCCGAGCTGACCCTCACCTGGAGCGTGGTCGAAGTACCCGAGTGGACCCCGCCGCTCGAGCCGCCTCACCCGAGCCCCATACGCGATGCCGACTCGGACGCGGCTTTCGTGATCATGTCGGGTGAGGTCTGGCGCAGCACCGATCTCGAAACCTTCGAAATGGTGTCGCAGATCCCACTCGACAAGCCCGGGGCGTTCGATGTGCACGGCTCGACCGCAGTCGCTGCAGCGACTGCCGAGATCTCGGGCGCATGCGACCGCCAGGGAGAACCTACCCGGATCGCCATCTCCGACGATCTCGGTAACACGTGGTCGATCATCGAGACTCCCATCCCACAGGCCAATCTCGAGCACCCGGATCGCCTCTGGCCACGGCTGGTGCAGCTGGCGACAGACGGTAGTTCCGTGCTGGTGTCCGTGGCGTATACACCCGACGACTTCGTTCCCTACTCACGTTGTCTCATTTCCGAGCTCCACGAAGGTTGGATGTACATCGGCCACAACTCCGACGGCCTCCTGATCAACACGGGCGAGGAAGTTCGTACGTTCACCGTCGACGAACTCGACGTCTCCGACGACGACCGGGCCATCCTCAACGGCGAGATCGAAGTCGAAGCACCCGACCAGGAGTTCTGGCGCTACGACGTCGATGAGGGCACCTGGACCGAGGCCTTCGTTCCGCCAGGCGTGACCTTCGTCGGCACCGACTTCGTGTCGACCTCCTGGGAGGTCGCGCGCAGCAGCCATGGACTCCGGTGGTACGACATCGACACCCCCGACGGCGTAACCCAGGTGCGGGCGAACAAGGCTGCAGTCGTTGGAACCGGCGACGATTCGAACTGGATCTCGCTCGACGCGGGCCGCACGTGGGAAGAAGTCGTGTCGCCCGTCGAGCTTCAGCCGGCCGTCGACGCAATCGAGTACGCCGGAACCGTCTTCTACATATTCAATTTGGCAGGCTACGGAGCACCCGCACTCGGCTACAGAAATGATCTGGGCGAATGGCAGCTGACCGAGATCTCGGAAATCTCGGGGCGTGAAGAGGGCGGGGCGAGTTTCCTCGGAGTCATCGACGGAGCGCTTGTCATCTCTTCGGGATCGGAGCTGCTGGTGGGCCGTGTGTAGCCAGCCGACCGCCGCGGTGGCTGCGGGGTCTGAGGTCCAGTTGCTTCTGGGGCCACCATGGCGACCGACATGAAGGACATGCGCCTCGATGTCGATGTCGGTCGGTGGTACAAGTGGGCCGTTCCTGCACTGTTGCTGCCCGTTCTCACCGCCGCCTGCTCCCCCGCCGCGGAACCTGTCGAGCCCACCACCACGGCCGCCGCCTCCTCGTCGACCACAGTGGCTCCAGAGACGGCCCCAACTTCAGAACCCGCAGCCGAGCTGACCCTCACCTGGATCGTGCTCGAGCTGCCCGAAGCCAGCGGGCCCCCCGAGGCACTCTTCTCAAAGGCCACGATCGATGCAGATGGAACCGCCGTGTTCGCTGCCAGGTCTGGCGGCATCTGGCGCAGCACCGACCTCGAGACCTTTCAGGCACTGCCCGAGGTGCCGTTGGACAGATCGTCGGCACTCGATGTCGGCAGCTCGACCGTCGTTGCCACCAACACCGGTCTGGTCAGGCTGACATGTGCCTACCAGGGAGAAGGGGCACAGATAGCCGTGTCGAGCGATCTGGGCGACACATGGTCTATCGTCGAAGCACCCGTGGCGGAAGCCAACCTGGAACACCCCGAGCGCCTCTGGTACAGAACCGTCGAGGTGTCAACCGACGGGGAGTTGCTTCTGGTGCTGGTTGACTACCGAGGCTACGAACCGTTCCTCTCCTACTCGGACTGTCTGGTCCCTCGATTGGGCGATGGATGGATAGGGATCGGTGAGACCGCCGACGGAATCGTGATCGACACTGGCGACGAGGTACGCACGTTCAGCTTCGAGGAGCTCGACCTCTCCGATGACGATCTGGCCATCCTCACAGGCGAGATTGAACCCGAGCTGCCCGGCTACGAGTTCTGGCGCTACGACCTGGGCAAAGGCATCTGGAGCGAAGCCTTCGTTCCAACGGGGGTCGTGCACATAGGCACCGACTTCGTCTCGACGCAATGGGCGGTCAGCCGCAGCAGCGACGGCATCGGGTGGACCGAACTCGAACTGCCCGATGGTGTTGCCGAGGTTGAATCCACCAAGACTGCAGTCGTCGGCACCGGCAGGGACTCGAACTGGATCTCCCTCGACGCTGGCCGCACATGGGAGGAGGTGGCCTCGCCGGTCGAGCATCATCCCGCCACCGACGCCATCAACTTTGCGGGCACCACCTTCTACCTCTTCCAGCAAGAGGGCTACGGCGGCGTCCCCACGCTCGGATACCGGAACCACCTCGGCGGGTGGCAACTGACGGATCTCGAGGAAGTCGCTGAACTCGGCATCGTAGGCAACGTCAGTTTCCTCGGAGTGATCGACGAAGCGCTCGTCATCGCGATCGACTCGAGCGCCAACAGCCTTCTGGTGCTCCGCGTCGAGGGGGCTGCCTAAATCGCCTCCGGAGTGAATGGAGCTGTGACCAGAGGCTCGGTCTTGGGCTGGGCACCTAGATGGCTCCGGCGGAGAGGCCCGCTCACAGTTTCCGACCAGTTGGTTGGATGAGGTCGGGTTGACAACCTCCTGCGTGTCCGTACAGTGGCCGTACATGCAGGAGGTGGAACGAATGGCCACTCAGGCAAGGCGCACACGCAGCGAACGAATCGAAGTACGCACGACATCGGAAGACCGCGCCCTGATCGATCGCGCCGTCACTGCATCGGGCACCGACCTCACCAGCTTCGTGATCACCAACCTGACTATTGCGGCCCGTCGAGTTCTGGCCGATCGGACCGAGTTTGCTCTCGACGATGACGGTCGCGACGTGTGGAACGAGATCAACGAACGTGCGCCTCGCGACATCACAGGGCTGCGGTCTCTCATAGATCGACCCTCACCGTTCGTTGACGAATGACGCCTCGATACCGGCGGCCTCGGCTCCTCGAGGCCAGCAATGCTCTGGACAGATTCGAATGCGGGTCCGCCGAGCAAACCGCCTGGCTGCAACGCCACGCCCGGCAAGCCAACGCCACCGGAACAGCCAAGGTCCTCGTCGTAACCGAAATCGACTCCCCCGAAGTCGTCGCCTACTACGCCTGGGCCATGGCCAACATCACCGTCGAGAACACCCCCGCCCGGATGCGCAAGGGAGCAGGCCGATACCCCCAACCCGTAGCCCTACTCGCACGACTCGGCGTCGACCTCGCACACCAACGCCAGGGCCTCGGCGCAGCCCTGCTCACCGACGCCATCAAGCGGTCCGCAGAACTCGGCACCACCATCGGATGCCGCGGGCTACTCGTGCACGCCGAAACCGACACCGCCCGAGACTTCTACCTTCACCTCATTCCCGAATTCGAACACTCCCCCACCGACCCACTCCACCTCGTCCTCAAGATGAAAGACATCCACCACACCCCGTAGGTGCCGAAAACGCGTCACGCCTGGTGGGAGGTAGTTTTCGTTCTCTACCCAGCGACGGGTGCTATCGCTGATCTCGTGGCTGGTCCGACTCGCGTTTGCCTGTGTCGGACTGCTCATCGCGTCCGGTGATGACCGTGACGCCGAGATCCTCGCTCTTCGCCACCAGATCCGAGTGCTCCAACGACAAGTCGACCGCCCGAGGCTCACACCAACCGATCGCGCTTTGCTCACCGTGCTGGCCAGAGCCTCCGACCATCGACGTCACGAGAAGATCATGGTTATCGTCAAACCCAGCGACCGTCATCGGCTGGCACAAGCGATTGGTCGCCCGACGGTGGAACTACCCGCACAACACAGCCCGAACCGGTCGACCGGCACACCCGCCGAGCTTCGACGCCTCGTGCTCCGCTTGGACACCGAAAGCCCGACATGGCATGGGGATAGCGCCGCATCCACGGCGAGATCCGACGACTCGGCCACAAGATCGCAGCCTCCACGATCTGGAACATCCTGCGCAGAGCCGGGAGCGAACCCTCACCGAACCGGACGGGACCGTCGTGGTCGACCTTCATCGCGTCTCAAGCCGAAGCGATGATCGCCACGGACTTGTTCACCGTCGACACCGTCACATCGCGCCGCTACCGCGTCCTGTTCTTCGCCGGGCTCGACACCCGCAGGATCCACCTCGCCGGGATCACCACCAACCCTGACGGCCCCTGGACGACCCAAGCCGCACGAAACCTGCCAATGAACGGGAACCACAAGACCCGGTTCGTGATCCGCGACCGCGCAGACCAGTTCAAACGGTCGCTCGACAACGTGTTCACCGCGATCGGCGCCGACGCGATCCCAACACCACCACAAGCGCCGAACACCAACGCGTTCGCCGAACGATGGGTCCCGCACCGTCAGAAACAAACTCCTCAAGCAACCCAAGGGTTGCCCCGGAAGCTCATCTGGAACCTGCGACAACTCCACCGACTTCTCAACGAGTACCTGACGCACCTCAACTCGCATCGACCACATCGCGGCATCCACCAGCAGGCCCCCAATGACAGCAAACCAGCCAGGCCGATCGAGCTGACGGACGACACTGACCCGACGGATCGAACACACCTCGGTCTGTGGCGGACTCGTCAACGAATACCGCCGCGGCCTAGCCAACCCGAACCCACCACCAACAACCCCGCTTCGCCCGTACCACCGCGCCCAGACATCAACAACAACCGCACCACAACCCCGACGCGAAGCCGCCAAAACCGGCTTCCAGCCCACCGACGAGTTTCCGGCACCTACGGGCGACAGCTGGTCGACGGCGAGTTCGAGCCATGCCGACAGCAACCCGTTGAGCGTTGTGTCGGTACCGTGATGTGGCCCTGCTCCACGGAAGCAACCAGCGAGCGCAGCGCCCGCTCGGCTTCGCGCTTCGTACCTCTGAACGTGCGGCTGCGATGACGACGCGTGCCCGTCAACGGGTCGCGCCCAAGGTGGATGATCAGCTCCCACACGCCGCGAGAACGCGCCCTCCTGTGACCTCTCATGACAAGAGCTAGACACGAGGTTCTGACAGTTTGGTTGGCTCTTGGTTGGATGCCAAGGCTGAGAGCTGCTCCGATCCAAGACCAACAACCGCATCTGACGTGCGGTTTTGGGTGGCTCCGGGGATGGGGCTCGAACCCCACGACGAACGGACCAACAGGCACTTGACAAACCTCCAGAAGCTACGCCCCGGTCCAACTACCAGCGGTTCCGTCCGGGCGAACGTCCAGCCGGTGCCAGCGATTCCCGCGGAGTCCGGCCAGTTGGTTGGATGAGCCGTTGGATGGATTCAGAGCCACCAGACAGCCGAGGACCCGAGAGCGGGCGGGTCCGCGAGGAACTCCCGTAGAGCACCGATCAGGTTCCCGGGGTAGGCGATCGTTGCCCGGTTGAACCGTTTGGGGTTCGTGAACACCAGTCCCTGATGGACCCTCCCTTCGGCAACCCAGTCGGCGGCGATGCGAGCAAAGTCCACGATGTTCTCTGTCACCACGGCCCGCTCATCCCGAGCGGCCCACGACAGGAGGTCCTCGTCGGACATCCCCCGCAAGTCCCGGCTCGCGGCGACTGCTTCAACGTCCCAACCCTGCTCGACCAACGACGCGGCGACGGATGGTGCGTGCATCTCATCGAGAACCAGTCTCACGACCTGAACAAGTCCTGCTGACGACGCCAGAGAGCCTCGGCTTCGTCGGCCTCGCGAATCCGTCGCGCAAGAACCGCGTCGATCTCATCTGTGAACTCCGCGTAGTAGGCCATCGCCGCGTCGACCTGCGCCTCGCTGATCGCCAACAGATCCGCTGCCCGCGCCCGCCTCTGTTCGACCGCCACGTCGCCGCCCACAACCGAACCAACGACGTCGGCAACCTCGGGACCGCCCACCAACACAGCTCGTCGACCCGCAGGTCCAGACCTGAACACAACCAACGGGTGAGCCTCACTGCGAAGACCTTCGTCGATCAGCCGCTCAGCGAGCGCGGAGATCGCCACGCTGGATCGACGAGCCGACTCGCGCAGCCGCTCATGAACTGGTTCGTCGGAGAATCTGATGGACACGACAGCCATGACTACATCGTAGTCAACAGTAGTCCCAAGTTCAACGTCCGGCCAAGGGCTGTAGGTGTGGTATTCGAAAGCGCGCGCAAGTGCGTTGACCAGCGGCCTTGCCCGCCACCCTGGTCTCTTGTGTCTCATGTCCTATCCGCTTCCTCGCCCAGCTCGCTGGCCTCGCGGTGCGTTCGGGCCGCTGGAAAGACCTTCAGATCATCGGTATGCGACAGGAGAACGCAGTGTTGCGGCGACAGGTCGGCCGACCTTCGCTCAACGATGACGGCCGGACACTGCTCGGCGCTATCGCAGCGACCAGGCCCAACGCACTACGACAGAGATGGATCGTCACACCCGAGATGCTGCTTCGCTCGCACCGCAAACGCATCACAAGACACTGGACCCAGCCGCCGGCCCGAGGGACTGGCTGGCCACCCACCAGCACCGATCTGCTTCAACTGATCGTGCGACTCGCAACCGAGAACCCGACATGGGGACATCGCCCGATTCAGGGCGAGCTCGCAAGACTCGGCCGCAAGATCGGCAAAGGTACGGTCTGGCAGATCCTCACCGACAACGGAATCGACCCGTCCCCCAACCGCTCCGATGTGACCTGGACCGAGTTCCTGCACTCCCAAGCCGCAGTCGCGTGCGACTTCTTCACCGTCGACACCGCGTTCCTGTGGCGAACACGTTCGCCGAGCGATGGATCGGTTCCATCCGACGAGAACTCCTCGAGCAACCCCGTGGGTTGCCCCGCACCATCATCTGGAACCGGTGTCGGCTCGAACGACTCGTCATCGACTATGTCGCACACCACAACACCCATCGGCCGCACCAGTCGCTCGACCAACGACCGCCGACACCAGCCAAGGAGCCGCCCGACACGCCACCGGCGACCGTCACAGTGCTCCGAACCAACCGATGCGACGGACTCATTCACGAATACCAAGACGCCGCCTGACCAGCAGCGACCGGCTTTCCGGGCACCACGGGCCACGACGCGGGTCGCCGCCACGTCAACGAACCGCCACCGGGTGACCTCGACTCGCTGCCGCCGAGCACCGTGTCGCACCTCACGTCCCGACACCGGAGAGCCGGGCCAGGTGGGCCAGCAGCAGCTCGGTCAGCTTCGCTGGCTCGGCTTGCAGGATCGGCTGGTGTGCGTCCTCGACGACCTCGAGGCGGTAGGGGCCGGTGACCCAGTTCGCGATCGCGTCGACCGAGGCCCGAGACACATTGTCAGAACCCGGTGGCCAGATGAACGTCGTCGGCGCGGCGACGGGTGGGAACTCGTCGCGGGACCACAACGGGAGGGCCCGGTACCAGTGAAAGATGGCACGCAACGCTTCCTCGCTGTCGAGCGCGCGACGATACGGCTCGCTCTCCACCCGAGACACGCCCTGCACCTCGAGCATTCGCTCGAACATGGCACGCTCGTTGCCTTCCTTGGCCGCCTCACGGAAATAGGAGAACCGCTCACCCTGATCGGCCGCCGTCGCTTGCGACGCCGTCATCGCCTCCCGGATCGCCGACGGATGGGGGATGTTGATCCCCGCCAACGACCACACCCGCTCCGGATGCTTCGCAGCAAGTCCCCAGGCGATGCTCGACCCGATACTCGTCCCCATCAGATGGAACGGGGTGCCGGCTCCCCCCAGTTCGTCGGCGATGGCAAGGGTGTCAGCCACGAACTCGTCGAGGTGGTACGACTCCACCCCCTCGGGGCGGGCACCGTCGCAGAACCCCCGCAGATCGTGCGCAATCACACGGAATCCCATGGCCGCGATCGGCGGGATCTGATGATGCCACTCCCAGCTGTTCCTTGGGAGCCCATGCAACAACAGCACCAGCGGACGATCTTCCTGACCGTCCGCCAACCCGGCGAATCGCATCCCACGCGCGCTGATCTCGATCTCTTCCATGCCTGGCTTCCTACACCTGCGGGTGCCTTCGGTCATATTCGCTGACAGAGCATCGATTCTCGTCAGCGGTCGACGGCCGAGAGCTCGGCAACCCTCACTTCGTGCGGTGAAGTTGGTCGGGTCGTTCGAGCAATCCCGCTCTGACGATCTCCATGATCTCCTCACTCGGCACCGAGTAGCCACCGAGAGCCATCGGGGCGGGACCACGCGGACGGATCCTCTCGAGTCCTCCCGCATGCTGCAGTTGCTCCCACTGCGCCGACCGGATCTCGCGATCAACAGCCTCTGGGTCGAGGATCGTCCGGAGCTCTCGGTCGAGTGCGGCACGAATCGCGGCATGGTCGGCAGAGGTACCGAGATCGGCCTCCTCGCCCGGGTCGGATTCGAGATCGAAGAGCTGCGGAGCACTCCGGTCGTCGCAATAGTCGACGTACTTCCACCTGCCGGACCTGATCATGAACGACGCTCCGATCGACAGCGGACCGTGGTACTCGCTGAACACCACCCGGTCGGGGTCTGGTTCATCGCGAGCAACGACGAGCAGAGAGGTCCCTGGCAGTTCACCATCGGCCTCGGTGAACTCGCCACCGACACCGTCGATCACGGTCGGGTACACGTCGGCGAGCGACACGGGCGTCGTCAGGGCCACGTCCTCACCGACGTCGGGGCCGGCCACGATGAGCGGCACACCAGCGGAGCTCTCGTACATCAAGCTCTTCATGATCATGCCCTTCTCACCGAGCATGTCGCCGTGGTCCGAGGAGTAGATGACGATCGTGTCCTCTGCCATCCCAGAGGCTTCGAGGGCATCGAGCACGACGCCCACCTGATGGTCGAGGAAGCCGACCATGCCGTAGTAGATCCAGCGCATCTGCCGGAGCTGCTGCTCGGTCAGCCCGTCGCGGAGGCCCATCGATTCCCGTCGCCAGTTCAGTTCATGGTGGTCCGGCCACTGGTCCTGCGCCCACTGCGACGGCAACGGAATGTCGCCTGGCGTCGTTCCCGCGACGAACTGCTGCGGCACCAGGAACGGGTAGTGCGGGTATGCGAACGACACGTACGCAGCCCAGGGATGATCTCGCGACGCCTCTTCGGACAACCACGCCGCAGCAGAGCGCGCCGTGTACTGGTCATAGGCGGTGTACTCGAACTCCCCGATGTCCGCGAGCAGCACCTGGTTCTTCAAGACGTCGCTCGGTGACACGTGACCGCGTGCCCAGCCGCTCACCGCTCCCACGTAGCCCCGCTTCGCGTGCAGCGGGAGTCGCTCGTCGTAGCCCGAGTCGCCCTCGGGGTCGAAGTGGAGTTTGCCGAACGTGGGGACCTGGAAGCCCTGCTCACCGAGACGACGGCCCCAACTGTCGGCCTCATCCCCCACGTACGGCGAGCCGTTGTCGACCGTGCCCATCGTGTGCCCGTAGCGGCCCGTCGCCAACGTCGCCCTGGCCGGCATGCAGATCGGATTGTTCGTGTACGCCGCGTCGAATCTGGTGCCGCGGGCGGCGAGAGCGTCGAGGTTCGGCGTTCTCACGTGCGCGTCACCGGCGCAGCCGAGAACCGCCTTGTTGTGCTGGTCGGAGGTGATGACGAGGACGTTCGGCACGCCCCAAAGACTAGGGGGCG
>JAAETH010000559.1 GCA_024228575.1 Actinomycetes bacterium
CATGGCCTTGGCCGCTTTGAGCACCATCATTCGCATGGCCTCGATCTCGACCCGGGCTCGGGCGATGATCTCGGTGTTGCCACCGAGGGCCACCAGCGGTTTGCCGAAGGCCGTGCGACCGAGGCCTCGGGTGACCATCAGTTCCAACGCCCTCTCGGCCGCCCCGATGGATCGCATACAGTGATGGATACGACCCGGGCCCAGACGAAGCTGGGAGATCTCGAACCCACGACCTGCCCCCAGCGACATGTTCGACTTCGGCACCCGGACGTCGGTGAAACGGATGTGCAGATGACCGTGGGGGGCGCCGTCATGGCCAAAGACGTGCATCGGGCCGATGATCTCGACCCCTGGCGTATCGATCGGGACCAGGATCTGCGACTGCTGCTTGTGGGGCGGAGCGTCAGGACTCGTCCTGACCATGGTGATCAGGATCTTGCAGCGAGGATCACCGGCGCCTGAGATGTAGTACTTCTCACCGTCGATGACGTACTCGTCGCCGTCTTCGATGGCCCGGGTCTGCACGTTTTTGGCATCGGAGGAAGCGAAGCCGGGCTCGGTCATGGCGAAGGCCGAGCGGATCTCACCGCTGAGGAGAGGCTTGAGCCATTGCTCCTTCTGCTCTGGGGTGCCGACCCGCTCCAGAACCTCCATATTGCCGGTGTCGGGAGCGGCACAGTTGAGGCATTCGGAGGCCAACGGATTCTTGCCGAGCTCGGTGGCGATGTATGCGTAGTCGAGGTTGGTGAGGCCGCCAACGTCGGAGTCAGGGAGGAAGAAGTTCCATAGGCCGTTTGCCTTGGCCTTCTCCTTGACCCCGTCGAGCAGATCCAGCTGGCCCGGGGCGTATTCCCAGCGGCCCGGCCTGTTCCCATCGAGCTTGTGAAACTCGATCGACATTGGCTCGACCTCTTCGGAGATGAACGTCTTGACGCGTTCGAGTAGTGGTCGTGCCCCCTCCGACATGGCGAGGTTGTACAACTGGCCGTCGAAGTCGTCGGTGTTCAGTGGCTGGACCGGCATCGGCAAGGTTCCCTTCGTTGTGGTTTGAGGCAGCGCGGATCGCCCTGGCGGGCGCAGCTAGATGATGGCACCGATGAATATGGCATACCTCACCCAGCTTCTAGGTGTGGCCGTGGCCGTGGTCGTCGATGACCAGGAGCTCGCGACTGTGCTGATGGCCGTGGTGGTCGCCCAGAACCCGGTCGCCGAACGCCCGTCGAAGCTCGCCCTCGATCAGCACCTGGTCGGGAGGGCCCGCGGCTACCAGGCGGCCGGCGATGAGAAGGACGAGATCACAGTGGCGAGCCTCGTCGAGATGATGGGTGGTGATGACGACCGTGGTGCCACGGGC
>JAAETH010000560.1 GCA_024228575.1 Actinomycetes bacterium
CATGTTGCGTTCCGCGGAACACAGCTGCGCAATAGCCTGTAGTCCGATGTCCGGCGAGCAGCATGGCGAGGGAGGAATCGACACGGCCAGCGTCGTTCTCGCGAGCCGAGACGTCGGCGACACCGAACGACTGCGCCTTTTGGCCTGGGCGGCGGCGCCCGAACGGTTGACCTACCTGGCCATCCTCGACACCTTTGCCGAGGCTCAGGCTCGCTACGAGGTTCAGCTCCGGCCGGCAGATGTCGCCACGTCCGTCGCCGAGGCGGACGCCGACGTGGACAACGACAGCGCTGTGCGCTACCTAGACCAATTGGTTGCGTGGGGGCTTCTCGACCGGGCATGGGATTCGGCACTGGTGTCATCCATCGAGGACTACCGCCGTCGACGTCCCGTGTATCGCTTCGCCGAGATGGGCGAGCGTGCCTACCGGGCCGTCAGGGAGCTGCTCGACGCCGAGCCCGGCGAGGGCCGACTGCAAGGTTTCGTTCTCCGGTCGATCGCCGAAGATCTCGGTGCCCTCCACGACGCGATCCTGGCCGACGACGGGGAGGCTGCACTGGTCCTGTTGAACCGGGTCGATGTTGTGCTGCGCCAACTCGCCGAACGGGCGGCTCAGTTCTATGTGTTGGTCGAGGCCATGGCACAAGAAGCCGACGTCAAGGTCGAGAGATTCCTCGAACTGAAGGATCTTCTGCTCACCCACCTGTACGGATTCCTGGGCGAGCTGGGCCGGTGGAGTCCCGTAATCGCGGGGCACGTCAGGCGCATCGACGCCTTGGGTGCCGATCGGCTGATCGACCTTGTTGCCGAAGCCGACCACGCAGTGTTCGTCGACCTCGATGCCCGCCGCAAACGCTGGCGCAGCCACTGGGATGGTCTGGTCGGCTGGTTCGCCGCGACCGGAACGACCAGGGTTGTCGAGCTGGATCGGCGGACCACCACCGCGATCCGCGAGCTGACCGGGCTGCTACGCCGGCTCATGGAGGTCAGGGGCAGGGGAGCCAGCCGCGCCACCGACATGGTCGAGTTGGCCCGCTGGTTCTGGTCCCTCGATGAGTACCCGGACGCCGCACCGGCCACAAATGCACTGTTCGGCGCCACCTTCACTCTCGGCGGAGCCCGCCATTTCGCCCGCACCACAGACGAGATGGGCGATATCGCTCCATCGACCGCTTGGGCCGATGCACCTCGTGTCGATGTTCCGCTCTCGCTTCGCAGCAGGGGACGCATGCCGAGCTCCGGCAATTCGGCCGCCATTCCCGACGACCGGCTGACCAAGGACGAGCTGCGCCGACGCCGCGTCGCGGAGATGGAGAGCGAGACCCGAGCGGCTGTCGAACTGTCCGAACGCGGACTCGGCAACCGGGTGCTGGCCGAGGCAGAGTTCCAGATCCTGATGCGCCTGGTCGACGCCACCCTTGTGGAGGGTGTCCCCGTCCAGGGCGCTGTGGCCACCGCTGCGGACAGGGAGATCGTGGTGCGGTTGTCGCGTTCGACCGGCGACACGGTCGTTCGTGTCGAGACCGGAACCTTGACCGTGCACGGCGTCGACATCGAGGTGGCGCCACGATGACCGAGACCAACATCTCGCCCGACACGGTCGACGACGCTCGCCATCGGGTCGCAACAGGCGTCAGGTCGGTCGAGCTACACGACTATCAACAGCTTGTGCGGTCGCTTCTGGTCAGGCCGTTTGTGCGCCCCACCGAAACCGACCGCCTGCGCTCTGTTCGGCGCTGGGAGCACCAGCTGCGAACCGACTTCGAGCAGCATCTCGACTACCGCCTCGAGGTCCTGGGGACCTGTGCCCGGCTGATCAAGCGCCCCACCCGACTCGATCCCACTCACGGCGCCGTCACCCGCACGGGCCGCCCGTTCGATCCCCGCCGGTACGCCTACCTGAGCCTGCTGCTGGCAACATTGCTCCGGTCGGGGACTCAGGTACTGCTGAGCGATCTGGCCGATCGGCTGAAGTCCGATGCCGCTGCCATCGACGGCCTCGATTTCGGAACCGACGTGCACTCGCAGCGGACCTCGTTCATCGACGCGATCAGGTGGCTCGAACAGGCCGAGGCCCTCGTGCTGCGCGATGGCGCCACCGACTCTGCCATCGGGGCCGAAGCGCTGTACGACGTCGATGACGAGGTCGTCCACCTCCTGACACCATCGCTTGGGCTTCGCAACCTCAGCTCGATCGACGAAGTGTTCAGCACCGATGAAGGCCGCGGCCGCGACGGCCGCCGTCTGCGCAGGCGTCAGCGCATCGTGCGCAGGGTCGTCGAAGAGCCGAGTGTGCTTCTCGGCGACCTCGACGACGAGGAGACGGCCTACCTTCGTCGGGCCGCGCCCGTCGTGAGCGAAGACGTCGAGCGGCTGACGGGAATGCAGCTCGAGCGGCGCGCTGAGGGAGTCGCCCTGGTCGACACGGCCGGTGGGGGCAGCGATCGCGTCTTCCCCGGTGCCGGTTCGGCATCCCAGCTGGCCTTACTGCTCGCCGACTGGCTGACAGAGACAGGCGCTGATGGGCGCATCACAGTGTCGGCGGGCAGGACTCGCCGTCATTCCAAGCTCGTCGAGACCATCGACTCGGCCCGGCGGGAATCGCCCGACCGAGTGGACGATGACCGAGTGGACGATGACCGATCACCAGCGTGGATGGCCATGCCTCCAAGCGGTTGGACGATGAGCGAGATCGAGGCGACGGTCACGGCGATTGTGGAATCGACCCCAGGGGTGAAGCGCGAGCTGCGGGACGATCCCGTGGCAGCCACCCGGGCGGCGGTCGAGGAGCTCGAGGCGTTCGGTCTGGCGGCAAGAATCGAGGGTCCGTCGGGCGACACGACCCTGGTTGCCGTCGCTCCGATCTGGAGGTTCCGTTCTCAGCGCACAGATGCGGCCGACACCGATCAGCTCGACCTGTTCGGGACAGTGTCATGAGCACTGCCGCGCGCACCGATCGCCTGAGACCGGTCCGGGCGGGCCTGGTCAACCTGTGGGACTACTCCGACGACGAGTTCCGTTTCGTCGACGGCCGCCTCGTGCTGCGCGGGCCCAATGGCTCTGGCAAGACCAAGGCCCTCGAGCTGTTGTTCCCGTTCCTGCTCGATGCCAACCTCGCTCCACAGCGGCTCGATCCGTTCTCGGGTACCGGGCGTACGATGAGGGACAACCTGCTGTTCAGGCCCGACCGAGAGACCGTCATCGGTTATGCCTGGATGGAGTTCGAGACGTCGCAAGTCGAGGACGACGGTGCCGGTGTTGTCGTCATCGGAGCAGGATTGAGGGCCAACCGGTCCGACCAGCGCGTCACGTCCTGGTACTTCGTCACCGACCGACGCTACGGCGACGGGTGGGCCGCCATCGACGGCGAGCGACGTCCGCTGACACGCCGTCAGCTCGCAGAGGAACTGGGTCCTCGAAGCGTGTTCGAGACCGCCTCGGACTACAGGCGCGCAGTCGACACCAGGCTGTTCGGTCTGGGCGTCGACCGCTACGAGGCCCTCGTTCAGCTCGTTCTGTTCCTCCGGCGCCCGCAGCTCGCCAAGGACCTCGACCTGAGGCGCCTGTCGGAGACATTGTCGATGGGTCTGCGCCCGCTCGACGAAGATCTGCTGGCCGAAGGTGCCCGCAGCTTCGACGACCTGGAAGCGGTGCAGCGTGAGCTCGAGCGCCTCGACCGTGCCTGTTCGGCTGCCGAGGGATTCATGCGTGCCTACCGCCCCTACGTCCGCGCGGTTGCCAGAGGCCGTGCCGACGGGGTTCTCGAAGCCCGCCGAGCCAGCAAGGCTGCGTTGCGCGCCAGGGCCGGCGCCGAAGAGCTTCGCAACGAGGCCGCCGCGGCAAGAACCGATGCTCACGACCGGCGCACCTCGGTGCGCTCCACACTCGAGCGTCTGACTGCTGAGAAGGACGCCCTTCAGCGTTCCGAGGCCTACCGTGCGGTGGGTCAGACCGAAGACCTGCGCGCCAGGGTCGCCGACGCTGAAGCCGAGCTGGTGCGTGCTATCGCTGCCAGGGGTGACGCAGCGCTGCGTCTCGACGAGGCCTCCTCGGAGTCCGAACGCCTGGACACCGACATGGTGGCCTGTGCGGCGCGAGTCGATCGGGCCGAGGCCGCAATGCGAGCCGGGGCCGAGACCGTGGCCGGCTCGCGGTTGGACGACATCGATTCGCTGCTGGTCGGGCCTTCGAGCAATCTCGGACCTGGGCTGAGGCTCGTCATCGACGAGCGGTCCGCCGACCTGGGCGCCGTCGAAGAGGCCTGCCGCTTGTGGGAATCGGCCAGGGCCGACCTGACCCGGGCCGACGAACAACTCGAAGCTGCCCGAGGCAGGCTCGATTCAGCGATAGAGGCATTGGAGCAGGCGGAACGATCCGAAGCTCTGGAGCGCGACACCATCGTCGAGGCAATCGTCGAGTGGTCTCGAGGGTTTGCAGGCATTGTCGAGGCGGCCGACGCCGAACACCTGACGGCAATGGTCGACGGCGGGTTGCCCGACATTGCGGGCGAAGCCCAGCGTCTGCTGGACCCGCGTCGTCGCCGGATCGACATCGAGGCCACCGAAACGGTGGCTCACCTCAAGGCGCTTGCCGATCGGCGAGACGGCGTGACCGTCGAACGAGATCTGGTGGCTTCGGCCCACGACGACGAACCCCCCGCTCCGGCCACTCGTGGCGCCGATCGAACGCAGGCCCAGGGGGCACCCCTGTGGCGTCTGGTCGACTTCGTCGAGGGGCTGGACGACGAAGCGAAGGCCGGCATCGAGGCATCGCTCGAGGCGGCTGGTCTGCTCGACGCCTGGATCAACCCGGACGGCAGCCGCAGCGACGACGTCGACGTCTACCTGCGGTCACTCGGTCCCGGTGGCGAGTCCACCCTTGCCGAGGTGCTGGTTCCCGACGCCTCGACAGACGAGGTGCCCCCTGAGGTGGTCCGCTCCATGCTCGACTCCACGGCCTTCGGGCCGAGCGACTGGGCGCTGGCGTCGATCGCCATCGACGGGCGGTTCTCGATCGGGCCTCTGGCCGGCACTGCCTCCAAGCCGGCGGCCGAGTACATCGGAGCCTCGACCCGCGAGGCCCGCCGCCGCGCCAGGGTGGCTCAACTCGACACGCGCATCGCAGAACTGGGTGCGGTCATCGCCGAAACGCAGCTGCACCTCGACAACCTCCGAGACAAGAGCCGCCGCCACGACGAAGCACTCGAGGCCGTGCCGTCGACCGATCCGCTCGCGGCAGCCGTCAGGGCTGTCGACCTGGCGTCGGTGACCGTCGTCAACCGTCGTGATGACGAGGGGCGCGCCGACGAGCACCGCGAGGGTTGTGCGAGGGCGAGCACCGAACACCACGACCGATTGGCCCGAGAAGCCGGGCGGCGTGAGGTGCCGGCCGACCGGGCGGGCATCGATTCGTTCGCCTCCTCACTTCGGGGCTTCGAGTCAGCGGTCTCGGTGTTTGTGGGCGAGATTCGAGAGAGCGAAGCCCTCTCCGCTCAGGCCGACAAGGCGAGGGTGGTGCTCGACGAGCGCTCCGCCACCCACAAGCGGTCGATCGACGAGGTCGGCGAACGCGAAGGAGCGCTCAGCACTCGGCGCCACGAGCTGGCGACCATCGAAGACTCGATGGGAATTGCCGCCGCCGAGGTGCTGGCCAGCCTGTCGACCGTCGACGGCGAGATCGTCGCCGCCAAGACCGAGGAGGTGACGGCCGACAACGATCTGACCACCGCCCAGGCTTCGCTGCACGAGGCCGATCTGGCCGCCGAACGGGCGACCATTGCGCACGGTCGTGCCGCCGAGGACGAGGACGAGGCGCTCGACGGTCTTCGGGTCCTCGCCCGGCCTGAACTCCGAAGTGTCGTGGTGGTCGAGCTGCCGGACCCGACCGAGCCATCGGACCCGAACGAGGATTCCTGGCTCACACGGTTCGCCGACCTGCTCGATGCGGCGACTCAGGGTGTGGTCGGGACGGCCGAGCAGAGGTCGCGTTCGAAGTCGCAGGTTCTGAACTCGTTCCAGCAACTCGAACGAGACCTCGGAGCCGCGTACCACACATCACTCGACGAGGACGACGACATCGCACTCGTGTGGATCAGCGACGACGACGGCGAGCGCAGCGCCGCCGCATTCACCGAACGCATCGCCGGTAGGCGCGATGAACATCAACACCTCCTGTCCGCCCAAGAGCGCCAGGTGCTCGAGGACACGCTGCTCGACGGTCTGTGTCGCCAGCTCCACGAGCGCACCGTCGACGCCCGCGAGCAGGTAGCGGCCATGAACAGGGCCCTGGCAGACCGGTCGACGACCAGTGGAAAGCGGGTCAGGCTGAGCTGGGTCATCTCGCCCGATCTGGGCCCCGAGCGCCGTATGGCGACCCGCCTTCTCGAGAGCGATCCTGCTCTGCTCGGCGCTGGCGACCGTGAACAGGTCCGTGAACACCTGGCCACCGAGATCCGCACCGAGCGGGCGATGTCGCCGGCCGCCTCGTATCAGGAGGTCCTGTCGACGGTTCTCGACTATCGGTCGTGGCGCAACTTCGACATCAAGGTGACCGAGGACGGAGAGGAGCACGCCCTGACCAAGGCCCGCTACAACAAGTACTCGGGTGGCGAGCGGGCCACGGTTCTGCACCTGCCCCTGTTCGCTGCCGCTGCGGCCCACTACTCCAGCGGGTTCGAAGGTGGCCCACGTCTGGTTGCCCTCGACGAGGCCTTCGCCGGGATCGATGACCGGACCACAGCCGACCTCATGGCGCTGGCCGTCGAATTCGACCTCGACCTGTTCCTGACCGGCCATGACCTGAGAGCCACCTACGCCGACGTGCCTGGGGTTTCGATCGTGCACCTCACCCACCACCGCGAGGCCCACGCAGTGTCGACCCTGCATATGCGCTGGGACGGCGAGATCTTGCACCACGAGCCGTGACGTGGTGAACAATGCGGATTCGACCGGTGTCAAGGCTCTTCGAGAGCCGGGCTTCGATCGTCTGTGGGAGCGCGCACGGATTGCTCTCGAACGGTCTGGCCACTCGCTCGAGTCGACCATCTCGGTCTCGAGGCTGACCGATGTCGAACGTCGCACTCTTGCCGGGTTGATGGGTCGGGTTCCGGGACGTGATGTTCGTGTCGACCTGGGTTGGTTGGACGGACGGTTGAGAGAAGCGGTCGGCGTCGGCTTGGTCGAATGGTTGGAGTCGATTGGGCCCCCGCTCAGAGATCTTCGGGCCCGACGCGATGAACGGTCCGCTGCTCTCGACGGTCAGCGAGAATCCGTCAGTTCACATGTCGTGGGGTCCGAACCCTGGATCTCCGAGTGGTTCGGCGCGCTCGAGCGCGACGGGTTACTCGCCCGGATGGTCTCCGAAGGGTCCTCGAGAGATCTGCAGATTGCCCTCGATGTTGTGGCATCGCTTCGGGAAGGTCGCCCGCGCCCGCTTCCGGTCGTCGCAGCCGAAGTCACCGGCGATACCAAATCGCTCTCGGGAACCAGGATCGCCGGGCTGGTGGAGCGCGCCCTGTGCCTGTGGCTGGGCGGAGAGGCCCCGGCAACATCGTTCGAACGCCGTGCGCTTTGGGCGCGGGCTGGTGTTCGATTCGACGATGTGTCGAGCACGATTCTCGGGCTGAACGTCTGGTCGCCCGGAGTTTCGGTGCTCACGCTTCGACAACTCGTGTCATCGCCTCACGTCGAGGTCGACGCCGAGACCGTGTTCGTATGCGAGAACCCGGCGGTACTGATGGTGGCAGCCGACGAGTTGGGCGATCTCTCGGCGCCCCTGCTGTGTACATCGGGTGTGCCGAGTGACGCCTTCTGGGAGGTGCTCGGCACCGCCCGACTGAGGGGCCGCCTGGCCGTGCGGGCCGACTTCGATCCCGCAGGCCTGACCATCGTCGCTTCGATCATCGACAGAGCCGACGCGAACCCATGGCGCTTCGGCACCGGCGACTACCTGCGAGCGCTCGACGATTGTGGCGACCTCGGCTTGCCCCTCATCGATGGTGAGGTGCCCCCAACACCGTGGGATCCGGGGCTGTCGTCGACCATGGCGGCATCTGCCCAGATCGTCTACGAGGAGTTGATGGTCGACCGGCTCGTCAGCGACCTACGACGCTAGAACAGCGTGGCCTGGCCGCCATCGTCGGCTTCGTTCGGCTTTTTGTCGTTTGCTCCTGCGGTGCCCAGGCCGTCCTCGTGGGTGTCGCCGCCCGGTCCCGGCGAATCTGGCGAGGCTGTTCCGGGATCGTTCGACCGGTCGAGCAGATCGCGCGCCCGCACCCGCAGTCGCTTGTCTGGCCACCTGGCGGCAAGCCCCAGCAGGATCGTCCGGGCATCGTCGTCGAGTTCGTCGGCGCCATCGACCAAACCCTTGACTATGAAAGCGCGGTCGCGGGCAGGGATATCGTCAGCGGTCGCCCGTTCGTACATGGCGGGCCAAGCTCTCGATTCGCGCCCCATGAGGAACCGGGCAGCCCATCTTCGAAGGGGAGGCCTGACAGTGCACTCGATCACAGCAGGATCCGGCTCTTCTTCAAGCGCCATCGAATCGTCGGTCGTGGCAGATTCGATCCGCGGACAGCCGTCGTCGTGGGTGAGGCCGATCGTGAATTGGGGCTCGTCGAACCACTCGTCGGGCATCTGCCAGTAGATGTGTGTTCCCGCATCGATGAATGCTGTTGCAAGAGCGTCGAGGAGGTTGTCGCGAATGAAGCCGGTCTGCTCGATCTCGGTCATGATCTTGCCGCTTGCATTGGACCATCTGTCGCTGGTTGCCAAGAGGAGTGCGGTCTGCATCGCTGTGTCGGGCTCTTCGGTGTGGTGCTTCTTGAACAGCGACACCGGCTCGAATGAATCGGCCGATTTCGTCCATCTGGAGTACAAACACAGGTGGCGGCGTAGCTCGTCGGGTGAGTCGGCGGCGTGAATGGAGAAGCGTTCGATCAGATCTTCGAGGCCGGACACCGGGCAAGCATAGGAGCTCTCGAGGTGGAGTGTCACACCCCTCGGGCAAACTCACAAACATGTGTACGAGATGTGATGGATATGGCTTCGACGACCACAAGCAGAAGATCGACCTGACGGTCAGGGTCCATGGGTTTGCGATCCAGCAGGTTGCCGCGGAAGGGCGAAGGCCGTCCTGGGCCTACTCCGTCGGGCTTGGCGAGAGCTTCGACCTTCCCGACCTGCTCTGTGTCGACATCGAGGACGAAACACAGGCGTCACTGATCTCGGACATTGGCTCGAGAGTCAGGTCGCTCGGCTCATACGACGAGTCCTACCTCGATCATCGCGACGTCGAGCTGATTCCCGTGCACCCTTCCCACCTTCGTGGTGGTCTGGTGGCCGTTTGGTCCGACCGCTACGACAGGTTGCCCCGAGCAGGCGAGTTTCTGCAGGTGGTCCCGGGCCCGAGCTGGTTCTGCGATTGTCACGCCCACTCGATGCGGAGGCTCGATTCGCCAAAGCGCCGCCGCCGCCGTGCCGCTTGATCCGTAGGCCGGGCTCAGCTCTCGAAGCTGACGATGCTGGGCTCGTAGTCGTCGGGGACCTCGAAGCCCATCAGGCTCAGCACGGTGGCGGCGACGTTGGCGAGGCCGGCCCGGTCGGGGGCATCGATGTGGTACTCGTCGCAGTAGCTTCCGTCGTGGATGGCGAACGGCACCGGGCTGAGGGTGTGACTTGTCTTCGGTGTGATCTCGCCGTTCTTCTCGGTGTACATGATGTCGGCGTTGCCGTGATCTGCTGTGAAGATCAAGATGCCGTCGACCTCGTCGATCACCTCGAGCAGTTTCTCGACACAGTCGTCGAGTACCTGCACAGCGTCGATGGTCGCTTTCAGATCGCCGGTGTGGCCGACCATGTCACCGTTGGGGAAGTTGATTCGCCCCATGCGGTACTCGCCCGACCGCAACAGCTCGATGGTGGTTTCGGTGATCTCGCGGGCCTTCATGGCAGGAGCCTCGTTGAACTCGATCCTGTCGGAAGGGATCTCTACGTAGGTCTCGAGATCCTCGTCGAAGTAGCCGCTGCGGTTCCCGTTCCAGAAATAGGTGACGTGGCCGAACTTCTGGGTTTCGCTGACGGCGAAGCTGGGCACACCGTTGGCGCACAGATACTCGCCCATCGTGTGGTCGATAGCCGGGGGAGCCACCAGGTAGTTGGCGGGCACCAGCAGATCGCCGTCGTACTGGAGCATGCCCGCGTAGTACAGATCGGGGTGGTCGCCACGGTCGAACTGGGCGAAGGCAGGGTCCTCGTAGGCCTGGCTGATCTCGATGGCTCTGTCGCCCCGGAAGTTGAACAGGATCAGTGCGTCGCCGTCGGCCATGGCACCGATCGGCTCACCGGTGTCGTCGGTGACCACAAACCTGTCGAGGTACTGATCGCCGTCGTCGCTCTCGCCGTACATGGCCTCGACCGCCTCGGTCGCCGAGGCGAAATTCCGCCCGACGCCGTGGGTGTGGCACATGTAGCCACGCTCGACCATGGCCCAGTCGGCCCCGTAGCGGTCCATCGTGATGGTCATGCGCCCGCCGCCAGAAGCGATGGCGACATCGGCACCCTGGCCATTCAGCTCGGCGGCGACGGCCTCGGTTGCCTCGATGTAGGGAATGGCCGACCGAGGCGGCACGTCGCGACCGTCGAGCAGGACATGGATGCGGATTCTCACGACTCCATCGGCCACTGCTCGCCGCATGAGGGCGTAGAGATGGTCGTTGTGTGAATGGACGTTGCCGTCGGAATGCAGCCCGAGCAGGTGAAGGGTGCCTGTGGTTCCCTGTGCGACCGCCGCCCGCCACACGTCGCTCTCGAAGATGTCGCCCGAAGCGATCGCCTGGTTCACCAGCTTGGCGCCCTGGGCGAAGATGCGCCCGGCGCCGAGGGCGTTGTGGCCGACCTCGCTGTTGCCCATGTCGTCTTCTGTCGGTAGACCGACGGCGGGCCCGTGGGCGAGAAGGGTTGTGTACAGGCGGGTCTCGGACAGGGCGTCCATCGAGGGTGTTGCCGCCTCGGTGACGGCGTTCATCGGACCCGCCGCAGCGATGCCGACACCGTCGGCTATGACGACCAGAACCGGCCCATTGCGCCCCCCGAACGATGCGTTTGGTTTCAGTCCGAGCGAGTCACCATTCGACATGCGTCCGAGTGTACGGATCAGGGG
>JAAETH010000561.1 GCA_024228575.1 Actinomycetes bacterium
AGGCCGGGACACGCCAGCACTGTCAGATGGTGTCGGGTCCGGCGAACGAGACGGGAAGGTGTAACGACAGTGAATCAGCGTATGAACGCCTCTCAAGAGAGAACCACCAGCTCGAACCTGACGGATCTGGGCTGGGTCGCGGTGCGTACCCGTGTGAGCGGGGAACTCCTTTGGCTGGTCGATGTCGCTGGTCGGGAGGCCATGGTGAATGTCTGCGGCGTAGCCGTGGCGAGACCGCAGGGGCATAGTTGGGCACCTCACCCGTCGAACGGTTCAAAGTGAACGTGGGAACCGGCTGGTCGGTCCCCTCACCGGCTCGCAGCCAGCGGGCTGAAGGGAAGGTTTGTCGTCGGCTGACACCGACTAGTCGGGGCGGAGGGGTCGTAGTAGTCCGAGGCCGGGAAAGCCGGTCACATGGCGAAGGACCCCAGTGTGTTCGCAGCATCAACGCTGAACGGGGAGGCCGCTGGTGAATACTGGCGCTTCGTGGCCCGACCTTTTCGAGGCCGAGTCGCGGGTACTCGTGATGCAGACGAAGCTGCACCAATGGGCGATCAGCGAGCCTGATCGTTGTTTCGATGATTTGTTCAACCTCGTGTGTGACCCGGCGTTCCTCGTTGTGGCGTGGAGTCGGGTGCGGGGCAACAAGGGAGCACGAACCGCCGGAGTTGATGGAGTGAAACCTCGCTCGATCGTGTTCGGTGTCGAGGCTTTGCTGTCGGGGCTGAGAGATGATCTCAGAGCCCGCCGGTTTCGGCCTCAACGGGTCCGGGAGAAGACGATCCCCAAAGCGTCGGGCAAGGTCCGGCGCCTGGGGATCCCGACTGTCGGGGACCGGGTTGTGCAAGCCTCGTTGAAACTGGTGCTCGAGCCGATCTTCGAGGCGGACTTCAAACCGTGTTCCTACGGTTTCCGTCCGAAGCGTCGGGCCCAAGACGCGATCGCTGAGATTCACTTCTTCGGATCACGCACCTATGAGTGGGTGTTCGAAGCAGATATCGAGGCGTGCTTCGATCAGATAGACCACACCGCTCTCATGGAACGGGTGCGACATCGGATCGGGGACAAACGGGTCACGGGCTTGGTGAAGGCGTTCTTGCGGGCCGGGGTCCTCGGTGAGGACTCCAAGGCCCGGGAGACGATCACTGGGACACCCCAGGGCGGGATCTTGTCGCCGCTGCTGGCCAACATCGCGTTATCTGTGCTGGACGAGCACTTCACCCAGAAATGGGAAGCGCTCGGACCGGCGTGGACTCGTGCCAAGCACCGTCGGGCTGGCGTGCCGGCCATGAGGATTGTCCGCTACGCAGACGACTTCGTGGTCATGGTCGCCGGAAGCCGTGCCGATGCTGAAGCACTCCGCGACGAGGTCAGCGGCGTGTTGGCGCCGATGGGTTTGCGCCTGTCAGAAGCCAAGACCAAAGTCTGCCACATCGATGAGGGATTCGACTTCCTCGGCTGGCGCATCCAGCGCCGCGCTCGGAGAGGACAGAACGGCAAACGAGCGATCTACACCTACCCATCCAAGAAGTCATTGGCTTCGGTGATGGCCAAGGTCCGATCG
>JAAETH010000562.1 GCA_024228575.1 Actinomycetes bacterium
GAGCACATGGGTCCCGACCGGGGTGATATCGGCCTCATCGAGACACAGGCGGTAGCCGGCGTCGACCTGATCGATGTATGCATTCAGGCGCTCCCGATAACCTCGATCGCTCTGGGCCGGATCGACGTACCCGTCGGGTGAACCTGACGGCCACTGGGCGATCTGATTGCGCAATTGGCCGAGCTCAGGACCGAACGCCGCCTGGAGGCCGATGAGTTGGATCTCACAGTTGCTCGGGGTGAATCCACTGTCGTCAATGCTGGTCCCGGGTAGGAAGGCGGAGCCTTCGATCAGGGTCTTGACGTCGCTGTCGCCGTCCTGGAGGAGGAAGATGGCCTCCTGCACCTCGGCCGCGGGGGCCGTACTGCTGGATGATGAGGTGTCGTCATCTTCACTCGGGGCGCTCTCAGCCAGGGGAGAGGACGAGGTGGCGGTTGTCGGGCCCGCCGCCACCTGATCGGTCGGCTCACGAAGGAAGGCAAACCATGCGGCACCCCCGACCGCGAGCACTGCCACTATGGCCACCACCCAACCGGCCGCATCAACCCACCGTCTCTGGTGATAATTCGGGACGGTGAAGGCAGGAA
>JAAETH010000563.1 GCA_024228575.1 Actinomycetes bacterium
GAAGAAGTCCCCGTGTTCGCAACGGGCCTCTTCGAAGCGGCCGGGTCAGAACCAGCGATCTAGCGGCATCGGCCGCGAGGCGGCGCACAGCCACGCCGGCGCGAAGCCGGGGTTGTGTTGTGTGTGCGTCGTTTCCATGCCGGTCAGTATTGGACGGGCCGTCGAGACAAGCAAACGAATTACCAATCGGAGTGGGCAGCACGGCGTTGGAGGCGAGGCGCTAACCCTCGGAGTCGGCCGAGCGTTCTGCCCGATGACGACCGGCGTTGAACACGGCATAGGCGCCACAGCGATCGCAATCGACGTCATTGCCATAGCAGCAGAACGTTCGCTCAAACACCCCGCCCTCGCCCACGTAGAGCGGGAGCATCGATTTCAGGGTGCAGTTGTCGCCCACGAACTCGAGACAGCGGTCAGACCTCATCAGAGCCAGCGTGTCGAGGCTGGTCTTGACCAGATCGGGGTACTTCCCCTTGAGAGCAACCACACGGTCGAGGACCTCGTCGCGTTCCTCGTTCGTGTCCCACGCGAGCTCGCTTCTTTCTCCCTCGTGGGGAACGAAGAAGCTGAAGGCGACACCGTCGACGGGCCAATCGGCCACCGCCTCGACGAATCGTTCCATGCTCGGAGCGTTCTTCTTGGTGACGGTCATCTGGAGCATGACAACGGTGCCGTCGTCGCGATCACGCGCACGAATCGACTGCTCGACGCGACTGAAGACACCCGACCCCCGAATTGCGTCATTCTCGTCGGGTGGCCCGTCGAGAGAGACGGTGACGAGATGACCAGGAGCACACGGGATTCCGTATGTCCCGTTGGTGACCATCGAGCCCTGTTCGAAAAGGTCCATTCCCGCCAACACGAGCTTGCGCCTCACCATCGGTTCACCACCCATGAACAGCATGTTCTTGATGCCATGACGGTCGCGCAGAACTTCGAGCTGGCGCAGCATCGTCTCATCGTCCATCCGATCGATGGAGGCGTTGGGATTCCCCTCGCGAAACACGAAACAGTGTTTGCACTCGAGGTTGCACCGGTTCGTCACATTGACCAGCGCAGCGGGGAATGGGCGTGCGCCGAAATCGGTGGGATCGGCTACAACGTTCACAGGAACCTCCTGTCGGGGAAGCCTGCGATTCGGTCTCGGTTTCCGACCGCCGTGCGACCTCTCTTGCACGGTACCCACACCTCACGCCGAGGAGGTAGTCAGTAGATGGCGCGCCTTTGACAGCGTTCTCTTCGGCGGTGGGTGCCGCGATCGGTTGCGGGACGGCCAGATTCTAGGGATCGATTTCGGTTCCGTCGGGCCGCAGCACGTGCCACAGACCGTCATCGTCTCGATAGGTGGTGAAACCCGCTGCCTGTTTCAACCGATTGTGTTTGCCACACAGGGGACCCGAGTTGACCTGGTCGGTTCGACCCTCGTTCTTGCCGTTGTAGGGGTCGAGGTGGTCGACCTGGCAGTTGGAGACCCGCACCCAGCAGGTGGGCCAGTAGCACTGATCGGTTCCGATCTTGGCTGCGATCGCTGCTGGACCGGAGAACAGCCGGTTGCCGCGGCCCATGTCTACGGTCACGTTCTTCGAATTGAACACGACCCGGCGCACATGACCCAGAAGGCTGGCTACTGCAACCTCTGTGGGGTTGGGAGGGGTTCCATCGAGGGTTCGGCACTGGAAATCGGGCCGATTCGGGTCGTCGGGCGACACATCGACGCCGCCTTGTCGAAGTTCTGGACGATGCCGGCCTTGCGTTTCTCGTGGGTGGTCTGGTCGTCCTTTCGAGCGCCGTCCTCGTCGGCAAGACGTTCCCAACCCGTCAGATACTTGCAGAACCGCGAGTGGACCATCTTCGCTGACTTGTGCAGCATCTCGTTCTCGGACTCGACGAGCCCGCGACGGTAGGCCTCTTGTATCGCTGGAAGATCGCGCAAACAGCGTATGACGTCGTTACGAGCACAGGCTTGTGAGGCAGGAAGCTTCGCCCGGTGGCGCATCAACACCTTGGCCGACGCGGCCAAGTCATGGGTGCGAAGGCTGCGGACATCGACATCGGCCAACACATCGACCTGGCACGCCGCAAGGCGCCTACCCAGAGTCTCGACCTCGGCGAACATACGCGACCCATCTCGACAGTCGGCAGGCGAGAGACCCGTAGCGCGCAACGCCTCGACCCCCTCCGAGATGACGTCGAGAACAGCTGCTACGGCCGGATCGGCGAATCCCCTTGTGATCCGATGACCATGACCTAGGTCGTATCAGTACATATGTTCGACAATAATACCGTTTGGAACAATACTTCCTCGAACTAGCCTTGTCGGTGGCTATCTGTTGAGCTTGTTCAAAACAACCGTGCTGGGGGGCGGGACAGTTAGTGGAGATCATGGAAGTCCATGGGGTGAGACCTCGAGACATACGGGTCGAGCATGCCCCTCAGCTCTTCGGCGAGTTCTCGTGCCTGGGGCAGTCCGAACGAATACACGCGAGCGTTTCGGACGTCTTTGCCTAGGGCGAGCACGACGATTTCGTGGCCATCAGCGTCGGCTGCCCGAACGGCGAAGAGCGGGTCTATCGGCATCGGTCTCAGAACCGTTGTGCCGTCGGGAGCGGCGATCTGAGGTCGCTGCGTCGGAGTCCGAGGGTCTGATTCGGGCTCGTGCGTCATCTTCCACTTCCTTCTTCGATTCTCGAATGAAGGGGGAAGATTCAGAGCCTCGTGGGCCCACACGAACCTACTGACGGGTTGTGACAGTCACTCCAGCCACGCCAGGTTGGCAATCACAACCAACACCACTCCCCTTTCGCGCGACAGCGCTACCCCCCGACGCCACCGCTGCTCGCGACATCTGGGCGACGAGATCGTCGCCGGTTCGTTCGACACCTCCAAGCACACGGTCAGTCCATATTCACGAGCTCAACCTTCTCGACCAGGAAGGACGGGATGGTGTTCGCCGCCGAGTGAGGTGTCATAGCTGGAGCTTCCAAGCCCAGTCGCCCAAACCCTGATGAAGTCGTCACCGTCGATGTCGTCGAGCGCCGGGCAGTCTGTACAACTTGGGCTACAAGGCCGAACAGCCACCGTCGCCCGGCGTCACTCCGGTCGCTCATGGTGCGACGCGAACTGCGATACTCATCTCACCCCTGACGTGGCGAGAGATCGACTTCATGGTCACGATGGCCCGCCAAGCATTGGCGATACATCCAGGTGATGGTGCGATCCTCGCTACTCCCAGAGGTCGTCGGTGGCGGTATAGCCTTCGGCCCGAACGGGACCTGAGCCCCTGACCGAACCCGGTCCGCCGACCCCCATGTCAGGCTTCTCGACGAGGCGACGGGAAACCGCCGACAGGAAATCGTGTCCTCGAGACACACCTCCGAGCGAGAAGCCATCCACCTCGTCACCCTGCTTGAGCACCGACGCGATCGCCTCGATCTCGGCATCGGTGAACTCGAGACTGCCAAGCTTCTCGATGGCCGATTCCAGATCCGCTTTCGTGAAACTCATGACTGCCCTCGTTTGATCGTGGCCTCTCTGCCATGACGCCCGATCCCAGCCGAAGTTACACATGACCAGTTCGAGCCGGTGTCTTCGAGCATCAGCGGGACGGCACGGGACGACGTTCATTCGGACTTTGCGCTGCGTGCGCCCTTGCAGTCTGACGGCGAACTCAGTCGATGCGTCTTCAGCTTGGCGCCACCCCTGCCTTGATCTGGCCAACCCTGATCGTTCCGGTGTCACCATCATCGTCCAACGCCATCGTGTACTGGGGTGCCCGACTTCCAACCCGGGCGAAGCCTCTGTCCTCGAGCCGATCCGCGATCTGGTTCCAGCGCTGATCCGCCCACGCCTCGTTGACCGATGTGGCGACCGGAGTGATCTCCCAGGTCTCGGTGTACGCGACCTCGGAGCAATTGTCCAGTCGCCACTTGTTCATGAACGGTGCGAACGCAGCTCGCTCGTCGAGCTTGTCCTGGAGAAGCGTGTTCGTCCACATGATCCAGTTCTCGTACTCGCTGGTGGTGTAGGTGGTGACGAAGCTGTCGGCAGTGCCGCAGACGGCGGTGACGTGGCTCTTCACGACCGTCCGCCAGATGGACCAGTCACCCGCAGTGCGGGTAACCGTTATCGGGTCGACGGCTCCACACGATGACGCTCCCTCACATTCGGGCGGACCGGTCACATCGATGGTGAACGACTCCGCGGCAGCCAGGTCGAAGCCGTCGGCAACATAGATCGTGACCTCTCTGGGACCGATCTTGTTGCCCATCGGCAACTCCAGTCTCAAGAACGACGTCGAGGTCGTGTCGCTACGTTGTGTCACGGATATGGTCGTCGCCTGGGCACCGTCGATGACCGCAGTGATCTGGTATGACGTGGGTCCGAGTGGAAAGAAGCCCTGACTGTAGGTAACACCGATCGATGCGGTGTCTCCGACATCGACGGTTGTCGGCTTTTGCACACTCATCTGGACCGGGCTGCCGTCGCCGCAGAACTCCGACGACTGGGCTACGACGTTCTTCTGGAACTGGTTGCCGGTCAGGTTGTTCGAAAAGCCGACCGAGCACGAGCCGTCTGCGGGGGCATGGATGTGATAGCTGCGAGTTCCCTTCGAAGCGGTCAGCTCGAAGCGGCCCATGGTCACCATGCCGCCCCTTTCCGATGAAAGAACCGCCCCGAGGTCCGACATCGACAGGATCTCCGACTTGTTGAGACTCGATCCTGCACCAGATGGACATGGCTCGGAGGTCCTGCGCTCGTCGTCGGAGAAACAGGCCACCTTCGCGTTCGAGTCGACCCTCAATTGTGCGAAGTCCCTTGCGGACAGGGCGAGTTTTCGACCCTTTGCAACCACGGTAATGACCACCTCGAAGTCCCACGTCTGGCTGCCCGCGACCACCTCAAGGTGCCCTTTGCAGCGGTCAGAGGGAGTCACTCTGTCCCCCGACTCGCCGGCCGCCTTCAGGGTGACCTGGAACACACCGCGCCTGTTCTGGGCTCTCACGCGTTCGACGTCCACGGCGAACGCACCGATGGTTTCGAAGTCCCGCGGCCGCGAGCAGGCGTCTCCGAAGTCAGACCCAGCGAACGATCGATATGTCGAGAAGGGGATCTGTGTGGCGTCAACGTGTAGTTCTGAAGAACTCCTGACAACCGATGGGGTGTCGAACGGGTCTCTCTTGTCGCTCACGCATCTGTTGCCGAGCTTTGCTTCGCCATGCCCAAAGTCGAGGGGCGTAGCGCCCCACACCGACAGGCAGATTTCGATGTTGGCGTCGGTGGTCAGTCCCTTGACCACACCCACAGCCTCACGAATGGCACCACACAGATCATCATTGTCGCTGACGGCATGGCTAAACGCCTCGCCTCCGGCGACCCCCAGAAGGGCGGCAAGGAGCAGACCGAGAGGTCCCGTCGCTGCTGCAGCTGTAACAAGGCCTTCCCCGATCAGGCCATTCACGACAAGACCTACGATCACGCCGGCGCCAGCGCCGGCGACTCGAGTGAAACCTTGCTCGGCTTTGTCACATTCCTTGGAGTCGGCTATCGGACTGGACGAAACCTCACTCGGGACCGGGATAACGGCGAAGATGTCGAAGGCAACGGTGGAGCTGTTGAGCCTTCGAGCACGTCCCCGACAGGCACCCTGGGTGTCCGGCCGGAGGTTGCCGAACTCACAGAACAAAGAGCTGACTGCGAGCTGGCCGGCGTGCACTCGCTCCCAGAGCTCCTGGCCGATTGGTGTGGTCTCAACCGGCCTCGTCAGCGTGTACGAGCCAACTACGGGGATCGTGTGTTCGAACGCCGATGCAGTGCGTGCAGAGCCGGGACCGCCGTCTACGGTGGGGGTGACACCCGGCTTGAACGCGAGCCCGGCGGGTCTACCCAATGAGCTGGTGAGTGTTGCGCTGGCAGCCGCCGCGCCGCCCGGGTCAGACGTGTCGACAGGAAAGGACTCTTCGCTGATGACGGTGCCATCCTTGAGGAGGGTTGCCGTGGCGGTTGTCCCTTCAGTCGTTACCAGGAGTGAATGTCCGTCGTCTGAATCCACCCGGAACCCGTCCGAACCGGTCTGGGTGAACGTGCCCTGCTCGCCATTCGGCCCCTCGATGAACATGGTCAGAAGGCCATCGTCACCCACAAGACCCGCGACCGTAGACCCATCGTCCATAAAGGCGATGGCCGGGGCATCGGTTTCACCGGAGTTGTAGACGAACTGGCTGACCTGGGGAAGCGGCGGCACCTCGGGAACCGCGGCGATACCCACTATCGGGGACGCGATGGTTCGCCCGCCGAGGCTGCCGAAGAACGCCAGATTCGAGAAATTGAACACACCACCGTCGGACGCGCTCATCAGATAGGCATCACCGAAGGCAACCATGCCATTGATCGGCTTGTCGAGGGACGCGCCCGGGGCCAGCACGCCGGGGATCGAACCCTTGAACGGTGCACCGAATGAGAAGAGGCCGCCGTCGGCGCCGACCAACCAGTAACCCTTGTTGTCAGGTGTAGGCACGATCCCAACGACGGGCGCGTCGGGGAATCGTCCGCCGAGGGCTCCGCGGACTGATCCGCGGAACACGGCATCACCGAACGAGAACACTCCCCCGTCGGAACCGATCATGTAGTAGCCCTCACCCGTCGGTGTGGTCGTTGCGGCAACGATGGGCCCGTCGAGGCTGAAGTCTGTGAGGTCGCCGAAGGACTCGGCATCACCGAGCGCGACCACATCTCCCCGTTCGGTGAACAGCCAGAGACCTTGTCCCGATGCCGTTGCCGCTCCACTGGTGAAGTCGTCTCCAGCCGTGATCCGAGATGAGGGGATCGCCAAGGAAGGGGCATCCCCAAAAGCCCAAAGTCCCCCGGCCCGGCCGAGAATCCAGTACCCCACACCCCACGGCGTCGGGATCAAGGCGGCTACACCCGCCGGAACGGCAATATCGTCAACATCACCATGGTTGATGGCCCCGCCGAAGGGCCAGACGTTCCCGCTCTCGCTGATCATCCAATACCCACCCTGAGACCCGGACTCGGCCGCCAACGGGGCCGGTGCAGAGGCACCGTCGGTGGGCTCAGCCCCCGCTTCGCGCGGAATCGCAACCATCGACGTGACGAGAAGTACCGTCACGAGCAGCGCCGCCCCGGCTCGAAACCCTTGTGCTGTTCGCCGTCCGACCATGTTTGATCAACCCTCCCGACCTGGAGGTGTGACATCGCCGCCTGTGGGCTATCCGGAATGTCACAACCCACCAGAACCGGCTGATCAGGCGGTCACCACCACCCATTCCAGCACGTCGGGGTGTGGGCCGTAAGAGCACTGCAGACCGGTGGTGATGGTGTCGTCGAGATGTGCGGCCAACTTCGGGGCCTCGTCATAGAGCGCTTGGATCGCACGCCGGATCGCCTTGGTCACCGACACCCGAGCCCTCTCGTGGTCGTCGTTGTGTAGACGGGTCCGACCAGCCGGATTCGTCGAATCCGCCAGCTCGCGCCGGATCTGGTCGATCTCGACATCACATGCCGAAGCCCTGACGGCCTCTCGGCGGCGAAGCGCACGCTTCTTGGATCGCTCGAGCTCCGCGAGACGCCTCTCGTAGGCACGGCGCGCCGTTGCGTCGATGACCTCACCCAACCGGCCAGGGCTGTGGGGCATTTCGCCGACCGCAGACACCGCCGTCGACCCCCCGGCACCCCCGGTAGCCAGGCGAAGCAGGTCGAGCGAGGGAATCGGTTCGCCGGGGCGTGAGAGCAACTCGACCAGGTAGTGCACGCCCCTACCGGAAACGACAACACCGTCGGTGAACAGATCGGAAGTGAACCGCCACCGACTGCCCGACGCTGACACAACATTCCCAACCGATCTGGCGGCGAGCCTATGGGAGGCCAGGAGCTCATCGGCTTCGGCGGCAAATCGCAGGGCTCCCCATGCGCGGAACTGCGCCGCGAGGCGGTCGACCCCGTCCAGCACCTCGGCGGTGGCCGAGGGGTCGAGGTCCATCCTGATCCGGCTGAGACGTAGCTCGGCCACCGAACGGAACGGGCCCGTCTCGCGAGTCTCGACTACGCGTCGCAGATGCTCGGCCGCCACCTCGGGTCGATCCAGGAGGACGGAGAGCTCGCCGAGTGACCAGCCGACAGCGCCATAGGACGCGTAGCCCCATCCATGGGTCACGTCGACGCCCTCAAAGGGGAGAAGGGCCTCATAGAGAACCTGGGCACGGTCGCGATCTCCGAGACGAACAGCCGTCAGGGCCAGCAGCTGGGAACTAACCAACCAGTTGATGTCACGAGGGAGAGTTGAATGGTCCTCGCCCATCAGAGCGTCGAAGTAGGTACGGGATTCGTCGAGTTCTCCTATCTCGGCGAGCATGAACAGCAAACCCGCCTGCCAGTTGACGCTCGTTCGCCGATTCGAGGCGAAGATGTGGCGAGCGGGTTCGATCAGGGGCGCAAAGTCACCGGTGAAGTACCGCTGCACCGACACCAACATCGACGCCTCAGAGACAGCATTCTCGTCCCCGATCAGTGCAGCGGTCGTAGCCATCGCGCCGAACATCGCCTGCACTCCACCCTCGATGTCGCCTCGCAGGACGCGGGCGCATGCAGCCCACTGATGAGCATTTCGCCGATACAGCGGCTGGCACAGCCGATCGGCGAGCTCGGCGTAGGTACGAATGAGCTGGGTCGCATCACGAATCCGTCCCTCGTCGAATGCTGCGAGGATCTGCCATCCGACGGCGGCGGCCAACAGGTCGAGATCGCCAAGGTCTTCTGCGACCTCCAGAAGCTCGGCCACAAGTCCGGGGCGCTCGCCGCGATAGTCGGGGGTCCACACGGCGTGGAGGCGAGCCAGCACACATCGCGCAAGCGTCCGCTTGTTGTCCAGCCTCCTCGCCATCGCCAACGCCGCACCCGATTGCCTGTCCTGACGGGCGAGCGATTCGGGAAACATCTCCGGTTTCTCCGAGAGGTGCGACGTCCAGTAGCGGCACGCTGCCAGAGCCGCCATCAGTTCGGCGCGCAGCGGTGAATCGGTGCTGTCCAGCGCGTTGAGCGCCTCCTCGCGCAAAGCGACCTGCTCCTCGTCGGCCGCAGGTGCGATCGCCACTCCTTCGAGCCCTGGAGGGAACGCCAGGGCGATCTTGGCCAGACTCTCGGTGTCGTTCGCCGCCCTGGCCAAGCCGGCCGCGTCTCGAAGAATCGCTCTGGCTTCGTCCGGCTGCGCAATCGTCATCGCCGCGACCCCCTGCTCGATGCCAAGCGTGATGCGCAGACCCACGAGATCTGTGGCACCGTCAGTTCCAAGTCGGTCCACCTCGTCGATCGCATGGCCATACCGACGCACTGCCTCCTCACGGGCAAACGCTTCGTTGGCCGTACGAGCAGCGACTACCAATCGATCGAGGACAGAGCGGTCTCCTGTCACAACATCGGCGTTGCCGAGGTGGTACGCCACTTCGGCGGATCGAGCTTGGAGATCCTGGCTGTACAGCAACTCGAGGCAATGGGCTGCCGAATGGTGCAGACGGGCCCGTTCGTTCGGTTCCAGGGCCGCATAGATGGCTTCACGGTTGAGTCCGTGGACGAACCCGAAGCGGTTCTGACCTCGTGGAGCGATCAGGCCGTAGGTCGCCTGTTCGGTCAGGGTGGATACGATGACAGACGCAGGCACATCTGCCACCGCGGCAAGCAGGTCTACGTCGAATGCCTCGCCGAGCACAGCGGCAGCATCGACGAGGCGCCGGGTCGGTGAGTCGAGGCGAGAAGCTCGATCCATACGAAGTGATTTCGTATCGGCCAGTCGGTACTCCACGCCGGTGGTATTCGTGGGCATAACGCGCGCGTATTCGACGAGGTAGTGCGGATTGCCGGCCGTCGCCTCGAAGGCAGAGTCGACATAGCCATCGCCGACGGCTTGTTCACTCGTGTGTTCGAGCATGACGCGGGTATGTCGCCGATTGAGCCGATTCATCCTGATTACGGTCGTGTGGTTCATCAAGTCCTGCAATGGTCCGGACGGTGCTGTTGTTTCGTGGTCGCGGATGGTCACGAACAGTGCGATCGAGTCCTCGGTCGCCGATTGGGCCAGAAAGGTCAGGAAGCTCAGCGTCGACAGGTCGGCCCATTGCACGTCGTCGATCACGAGGATCAGTGGCTCGACCCGTGAGAGCGCCTTCATCGCTTGCATCATCCGGTCGAACAACCTGAAGCGGGTCAACCCGCCAGCTGCGATGGTGGCCTCTCCGCCCGGAACCCAACTGGGCTCCAAGAGGTTTGACGCACCTTCACCCACCGATTCGACGTAGGCGTCGTGTCCCAGGCGCACCCGAAGACTCCGCAGAATCTGGGTGAGCGTCCAGTAGGGCGGGTCGGTGCCGTCGCTGCTCGCCCTGGCCCAGTGGGCGGGCCGGCCCGCCAGTTCGAGCGCCTCTTGGAGTAGCCGGGTCTTGCCAATCCCCGATTCGCCGGTGACGGCGACGAAGATCGGATCACCGTTGGCCACCTGCTCGAGTGAAGCCGCCAGTTGGGCCCGCTCGACGGTCCGACCGACGAACGGGATGGCCTCCGTCGCGCGCGGTGGCACCGAACCCTGCCCTCGCAGGGGCACGACGGTTCGTTGTGGGGTCGTCACCACACCTTCCTCTGTTCGCGTTGCGGTCGCCCCACCCCCCGGGTGGACACCGACTCGACGTCGACGTGGTATCGCGTCGGCAGGTTTCATCATGCCAGGAACTGTGCTGTCATTGCCCGGGCGCAGCCGACCTACTCGACAAGTAGCAGTGTGGACGACTGCAGTGCGAAACACACCCGAGCAATCACAAACTCCATCGCCCAGGTATCCGACGTGACGAGCGGGTTGATCAGGCAGGGCCATCCGGCACGAACCGAATAGACGCGATCGTCGCTTGGAACGATGCCAACGCAGCGGCGCGAGGCCAGGTGGAACGAGAAGAACACATCGGGCTCGTCCACGCGTGCGAGGCCGTCGCCCGAGGCAATCTGGACCAGCCCCCATCCCTCGGCGCCACGGATAAGGCGGAAGACCACATGTTCTCCGCTCGCGGTCGTCGCCTCAACCAGGGCTGTTGGGGAGTCCAAGACGTCCATACCTTGGCGGATCGGCTGCAGCGGGCGGTGTCGACACCCTCGCCCGAGAACCAAGTCGGACGGGCCTATCCCGGCGCTCTCCCAAACTGAGCTACATCGACGGTTACGCCGATGGCGGGAGTTGAACCCGCGTCCTCTGGATTAACAGAAGGAATCCCGGCCTGCGCAACGGGCGGGGTGTCGACGGCTGATCTGACCTATTTGCGACGAAGAGGCCCGAGATCCAAAGCCACGGAGCTCGGATGCTGTACCTGAAACAGAAGA
>JAAETH010000564.1 GCA_024228575.1 Actinomycetes bacterium
AGCGAGCGGTGAGGCCGGTGCTGGTTGTAGTGCGCGATGTAGTCGATGGCGAGGCGTTCGAGGTGGCGGCGGTTCGAGATGATGGTGCGGTCGAGGAGCTCGCGGCGGATCGATCCGATCCACCGTTCGGCGAAGGCGTTGGCCACGGGCGTGCGGACTGGGCTCTTGAGGATCTTGAGGCCTTCGGTTCGGAAGACCTCGTCGAAGGTGTCGATGAATTGGCTGCCTCGGTCTCGAACGAGGGCTCGTGTATCGGCGAGCTGGTCGGCGTGGCGGAGGAACAGGTTGCGGGCGGCTTGGGTGGTCCAGGCCCCGGTCGGGTTGGCGGTTATGCCGGCGTAGAACACTTTGGCGGGTGGGGATGTGGATGAAGAACAGCACGTAGTAGCGGCGGAGTAGGGCGGTGTCGATGGTGAAGAAGTCGCAGGCCACGGCGGCTTGAGAGTGGAGGAACTGCGACCAGGTGACCTCGGATCGTTCCGGGGCTGGATCGGTGCCGCTGGCTTTGAGGATCTGCCACACGGTCGACGAAGCGATCCGATGGCCGAGGCCCGCGAGTTCGCCGTGGATGCGGCGGTAGCCCCAGGTCGGGTTTTCGGCGGTGAGGCGGAGGACGAGTCGGCGGATCTCGATCAGGGTTGGTGGTCTTCCTGGTCCTCGGGTGGCATGTGTCCAGTGGCGGGAGACGCGGCGACGGTGCCATCGCAGAAGTGTGTCTGGGGTGACGATCCAGTCTGTTCGTTGTGGGCGGGGGAGCGCGGTGGCGATGGCGCCGAGCAGGGTTCGGTCGTTGTCGTTGAGTGCGGGTCGGTTGATCTGGCGGCGTAGGACTGCGAGTTGGTGGCGGAGCACGATGATCTCGAGGTCCTTGGAACGATCTGCGCGGACAGCGAGACGGGCGAGCATGGCGATGAGGCGGTAGAGAATGCGGGACACAGTTGATCAGCCTCGGCTGCGTTTCCCCTGATCAGCGCCCACGACCGAATATTCGGCCCCCACAGGCTCAACGCTGCAAGACAGCGCCAACCACGACTCTTCGCCCACTGGCACCTCCTCGCGCCAACCCAACGCCGGACCGCGG
>JAAETH010000565.1 GCA_024228575.1 Actinomycetes bacterium
GGCGACCGCTCGGAAGATGACGGTGTTGTGTTGGCATCTGGTCACCAAAGATCAGGACTACGCGTTCGCTCGGCCTGGGCTCAGCGCCCGGAAGCGACGCAACCTCGAACTCGCAGCCGGGCACCCAACCCAGATCGCGAAACGGGGTGCCGCCTACAACTACAACGACCCCGAGTTCCGGCGTCGCGAGCGAGAGTTTGTCGAACAACAAGAACACGCCTACGAGGTGATGGTCGCCCACTGGCAACCACAGCAACCGGCATCGACCGGTTGACAATTACATCCGTCGAATACTGCCCTGTATCATGGGCTGCTTCGGGGATCAGCTCAGCGACAACGCGCAGCAAGGGTGCAGCCAGATCGGTGGTGACCTCGGTCGGTCGCCCGTGGCCGGCCAACGCGGTTTCGAAGAAGTGTGTGGCGGCGGCGGTGTTGCGTCGTTTCGAGACGTAGATGTCGATGACTTGGCCGTGCTGGTCGACTGCCCGGTACACGTAGCGCCAGACCCCCGCGA
>JAAETH010000566.1 GCA_024228575.1 Actinomycetes bacterium
ATGACCGACCTTGTAGACGTCGACATCGGCTAGCAGGGCCGCGTGCTCGGGATTCTGGAAGGAGGGCCACCAGCCTTCGAGCTGGGCATCACCGGAGAACAGGAACTGGCGGCGATCGCCGCCGCACCACATCTCGAACAGCAGGATGAGGCAGGTGTTGTTGAGGTCGTCCTCGAGGTCGCGGACGATGGCCAGGAGGTCGCGGGGCCGGGCGTGGTTGAGGTGGGAAGCCAGCCACCGGCACTCGATCGGTGTCGGCTCCTCGGTCGCGAACCGGCCGTCCGGCTGGTCGCCGAAGGCCAGTCCCGACTAGCCGACGCCCCAGGAGCTACGGCCCAGGTGCCAGAACTCGGTCTCGTGAGTGGTGGTCGCTTTGCCAAGCTCGACCTGGTCCGTGGTCTGTGGGCCCAGCACTTGCACACGGACGCCCGGAAGGTGGTCCTCGAGGTCGGTCCGGTCGCCCGGCGCCAGGTACTCGGCCCTCTTCGCCTTCATGGCGTATGCCGGGCTCCGTCCGTCGGAGGTTGCGTCGCTCAGGTTTCGTGATCTTGATCTGCCGGCCGAGGGGTGGGGAACCGCTCGGCTCCGGGGCTCGACGTCTGCACCAGGGCGACGATACTCGGGCACGGGTGAGACCCGCCAGCAGAAGTCGTTGAAGCACCGAGCGGACAATGAAGTCCGACCGGTACCACTACCACCGCCGCTTGTAGAGATGCTCCGGTCACACCTCGATCGCTGGCCACCAGCCGATCTGGTCTTCACCAACCTGGAGGGCCAGTCGGTTACAGCCGAGAACTACGGGGAAGTATGGAACCGAGTCAAGCCGACGGTCTGGACCAAGGGTCACGTCGCCGCCAACGCCATCCCGTACGACTTGCGACATACCGCAGCCACGGTGATGCTCCGAGCTGGCGTGCCTTTGGCTGAGGCCACTCGGAGGCTCGGCCACTCGATCGATGTCCTGCTACGGGTCTACGCAGGCGTCTTCGATGACGACGAGGCACGCTCGAACGAGGCGATAGATCGAGAGCTGGGACGGCAAAGGTCCTCTCAGGCCCAAGCTGACGCGTGATCATCGAGCGCTTCAGTCGATCGGAATCGCCGTTGCTGAAGCACCGGTATGCCACGGTTGGGCGGTACCGCCGGACCTGTGCCTTTTTGCCCTGATACGGCATCACATTGCCTCCCCCGTCGCTACAGCTCACAGTTCGTTGTGATGGCGTTGAGACAGGTGTCGCTGCCCGTGCCCCCGTCGATAGTGTTAACGCCAGTGCCCCCGTCGAGGAAGTCAGCGCCAGGCTTGCCCTCGATTGTGTCGTCGCCATCACCGCCATCGACCACATCATCGCCGTAGCCCGCGTCGACGGTGTCGTCGCCCGCACCGGCATCGATGAGGTCGGCATGCTGGGACCCGTCGATCGCGTCGTCGCCTTCTCCACCCTGGATCACGTCGGGGCCGGTGCCCCCGTCGATGGCGTCGTCACCCGCTCCGCCGACGATGACATCGGCGTGCTGGTCGCCATCGAGCACATCAGGACCGTCGCCGCCATCGAGCTGATCCTCACCATTGCCGCCGCGGAGCCAGTCCGCTCCGCCCCGGCCGAACAGTACGTCGTCGTTCTGGTTGCCTCGAAGGTCATCGTCGCCGGCACCTCCGTCCAGCAGGTCGGCCCCATAGTCGCCGTGGATCTCATCATCACCATCACCGCCGCAGATGACATCGTCACCCTGCTTGCCGATGAGCGTGTCGTTTCCGCCAAGACCGACGATCACGTCGGGGCCAGAGGTCCCAACGAGGGTGTCGTCCCCCTCGGTCCCGACGAGGGTCGGGGTGAGCCCCACGCATGCGTCCTCCGCCGAGACCAGCACCGAGAAGACCAACGCGCTGCCCTGACCACCCGTACCCTCCTCGACGGCGCCGGCGAGGGCGGTATCCCCCGAGAGCGCAACCGCATCGCCGAGGAAGTCCAGCTCGGCCGGGCTGGAGGAGATCAGCTCATCGGTTTGAGTCCAGGTGCCATCGGGCCCAGGCGTGAACACATAGACCAATCCGGCGGCGTTGGCCCCTTCGTCATCGCTCCTGGCGCCCACCAGAGCGACCCGGGACCTCGCCCGAGAGCGCAACGGAGTTCCCGAACCCGTCGAACGGCTCGAGATCCGGTACGGTCAGCTTCGCTTCCTCGTTCCAGGCCGTGCCAGTCCGCTCGAAGACGTAGACGGAGCCGATCGGCTGGTTCAACATCGGGTCGGCTTCCATCGTCCCTACCAGGGCGGTGTCTTCGAAGAGCGCTACGGAGGTGCCAAAGTGGTCGTTGGTGACGATTCCTGAGCCGATGATCTTGGCTTCTTGTGACCAAGTCGCGCCGACCGAGCGCCGGAACACGTACGCAGCGCCTGCGCTCGGTCCGAGCTCGCCATCACCGAATGCTCCGATCATCGTAGTATCTCCGTCGATCGCAACCGTGTACCCGAAGTGCGCGCCCGCACTAGCATCGTCCGCTACGAGCTTCGCTTCTTCGGTCCATGCCCCGCCGTTCCGGGCGAAGACGTAGACCGATCCCGAGTTCGTGCCGGCATCGTCGTTCTGCGGGGCCCCGATGACTGCGAGATCACCTGACAGTGCCACAGCAAAGCCGAACTCATCGCTGGGCGAGGCGTCCCCCGCTGTCAGCTTCGTCTCCTCTGTCCAGGTGCCAGTGGACTCGATGAAGAGATAGGCCGAGCCTGACTTCGATCCGCCATCGTCGTCCCCTTTGGCCCCCACCAGGACGCTCGACCCGGAGATCGAGACGGCCGAGCCGAACTGATCGTCGGTCGCGGCGTCGGAGGCGGTCAGCTTCGCCGCTTCCGTCCACGCCGTACCGATGAGACTGAAGGCGTAGGCCGAACCGGAGAAGTCGCCGTCGTCATCATCGAGCGGTGCCCCGACGATCGCGACCGTGCCGTCGATAGCAACTGCATCACCGAACGAGTCGCCCAGCGCCCCGTCGGATGCGGTCAGTACGGCGGATTCGGTGATCGTTGCTGCGCTGACCTGGGAGACCCATGCCGCGACCAGAGCGAACACCAGTCCACTAGCTATCCAGATTCGTTGCACGATTTGACCACGTTTCATCTTGTACAGGCGGCTAGCCGTCGATCTCGAGGACCAGGATCGGTGGCTCGCTGCTCTCCTTGGTGTGGAACTCGATCTTCCCGGATTGGCCGTCGTGCTCCTTGCGGACGATCCAGCCACGGTTGTCGGCTCCCGCCAGGAACGCCTGCACGTCGTCGGTGACGTCCCAGCTGACCGTCCCAGTCGTGTCGTTGGTGAACAGAATCTGGTCCGTTGGCGGGTCGAGCCAGGAGAAGGCTTGGTTTTGGTTCATTTCCCAGGCTTCTCCCGGGCAGTCGGGACGGCTGTTGGACATATCGGGGTCGTTCCCGCAGTTCCACGTAACCCCCGTCTCGACCCAGTCGTGGGTCAGCCGGTAGGCACCGACGAGTCGGCCACTGCTCGACCAGCCGCCCGCTGTACCCTCCACCGCGTTCAGCTCGAGTGTGGCGCTCACCAGCGCTCCCGTGCCGACCGCGTTTGTGATGGCGTCTTGGTCGAACTGAACAACGGTCTTCCGTCCGCCCGAGCCACGAATCCATGTGGTGGTCTCGGTCCCGTAGTTCTTGTTCTTGCTCCCGCTCCGAACGTAGGAGTCTGCGGTGGCGAGGAGTTCCACCGTCGAAGGAGCAGTGACTCGGTCCACGACCGCCGTGCCGTCGTCGCTCGTGGTCGGGACCACGAACCAGTCGCTCGACGCCAACATGGCACCGACCCCGACATCGCTGATGAAGGAGCTGACGGGCCCCGATCCGGCCGGCTCGACGCTGTACACCTGTCCGTTCACCGAGCCAATCACCATTACGTCGCCCTCGATCGCGACAGCTCGACCGAACTGAATGTCACCTCCAGGAGCAGCGATCTCCCGGGTCAGGGTCCAGATGCCACTGGACCGCTCGTAGAGGAGAGCTCGGCCCTCGTCGCAACTACCGCAGGGGTATCGCCCGGCCGAGACCGCAAGGGCGTCGCCGTCGAGACTCACCGACCGACCGAAGCCGTCATACGTCGTTCCACCGGTGGGTGCGGGTATGACGGTCTCCGACCACGACGGTCCCGTTCGCTCGAAGAACGAAACGGTCGGACTGGAGGATTGGAGGCTCCCCACGACGAACGATTCGCCGTCCTTATCGACGGAAAGGGACCATCCCCACGCCGATTGCGAGCTTGTGAACCGCGCCGTCTCGCTCCACGAGCCACCCGCCAACTCGAACACGAAGACGGTCCCGTAGGCGCTGGCAACGAGCTCGGAGCCGGAGAGGAACTCCACTTCCGTTCCAAACGTGTGCTCCAACGGGATGCCTGCCGGAGCGTTGATCACGACGTCCAAGACGGGGGTGCCGGTTGAGATCGAGTAGATAGGAATCGATCCTGCTACCCCGAACTGACCGACTGTCGACCCGACGGCCAGGACGTCGTCGTACACTGAAACTCCTTCGCCGAATCGTTCGTTCGGGACCGGGCTTGGCGATTCGATCCTCCACAATGAGCTCGCGCTGGTCGCTTCCAGCCGGTAGCCGTACGCCGCGCCCTGCCCCGAAGCTGCTGACCCTTCCTGCGAAGCCCCGATCACCAGAGTGTCGCCATTGAGCGAAGCGTTGTCTCCATAGCCTGCGCCAGTGACCGGCTCGGGGATGATGTAGGTGGGTCCAGTGATGGCCGCGCCGGCCAGCCCCGCCAGCAGGCCGAGACACAGCAGTGCCAGCCCGACGATTGGCCCCAGTCGACGGGTGGGGGGCGATCGGTGAGTTTCAGGGCCGTTGTGATTTTGGCTCGTCATGAAATCCTGCCTTCAGGGGAGATGACGTGGTTCGGCTCGGTTGGCCGCTTCGGAAGACACTGAGGGGAGACGCCCCGATCTGACCAGCGATTGGGGTGGGAATCAGCGGGAAGCCCTGGGAATTTGGGGCCGGCGAGTTCCGCCAGCCGGGGCCCGGAACCCCCGAAGAGCCAGCTAGCACTCAGCGTTGCCGGCGGTCGGCAGCCGGGCGACAACCCAACCATCGACGCGATCGGGAGCCAGGAGGGCATCTTCCCCGCCTAGGCAGAACCAGACCTCCGCCGTCGGCACCCACTGCCGTTCACCTGAGTCAGTGACGTAGTACGCCGTCTCGTCGTAGAGGCGGACCAATCCTGGGCCCGCAGAAACAAGTTCCTCCGCTGCCATCGCTGCATCCTCGGTGTCAGCGAGCTGCGCTCGGACCGAGTCTCCGTCAAGCTGCTCGATGAATCCTCCAGCGAACGCCTGCAGGAGCCGCCCGTCACGGAAGTTCACGTTTGCCATGGGAACACCGAGATCTCCCTCCGCTCCCCCCAGTTCGTCCCAAATGACAACCGCTGGTCGAGGAACCCAGCGCCCTGGCGCACCCAGGTACTCGGCGACGACCACACTCCCGTCGTCCAGAAGAACTCGAGGGTGTTGTGAGTTCAGCTCGACGGTGACGGGAAGCCCCGCAAGCGTCTGGGCCTGCGCACCATCGTCACCACCGACCCGGTGGTAGCCCTCGAAGAGTGCCTGCTCGACCACGAACGATCGCTCCCGCCCGAATACGACGACCGAGGACCAGGAACCATCAGGGAACGGCTGAATCCAAAGCTGTTGCCATTCCTGAGCCGTTGACCCCGGGCAACCACGCTGCCCAACACCGCCGGCTGCCTCAAACGACTCGAGAGCACTAGTCAACCCGGCACGAGATATCGACGTTCGCGCCATCGTGCCCCCCAAGGGGATCTCGCACCCTGCCAGCCTCGCCGGTTCACCTACCGATACCGAACTCGAAATCTGGCAGTAGCCGACGATCAAACCCGCCACCACGACGAGCGCCACGAGAACCGCGATCCCGAAACCAGTTCGCCTCCCGATCGAGATTCGACGAACCCTCGCCCGGCGTCCAACCGATCGGGAGTGCTCCTCAGCCAACTCCAGCATGGCCCGCGCCAAAGCCAGAACCACCTCGTCATACTTGGAAGAACCCGGACCCGCCGGCCGTCGACGAAAAGCGTCGTGTCCCAGCCCTAATAGCTCGGCTGCGACCGTCCGCCGAGCTCCAAGCGTGTGAACCCACCGATCCGGAGAGTTCTCGAATAACGCTGACGCTAGGCCCGAAAGAGGACCTAGACGGGAGATCGACGCCTCGATTAACTCGAGCCGATCTCCGTACCCCATTGACGCAACCAAACTGCTGATAATTGGTGCGTTTACAGCATTGAAAGCGTGCAGACTCCTCGTCGCCGCAAGGTCCTGGAGCTCAACCCGTAGTAGCTCGTCGGTTCGAGACACTCTGCTAATTATCCGCTACTGCAACGACATCATCCAACTGGGAGGGCTGTGACCTGAACAACATGGTCCGGATCGAAGCCCAGTTCCAGACGCGCTGCGCTACTTCGCTCTCGACGGCACCGACCGCCGCTCCCACGAAGAGCAGAACAACATGATCCGCCGCTACATCGCCTGGCGGAACCGCAACGCCAAGGACAAGGCGCTACGCGAGGTCATCACGCGCGCAAACGTTGCCTGACGCGGCATTAGTCGCGGTCCTAGTTCGGACAAAGGTGGAGCGGGACCGACCCACACCGGGTCACCAACCACCCCGCGTGGCCACCGACGTGGCCCGAGCGCCGTCGCTAGCCGTAATCTCGTTTCCGATGGACTTCAGTGCTTGCTCGATCCGACTGGAAGACTCGCATACCCGGTGTCCGGTCGATTGTGTTGACCTCCGTCGGCCGGATGCTTCCCAGAAACCACCAGAGGACCGTTCTTGCAGCGGTAGACGTATTGGCCGCTTGAACCCCGGTGGCCGCTGGTGATGCGGCTCTTGTCAAACTGATGCACCTCGGCGTATGGCACGAGCCGCTTGAGTCCCAACCGCGTTCGGATCTCGGCGAAGTACGGATAGTCGCTTGGTCGCTGGCGAATCGCTTCTCTGGCAGTCGCTATCCGCTCATTCCGCTGCTTCTCCAGACCGGCAGCTGGCGCCGCTTCGCGTCGGCGTCGAATGTCGGCATTCGTGACTGGCTTCCGCTTCACCATGCGTGATGACTCTACCTGGTCGAGGTGACGCAATGGAGCGGTCTGGCCCGGACGGAACTGCCGATAATCCCGCCCCAGGACGAGGCAATATGCGAGCGCTGATAGATCCCCCTCTCGAGTTCTCGCTCGGCCGGCAGCCTCGGACTTTTTCTTTGCAAGGCGGGAGGATCACAGCTGACGAGTTCCGCCGGCCGCCGGCGGGCTGGATCTGTCCGCGACCGATCTCGCTCAGTCCAGTGCCCATACAGTGCCCAGGCCCGTCGATGGGCTACATAGCCTTCGTGCACTGGTTTGTCGTAGGCGCTGTGTGTCAGTGGCCAGCGCGAATTGCCTGCTGATGGCCAACTCACACCGTACATCTCGACCACGGAACGTGACCGCACCGTGAGGGCGTAGAGCGCCACAAGATGTCGGATCTCGAGCGCTTCGGGACGTCGATTGCGAGGCGGGCATCCGATATTTTCCGGTGCTCAG
>JAAETH010000567.1 GCA_024228575.1 Actinomycetes bacterium
ACCCTTGCGGAGCGTCAATCCCCACCACCACGCCACGGGTCCCGTTACGAACGAACGAGTTCCGGTCGCCGCCTGTGGGTCGGAGGTTGCGATCCTGTTGTCGAGCGACGACCTGATCGCCGACATGAAAGGTGGCTTCACCGATCTTCACGCCGTCACGCTCGATCAGACCGTCTTCACGGAGCAGTAGTTGGGCTCGCTCGTTCAGGTCGCGACGTACCGCGTGGTTCTCGGCCAGCATGCGCGACGCAGCGACCTCATCCGGTGCTGCAAGGTGGCGGCGCCAGTCGAGATACCAATCGGCCGAAAGATTGTCGAGAAGTTCCGACGATGTGGCGGCAGTGACTATCCGATCACCGTTTTCGAGTCGTCGGAGGGCTTGAGCGATCTGACCGTTTCGGTACTCCTCGGCCGCCAGTCGGACATCGGCCATCTCGTCGCCCTGCATGCGCCGGTTTTCGGTCAGTGTTGGAGTTGTAGCCGGGTGTTGGGTCACTATCGCCGCCCACGCACCGCCCGCTTCAACCGATGAGTGTTGGGCGGGATCACCAACAGTCCGCAA
>JAAETH010000568.1 GCA_024228575.1 Actinomycetes bacterium
AGCCCGTCGATAGTGTCGAGCACCGTCACAGCCCCGGCGCGTACAGCAGCGAGGTCCATGTCAGCCGACCATCGCCCGGTTACGCATGTACGGGTACAACATGCGCTGAACCGATTTCAGCTCGGTGATACGGACGGCGCCATAGTCGTTGAAACCGGCGACACCGAACGGCGCCTCGGCCGATTTGGCGCGCTGCGCTGCGAGTTCGAGTGTCGCCTGGTTCACGGCCCGCGGAACCGCGGCCCATCCCCATGTTGCGGTCACCCTCACCCGTCGTGCGTGTTTCCCGCCGGTCGGCCACAGACGTGACCCGAGCGAGTGGAGCCGTTCGACGGGCCATTGCACACCCGACCGCAGGTCACCCGGGTACGGGTCGACCTCGTAGTCGGTGTATGCCGTCCACGAATCGGTGTCGTCGATGTCGATTTCGACGGCGGTGATCGAGCCGTGGACGAGGTCGGGGACTGGCAGCCACCAGCCCGACGACGGCCGGGCAACATAGCGGACCGTGGCGGCGTCGGTCTGGAAGAAATGCCGGTCACAGTACGAGTCGATGTCGCGCGACGCTACCTCAATCACCCGTTCGAGTTCGGTGGTGCCGGCGGCACCGTCGTAGCCTTGAGTGAGCGACGCCGACCGTTCCTGCAGTTCGGCGAGGGTGGCGTACCCGTTGACGATCGCCATGTCAGACCGTCACTTGCGTGACGTCTTGCGTGGGGTCTTCGGGTTCGTTGACTTCGGCCTGTCCTGGGTCGCGATCGGGTGGAGCAGAGGCGAATCGGCCCCCAACTTTTTGGCGATCGACGCCGGTACCGGTTCGTTCGCTGCGACGACCACATGACCGGGACCGTCCGGGTTTTCGATGGTGAAGGTCTGGTTCGCTCTGCGCATCATGGTTCGTTTCTCCGATTGTCGGGTGTCGGGGTCCGGTCGGCACGGAGCTGCCGGCCGGACCCCGACGAAGCCCGGTCTAGCTGGTCGCTCTGGTCAGCGTGCCGGCTGCCCTGATCTCGGTTGTAGCCGGAAGCAGATCGCCGACGGAACCGCCGAAACCGTAGTCGGGGATGAACCCGGTCCCGGAGAACGACGGGTTGGTC
>JAAETH010000569.1 GCA_024228575.1 Actinomycetes bacterium
ATTGGCTTCGATATGGGTGGGACGTCAACCGATGTGTCCCACTTCGACGGTGAGCTGGAGCGAAACCAGGAGACTGCTGTTGCTGGGGTAAGGCTCCGGGCTCCCATGATGAACATCCACACCGTCGCCGCCGGCGGGGGATCGATCCTCCACTTCGACGGGCACCGCTACCGGGTGGGACCAGACAGCGCGGGTGCTGATCCGGGCCCCGCCAGTTATGGGCGGGGTGGCCCGCTGACCGTGACCGACGCCAACGTCATGGTCGGCAAGCTCCACGCCCGCCACTTTCCTGCGGTTTTTGGGCCAGACGGAGATGCCCCCCTCGATGTGGGCGCAGTGCACGAGCGATTCGAGTCGGTGGCCGCCCAAATCGCCAACGCAACCGGTGTCGATTCCGTGCCCCCCGCGGCGGCAGCGGAGGGGCCCCTCGGTGTCTCGGTGGGGAACGTGGGCAACGCCATCAAGAAGATCTCGGTCGAGCGCGGCTAGGACGCCACCGACTACACGCTCAACACATTCGGCGGTGCCGGCGGCCCACACGCCTGCGCGGTGGCCGACCGTCTCGGTATGAACCGGGTCATGCTCCACCCCTTCGCTGGTGTGCTCTCGGCCTATGGCATGGGCTTGGCCGAAGTGCGTTCCATCCGCGAACGCCAACTGGAGTTGCCCCTGGAGCCTCGGTCGATGGGGTCGCTCGATCTGGCTGTCGCCGAGCTATCCGACCAGATCCGGGCCGATCTGGCCGCCCAAGACGTACCTCAGGACGCGGTCTCGGTTCTTCCCCGAGTCAATCTCCGCTATGCCGGAACTGACACCTCATTGCCGATCGACCCCGACGCCGATATCGATGTCATGGTTGGACGCTTCGAGCAGACTCACCGCCAGAGGTTCGGATACATTGCCCCCGATCGCGACCTCGTCCTGGAGGCGGCAACAGTCGAGGGCGTTGGCCGCGAGAGGGACAAGGACACTTCGGAGCCGGTATTTGGTGCCACCTCTCCTGGCGAAGCCGTCGACACGGTCCGGATGTACAGCGACGGTGTCTGGCATGAGGCACTGGTCTACCACC
>JAAETH010000570.1 GCA_024228575.1 Actinomycetes bacterium
AGCCTCCCGCGCCTTGAGCCGGAAACGGTTGAACACCAGGAAGAGGATGAGGAGCACGAGACCGAAGCCGCCGACAAGGGCCCGGCGGGTACCGCGCTGGCTCTCGAGCTCGAGAGCCTGAAGTGCCTGCTGCTGCCGGAGGATCTCGATTCTCTTCTCCTTTTGACCGGCCTCGAAGCGGGCTTGCATCTCGGCGATGGTCCGGCTGTTTTCTACGTCGTAGCTCTCTTTCGTGATCGCATCGTATTGCCGGAAAGCCTCCAGCATCTCGCGGCTGAGCCCCAGCGCGCCGTAGACTTCCACCAGCTCGCGCAGGGCCGACGATGGTGGCAGTCCAGCCTCGGTCTTGAGAGCGAGAGCGCGTTCGAGCGCCTCGCGTGCGGCTTCGTAGCTGCCGACTTGCCGGTGCAGCTCGCCCATGGATGTCAACGCGGCAGCGAGCCCCTGCTTGTTGCCGATCTCCTCCCACGTCCCGATCGATCGCTGAACGTAGGCGGTCGCTTGTTCGAGCTCGCCCAGCTCGCGATAGTCACTGCCGATGGCGTGAAGCGTACGCGCGATGGATCGCGGGACCCCGATCTGCTCTCGAATCTTCAGCGCACGAAGATGGAACTCGAGGGCCTGAGCCGGATCGCCGGCTCCCCCGTAGACCACGCCCATGTTGTGCAGCACTCGTCCGACTCCCTCCTTGTCGCCGAGTTGCTGCCGGATCTCGAGGGACCGATTGTAGAAATCCAGCGCTTCGTCGTTCTGCCCGAGACTACCGTAGAAATTGCCGATATTGTTGAGCGCTGTCGCGACGCCACGGAGGTCGCCGGCTTCCTCGAAAAGCCTGTAGGCTCGGAGACAAAACGCCAGGGCTTGTTGGGTGTCGCCGCCCCCGTGAGCGGCGGCGCCCGCATACAAAGAGACGTTGGCTTGTTCCACCGTATCGCCGAGCTCCTCGTAGAGATCGATGGCTTCGGTGATCGCTTTGAGGCCGCGTTGAGGCTCGTCGGTTAGCCGTGAGATGACCCCGATCAGCCGGAGAGCCCGAGCCAGGGCGGGCTTGTTGCCGGCTATCCGGGCCAGCTGTTCCGCCTGTTCGGCATAGCGCAGGCCGGTTTCATAGTCGCGCAGTCGGAGATGGGCGGCGCCGAAAGCATTCAGGAGCGAGGGCTCGCGGTCTTCATCGGGCGTCGCGGCGAGCAGCTCGAGCGCCTCGTTGCCGAAAGCGATCGCTTTGGCGGGATCGTCCTCGCGATAGGCCTCGGTCAGATCGATCAGCAGGTCGAGCCGCTCGTCGCCGGTGGCCAT
>JAAETH010000571.1 GCA_024228575.1 Actinomycetes bacterium
CACGGACGAATTCGCCGATTTCCGCGAGGAGCTCGGCACCTTCCAGTTCTCGCTGACGCGGCCCCATTTCACCAACCCGGAGAAGAAGCAGGCCGGTAGCGGTGGCCTGTTCAGCGTCACGATCGATCCTTATACGTGCAAGGGCTGCATGGAATGCATCGAGGTCTGCAACGACGACGCGCTTCTGCCGGTCACGCAGACCCGCGAATCGATCGCCGACCTGAGAAAGAACTGGGACTTCTGGCTGGACCTGCCGAACACGCCGGAGAAGTACATCCGCGTGGACAACCTCGAGGAAGGCATCGGCGCGCTCGAGACCATCCTGCTGAACAAGGACGCCTACCTGCCCTTTGCCAGCGGCGACGGCTCCTGCCTGGGTTGCTCCGAGAAGACGGTTGTCCACCTGTTCGTTGCCACCGTAGAGTCGCTGATTCAGCCGCGCGTGAAAGCCCACGTGGCAAAACTCGACGACCTGATCGCAAAGCTCAAACAACACATCAAGCTCAAGCTGGTTGGCGAGATTGACGTCGGCGACAGCGCTGAAATGGCGGCCGTTCTGAACGACGCCGGTGACGGAGAACTGACGCTCGCGAAAATTGCGGACTCTGTAGAGAAAACGCACGAAGCCGAGCCCATCGACCGCGACTGGCTCAAACGTGTCACCGACCTGGTTGCCAGGCTGCAGGACCTCCGCTGGCGCTATGAGAAGGGCACTACCGGCAAGGGCCGCTCGAGCATGGGCTTCCTGAACGCCACGGGCTGCACCTCGGTCTGGGGCAGCACCTTCCCGTTCAATCCGTATCCGTTCCCCTGGGCCAACCACCTGTTCCAGGATCCCGCATCCATGGCGATGGGCGTGTTCGAAGGGCACATGGCGAAGATGGCGGAGGGCTTCAAGGCCGTGCGCCTGGCCGAGGCACTGCTCGAGGGCCCGTACGACGCCGACGAGCAGGAAGAGCGTTACCGCTACTTCAGCTGGAAGGATTTCACCGACGAGGAGTACCACCTGTGTCCGCCGGTGGTCGCGGTCGGTGGCGACGGCGCGATGTACGACATCGGTTTCCAGAACCTGTCGCGTGCGCTGATGTCGGGCAAGCCGATCAAGGTGCTCGTGGTCGACACGCAGGTGTATTCGAACACCGGCGGCCAGGCCTGCACCTCGGGCTTCTTCGGCCAGGTTTCTGACATGGCGCAGTTCGGCAAGGCCATCAAGGGCAAGGAAGAGGCCCGCAAGGAGATGGGCCTGATCGCAATGGCGCATCGCACGAGCTACTTTCTGCAGTCGACGATTGCGCACGCCAACCACATGATCGAAGGCTTCGTGCAGGGCCTGATGTCGAGGAGACCGGCGCTGTTCAACCTGTATTCGTCGTGCCAGCCGGAACACGGCATCGGCGACGACATGTCGCATCACCAGGCCAAGCTGGCGGTCGAATCGCGCGCCTACCCGCTGTTCCGCTACGATCCGGACCGCGGCCTCACGGTCGGCGAATGCCTCGAACTGGACGGCAACCCGAATCCGGACCTCGACTGGCCGGTGGCGAAAATCGACTTCGTTGATGAGCGCGGCCGCGAGCAAACGATGGAATTGCCGACGACCTTCGTCGATTTTGCAGTCACCGAGACGCGCTTCCGCAAGCACTTCCGCAAGATCCCGCGCGACTCGTGGAACGAGGATATGGTGCAGGTCGGTGAATACTTAGGCCTCGACGAGGACGATCGCGAGGGCAAGGTGCCCTTCGTCTGGGCACTGGACGCCAAGCGGCAGCTTAGCCGCCTGCTCGTCGCACAGCCGATGATCGAGTCGGCCGAGGAGCGGCGCGCGTTCTGGATCATGCTGCGCGACCTTGGCGGCGAAGAGGAGGCGGCGGCCGACGTGGACGCCGTGCAGATCGAGTCCCGCGTGCGCCAGGAGGTGGTGGAGAAGCTCGCTTCCGGCCTGATGGGGCTGGTCAGCGGCAGCCAGGCGCTGGATATGGGCGCGATGCTCGACGCCGCGTCGACGACGCCCGCCCCGGGTCAGAAACCGCAGCTTAGGGCGGTCGAGGCTGTCGCGCCCGCGCCCGAGGGCGACTACATGGCCCCGTGGATCGATACCGAAGAATGCACCGAGTGCGACGAATGCATCCTGATTAACTCGAACATTTTCGAGTACAACGCCGACAAAAAAGCAATCATCAAGAACCCGGACGGCGGGCCGTACCGCGACCTCGTCAAGTCGGCCGAGAAATGCACAGCCGAAGTCATCCACCCGGGTCTGCCGCGCGACCGCAGCGCGAAGGGCATCGACAAGTGGATCAAGCGTGGCGAGAAGTTCAACTAACGGCTCCTTAAGATGCTGGAACGGCTCCGGAAAGACACCTTCAGGCACGGCGTGCACCCGCCCGAGATGAAGGACGACACGGCGGAACTGGCGATCCGCCAGTTCCCGTTTGCGCCGGTGCTGATCGTGCCGCTCAGCCAGCACTTGGGGAAGCCGGCGAAGCCGGTTGTGCGCGAGGGCCAGGAAGTCATCCGCGGGCAGACGATCGCCGTGCCGGACGGCTTCATGTCGGTGGCCATGCATGCGCCGGCTTCAGGCATCGTGCGGCGCATCACGCTGGCGCCGAACATCTCCGGCACCAAGGTCGACAGCGTCTATATCGAGCCCTATCCGGCCTCGACCCAGGACATCGACGATGGCGAGCCCTGCGGCCTCGACGCCGCGCCCGACGAGATCATCAAGGCGATCCAGCACGCCGGCATCGTCGGCCTCGGCGGCGCGGCCTTTCCGACCCACGTCAAGCTGAAGCCGCCGGAAGGCAAACGCCTGGACAAGCTGTTCATCAACGGCGTGGAGTGCGAGCCGTACCTGACGACGGACTACCGTGTGATGCTGGAGCAGACCGAGGATGTGTTCATGGGCATCCGCTACCTGCTGCGGGCGACCGGGACCTCCGAGGTGATCATCGCCATCGAGGCGAACAAGCCCATTGCAGCTCAGAAGTTCCGGGACACCTGCCCGGACGACCTGCCCGTCGAGGTGCGCGTGTCGCCGGTGAAGTACCCACAGGGTGCGGAGAAGATGATCTTCAGCGCGTTGCTCGGTCGCGAGGTGCCGTCCGGCGGCCTGCCGGCCGACATCAATGCTATCTGCTGCAACGTGGC
>JAAETH010000572.1 GCA_024228575.1 Actinomycetes bacterium
CTCACCTCACCAAGAATCGCTTCCACCGACCCCAAATCGAGACCGATCAGATCATCAGACGACAACATCTCAACCACAACACGAACAGACGAACCCACCACCCCCACCTCAACTGTCGCAGCCACTGAATCCATACAAACATCATACCGAACACACGTTCTGATCACAAACGTAAACGGTACAAAACCGGAGAAATCCTGCCCGCGGCCAGCAGGGCCAGGCCGAGCTAGACCGTTGTGATGAAGTCGATCACGGCTTCGGTGAATGGGTCGTTCTGGTCGCCTGCGACCATGTGACCTGCACCCGAGATGTCGACGAAACCGGCATCGGGAAACTCGGAACAGAAGTCGGCTACCTGGACGTCGGTGACGATGTCGCTCTGGCGACCCCGTACGAGTACCACCGGCAGGTGAACACCGTGGAGCGCATCGGCGAGTTTGTCCGCGTTGCGCACCGTGGTACTCGGATCGACGGTCTGGATATCGCCGACGGCATGAGAGAACGCCCTCGGATCCCAATGCCAGTACCAGCGACCATCGCGCTGGCGCACATTCTTCTTCAGCCCGTCGAGGTTCGAGGGTCTCGGCCGATGCGGGTTGTAGGCGGCCACAGCATCGGCGACCTCGTCCAGCGAGCCGAACCCTTCCTCAGCCTTGTCGAACATGAACGCCAGGATGCGATCGGCGCCGGCGGCACTCATGCGGGGAACTATGTCTACAAGCGCCAGACCCTTGATGCTTCCCGGCCGGTGAACACCCTCGAGGATCATTCCGACGATGCCACCCAGCGAGGCGCCGACGAGTACCGGCCGGCCACCGACGATGTCGATGATGGCGGCAACATCGGCGGCGTGGTCGAGCAGTTCGTAGCGCCCCTCGGGATGCCACGACGAGTCGCCGTGGCCCCGCAGATCCATACTCAGCGTGCGATAGCCCGACTCGGCGAGCCTCGAAGCCGTCGAGCTCCACGAATGCCTCGTCTGGCCTCCCCCATGCAGGAACAGGATCGGCATCCCGCCGGACGGTCCACACAGATCGGCCACGATCGTGATCTCATCGGACAGTGCAAACTCGACAGTTTCGGACTGGGTCATAGAACTGTCGATGCTACGCGAAGGAGCCCCCTCCCCCGGCAACAGCCGAGGAAGAGGGCCCTTCCGATCATGCTGATCTAGCTAGGTCCTTCAGTTTCACGACCTGGCTAACGTTTCGCCGACGCCTTCGGCGTCGGTGAAAGGTGTCCCTGTGAGCCCAAGGCTCACAGGACGGTGACCAGGACCCTGGTTCCACCTCCAACCGGGACCTCCGGATAGTCGGCCGCAGTGACCGCACCACCCAGTCCGCCATCAACCACGGCGCCCGAGAGGAAGTTCTCGAGAGCCTGCTGATAGCTGGCCGGCAGCTTGGTGACGTCGGCGTCTTCAGGAATTGGATATCCGTCGCCGCCGCCTGCGAGGAAGTCGATCGTTACGAGATCGACCGTCACAGCCTGGGCCACGTTGTTGACCAGCACCTGGATGCCACCCTCGATAGTGATGTCTGTGACATCGACCGATGGGTTCGGCTCGCCATCGCCGGGAGACAGTGCGGGATCGAACTCGACCTCGACCGTCATGCCGGCAATCTGGGCAAACCCGCCATTCGATCCGGGAAGCTCGCCGTAAGCGTGCTCGAGGATGTCCTCGAGTTCGGTCGGGGTGAGATCCTCGATCACCGTCACGAAGTTCGAGAACGGTGCCAGATCGAATGTGTCGAGCTGGGTGATGTCGTATGGCAATGTCGCCTCGTCCATGAACGAAGCGTTGCGCATTCCGCCGCCGTTCTGGATGGCTACCTGCGGGCTGTCGACGCCGAAGTCGGCCGACAGTTGCTGGGCCTGCCACAGAAGTGCGTCGGCGAACAGGTTGCCGAGATTGACTTCCTGAACCCGCTTGCCGACCGTGTCGCCGTGGGTGGTCCCGCGGTCGGAGTCGAGCTCGACCTCGGTGGTCGCGATCACGGTGCCGGCCAGGCCGGCCTCGTACTCGGCGACCGGATCGACGACATTCGCCTGGATGAAGGCATCTGCACCAGCGCTCGACTGCACGAGCACAGGACCAGAGCCCTCCTCGACCCGAAGCAGGTTGCCCGCCCCGTCGAATGTGACGACCAGGCGTCCGACGTAGGAGTAGTCGCCAGCTGTGGTGACGACGGGAACGTCGTTGCCATCGGCATCGCTCTCGACGATCGGATACGGGAACGCGGCTTCGTCGCCGGGGGCGAGCACGTCGCCCTCGTTGGCAAGTACCTCGTCGCCGCCACCGGCCACGACCACGTCGACATTGCTCAACTCGGCGACCATCGCGCGGTCTGCGTTGACGTCCTGAAGGTGGCTGATGAGCACGATGATGTCGACACCGGCCGCTGTGAGGGTGTCGGCCTGGGCCTGCACCGCTCCGAGCACGTCGGGATCGATTGTTGTGTTGCGCGGGCTCGAGATATCGCCGAGACCAGGTGTGGTAGCGCCGATGATCCCGACCGAACGGCCGTTGACCATGCTGACCGTCGACTTGGCGATTTGCCCAGTTTCGACGAACGCCTGCAGAACCGGCTCGTTCTCGAACGTGAGGTTAGACGAGAGGAACTTGCGATCGGCGTCGAAGCCTGAGATGAACTCGGCCAAACGGTCGGGCCCGAAGTCGAACCCGTGGTTGCCGAGCGCATAGGCGTCGTAGTCGAGGTGGTTGAGCCCGATGGCGTCGTACCAGGGCGCACCCTTGGCGAAGCTGGCCGAAAGGGCAGCACTCGCCAAGAAGTTGTCGCCAGAAGACACAAGGATCGAGCCAGAACCATCGGTTCCGGTGACCTCTCCGCGCAGAGCATTGACCGTGTTGGCGAACACAGCGATGCCACCGACGTCGCCGTCGGGTGTGAGCGAGGACTCGCCGTCGTTGTTGTGCAGGACGGTGAGTGTGAAGTCTCCATCGGGTACGAGGGTGGCAGCGACGAAACCATCAGTGGTCGAACCAGCGGTGACCGAACGTCCGAAGACCGATCCCAGACCATACGTGGCTCCGGTGTCGGTGAACATCCACGCCCCGCCGTCGGCGGTTGCCTCGACCGAAACGACCGTGATGCCGCCTATCCCCTGCTCGGCCGGATCCATCGGATCTGCGGCGTCGCCGTAGGAGTGGACATTGCCGTCAGAGTCGGCGATCCAGTAGCCCATGCCAGATGCGGTGGGAGCCATGCCGACCACGTCGGCCTGAGCCGATCCGGCGGCCGAGCCGTAGAACACTGCATCGCCGAAGGTGAACACGCCACCATCGGATGCAACCATCCAGTAGCCCTCGCCCGAAGCGGTGGGCGCAATCGCCACGATCGGCTGATTGAGGGTCATGCCTCCAGTCGAGCCGTAGAACGCGGCGTCGCCGTATGCGAAGACTCCTCCGTCTGCGGCGACAAGCCAGTAGCCGGCCCCACTCGATGTCGCAGCGATGCCGACGACATCCTGGTCGAGAGTCATCGCCCCGGTGGACCCGTGGAATGCCGCGTCACCGAAGGTGAACACGCCACCATCGGAGGCTGTCATGAAGTAGCCACGGCCTGTCGGCGTGGCGTCGACATCGACGATGGGGTCATTCAAGCTCAGACCGGCGAGATCACCCATGTCAGAAACGAGACCAAATGTTGCGACATTGCCGGTGGCGTCTACAGCGACGTAGCCACGTTCGGCAGCACCGCCTCCGGCACCCGGCGCTTCGGGCATCGCTTCAGCGCCGGCAGTCTGTGCCACCAACGCGGACAATAATGCTGTGACCAACGCGGCCAACAGCACCTTCCCCGGTACGGACGATGAACGGGACATCTTTCCTCCTTTGCCTGACGGGCCGACGTGGGCGGACGCCCACACAGACACGGGTCAAGCCTTCTCGTCTTTCCCACGTCATATCAGAGGAGAAGGTCCAATGCCGAGCAATCGCGCATGTTTGTGCGAGACAGGGCACTCACGGACGAGGTGCGGCTGCAATCGCGATACACGACAGGTCGGCGGCGGCGACACAATTCGAGTGAATCGACCTGGCCTCGGACTCGAATGCGGCCAGGTCCGGATATCGATTCGAGAAGTGCGACAGGACGAGCAAGCCGGCATCGGACTCGGCCGCTAGATGGGCGGCTTGTAGAGCGGTCAGGTGTCCACGGTCCTCAGCGAGATCTGCGTCCGTTTCGAGGAACGTCGACTCACACACGAGAAGGTCGACCTCTCTGGCCAGCTCGCGGGCTCCTTCGCAGATGGAAGTGTCCATGACGAAGGCCATCGTGGGCCCGACGAGGACCTCGCTGACCTCGGCGAGCTCGACCAGGTCGCCGTCTGGCGACTCGACCACTCCCTCGTCGATGAGGTCGGCCACGAGTGCCCCCGAGATGCCTTCCTCGTCGAGACGGTCCGCGATCAGGTGACGGGCTGGTCGACCTTCGAGGCGGAAACCAATCGTTGGGACCGGGTGTTGCAGGGCTGCGGCAACGATGTCGAAATTCGGAGTGACCAGCCGCTCGCCCGGTTCGAGGGCCATGAGGTCGGCCCTGAGGTCGAAATCGATGGCCGAACCGGCCAGCATGTGGTCGACATAGGCCTGGCCGGACCTCGGGTAATGGATCGTGACGCGTCGCTCTGTGGCAAGAGCACGCGATTGCAGGAAGCCGGGAAGACCAAGGCAGTGGTCACCGTGGAAGTGGGTGATGCAGACCCGATCGACCTGGGCCGCCGACGTTCCGGCGAACAGCAGCTGACGCTGGCATCCCTCACCCGGATCGAACAGGATGCGCTCGTCGGCCCATTGGAGCAGGTAGCCGCCCTGGGCACGGTCGCGGGTTGGCGACTGGCTGGCCGTTCCGAGGATCGTCAGTTCAAGCCGCACTGTTCGCCCCGTGTCTGTGGACACCTCCAGGGAACCCCGATCTCTGCGAAGGCACAAGGGCCCAACGTCACGGGGCGAGCTCGACAACCAGTGGTGCGTGGTCTGACGGCTTCTGGCCGAGGTGTTCACCACGAAGGCGTTCCTCGGTGTCGATGCTGACCGCCTCAACCCTCGAGGCGAGCTCGTCGGTCAATAACGCCAGATCGATTCTGAGCCCGCGGTTCTGTTCGGCCTGGCCCGGTCGGTAGCTCCACCATGTGAAGACACCCTCACCGTCGAGGTGTTCACGTGTGACGTCGCGAAATCCGGCGTCGAGCAGGGCGACGATGGCAGCACGTTCGGCGGGGCTCGCGTGGGTCTTGTTGCGCCAGCGTTTCGGGTCGTAGATGTCGATGTCGGCGGGAGCGACGTTCATGTCTCCACCTAGGAATGTGGGCACAGCGGTGTCGACCGACGAGCGGAGGCGTTCGAGCCAGACCAGCTTGTACAGATAGTGCGCGTCGGCGAGCGTACGGCCATTCGGCACGTACGCCGAGTGAAACCGCACTCCCCCACAGGTGGCCGAAACGAGGCGAGCCTCGTCGAACGGAGGCCGGTTGATGCCGGGGAACCCCATCTGGACGTCGACGAGCCCCAGCCGGCTCGCTATGGCGACACCGTTCCAGTGATCGACACCATTGTGAGCGACCTCGTAGCCGACCTCGGCGAGAGGCCCGGCGACGAACGAATCGTCGCCGGTCTTGGTCTCCTGGAGCAACAGAACGTCGGGATCGTGCCGTTCGATCCAATCGATCAGCCGCGCCGTCCGGCTACGGATCGAGTTGACGTTCCAGCTGACGACCTTCAAGGTCAGCCCGCCTCGCTGTGGGTGACGGGCTGCTCGCCCATCCACTCGCGAAGGGTGTTCTTGAGCTTGGTCTGCTGGATGAACAGGTCGTGTTCGATGTCGGCTCCACCGCGCTGCTGGGGTGCCTTCAGGTAGAAGCTGAGCCACTCCTGCACACCCGACTCGCCTGCACGGGCGGCCAGGTCCATGAAAAGGGCCAGGTCGAGCACGATCGGGGCGGCCAGGATCGAGTCGCGGCAAAGGAAGTCGACCTTGATCTGCATCGGGTAGCCGAGCCAACCGAAGATGTCGATTGCGTCCCAGCCTTCCTTGTTGTCTCCGCGTGGCGGGTAGTAGTTGATGCGCACCACGTGGTCGATGTTGCCGTAGAGATCGGGGTACACGTCGGGCTGGAGGATGGTGTCGAGCACACCGAGCTTCGACACCTCCTTGCTCTTGAAGTTTTCGGGAGCATCGAGGACCTCGCCGTCGCGGTTGCCCAAGATGTTGGTCGAGTACCAGCCACGCAAGCCGAGCATCCGGGCCTTGAAACCGGGAGCCAGCATGGTCTTCATCAGGGTCTGGCCGGTCTTGAAATCCTTGCCGGCGATCGGCACATTGCGTTGTTCGGCGAGCTGGATCATGCAGGGCAGATCCACGCTGAGGTTTGGCGCTCCGTTGGCGAATGGCACCTCACTCTGGAGTGCGGCGTAGGCATATATCTGGCTGGGGGCGATCTCGGGGTCGTCGTCCTCGAGACCCTGCTCGAACGCAGCGACCGTCTCGTGGCAGGCGGCGGGTTCGGAGTAGGCCTCGGTCGAACCACACCAGACCATGACGAGACGGTCGCAATCGTTCTCGGTCTTGAAGTTCTCGATGTCGGCCATGAGAGCCATCGCCTGGTCCCACTTGTTGGCGACGTCCTTGACCCGGACCCCGTCGAGCCGGCTGACCCACTCCTTGTCGAAGACGGCGTCCATGGCGACGACACCCTCCAGTTCAGAGGCCATCGGGGCGAGATCGCGTTCCTCGAGCACACCACAGGTGCGGGCGGCCTCGAGAGCATTGGGGGAAAGGGGGTCCCAGCCTCCGAAGACGATGTCGTCGAGCTCCGCAAGGGGGACGAACTCGCGGATCAGTGGATTGCGGCCATCCTCCTTGCCACCGAGGCGGATGTGGGCCATCTGGCTGACCGATCCCAACGGCGGGCTGATGCCCTGGCGTGCGGCGATGACACCGGCGATGAAGGTCGAGGCCACGGCGCCCATACCGGGGGTGAGTACCCCGAGCTTGCCGCCGGCGGGTGCAATCTCACGTGCGTGGTGATCTGTCATGGTCACAAAACTAAGACCTCCCGAACGCTCAGGTATGTCTCTTCAGCATCGCTTCACATTAGGATGATGATCGTGAACACGGGACGAACAACTCCCATGCTGCCGAACCTGACCGTCCAGCAGCTCGAGTACCTGGTGGCGGCGGTCGATCACACGACCCATGGCGACGCAGCTTCGTCCCTCGGGGTGACACCTTCGGCCCTGAGCCAGGGCCTCGCAGAACTGGGCCGCAAGCTGGGCATCGACCTGTTCGACCGTGTCGGGCGGAGGGTCATGTTCCGAGACGAGGCCGAACCCGTGCTGGCCCACGCCCGCCTGGTCGTCGCCCAGACGACCGACCTCGCCCGCTACACAAGAGCGCTCGGCGAAGGCAGCACCGGCCGGGTCCGGGTTGGCATGATCGACGTCGCCGCACTCCACCACCTGGCACCCGCCCTACACGACATTCGCCAGGACCTACCCGACATCGACCTGCATCTCGTGGTCGCACCCAGCAGCCAGTTGCTCGTGCAACTCGCATCGGGTTCACTCGATCTGGTCGTAGCCGTGAAGCCGAGTGGCCACCCCGACGACCTCGATGTCGTCGACGTGCTCGACGAACCCCTCTTCGTCTATTCCGGACACGCGGGCCCGGCGGGGGTTGACCCGAACGACCCGAAGACATGGAACCCGTGGGTCGGGTTCCCCGCCGCTTCTCATTCCCGTCTCGCCGTCACTTCTGCCCTGCGGACCATGGGAGCCACATACGAAGTGGTGGCCGAATCGAACCAGCCCGACGTGCTGAAGGAGATGGCGTCACTCGGTCTGGGCCTGGTGGCCTTGCCCGCGGTCCAGGCCGAAACCGACCCACGCCCCCTGCGCCGACTCGTCGAACCACCGTTGACCCACCGCACGCTGAGCGTGGTGCGCCGACGATCGGCTCACCCCTCCCAGGCGGCCGCCGACCTGCACGCCCGCCTGACCCGCCGGCAACCCTCGCCTACCTGCGATTCGCCTTGCCCAAATCCTCGACGGGAGCGACAGGCACCCGAACCCTGATGTTCACGTCCTGAGGGTCTCGGTATGTCCGTCGACCGACAACACCTGGCCGGACACCTTGTGCCCGAGCGGTGATGCCAAGTAGGCGATCGAGTCTGCGATTTCGGTCGCATCGATGAACGTGCCCATCGAGACCTGGCGCTCGAAGCCTCGTCTGATCTCGGCCGCATCGCGCCCCGATGCTTGCGCCTCGAGATCGATGACATGATCCATGCGAGGGCCCTTGATCGAGCCCGGACAGATCGCATTGACCCGAATGCCGTCGGCACCCAACTCCATGGCGAGTGTTTTGGTAAGACCGATCACGGCCCACTTCGAGGCCGAGTAGGGCGACCTGAACGGGAAGCCGAGATATCCGGCCGTCGATGCGATGTTGACGATCAGCCCCGAACCCTGCGCCCGCATCGGGCCTATGACGTGGCGGGTGGTCCGAAACATCGAGGTGACGTTGACGTCGAGGGTTTTGGTCGCTTCCTCCGGGTCGATCAGCTCGAGCCGACCCCCAGGTCCCGCGATGCCTGCATTGTTCACCAACACGTCGACACCTCCCATCGCTGCGAGGGCACCGGCCATGAACACATCTACCGAGGCCGTGTCTCCGACGTCGGCGACGGCACCGCCGATGTGTTCCTCGGCGCAAACATCGGCAAGTGCCGCGTCGTCGATGTCGCACACCTGCACAGCGGCACCCATGTCGGCGAACATCTCGGCCGTCGCCCGTCCGATGCCCGACCCCGCGGCGGTTACGACAACTCTGAGACCACCGAGTTCCAGATCCATCTGTCTTCCTCCCATCCCTGGATGACTAGTTCCATGGGTTGATGGGTTCGCTCGGTTCGCGCGCGTCCACCACTTAGAGCGCGAGAGCGTCCATGATCAGGGGGTGTACACAGACGTTTGATCACTGGGCCAATCGGATAACCCTGGCCTGGGCGCTCTCGCCGCCAGACTGTATCCACCTGATCGCCACACCCTCAGGACTACCCATCACCTACGCGCTCACCGGCGCCCAAACCCGACGAACGCGAAACCTGCCTCCAAATGCTGCACCACGCCGACCTCGACACCCTCAAAGACCAACTCGGCCTCGAACGCCACGGCCCACGCACCCGACCAGACGTCTGTGTCCGAGTTCAACAACACATCTTCGCACTCACCCCAGCCACATGGCACAACGAAACCACCCAACGTCACGGACGGGCTCGATCACTCATCGCCAGTGACCACTAACCCCTTGGAACCAATCATCTAGCCCATGGAACCAATCATCTAGGAGGTCACGGACCCAGTTGTATAGCTTCCACAAATTGAGCAAGGTCCGGTGGGCGTGAACCGAGTCTCGTTATAGCCCACCCAGCCACCGCCACCGGTCTCGGGGGTTCTCGCCAGGCTCACCAACCTTGGGCGCTCCCAAGACCGACGCACCACGGCGTTGCTTGATGCCTCTTTCACCGGGACTCCTTCATTGTCTCTCCCAATTGTAGCAAGGAACTCTGCGTGACACTATACACAAATCTCACCACGCACAGTGAGCATTCTGACCAAACGACTTACGGGTTCGCTGCCTCCGGCACAACAGCACCAGGCGAGGCCTCGACGGCGACCTGCCAGCCAGATGACTGGTTCCAAGGGGTTGGTGGTCACTGGCGATGAGTGATCGGGTGGGCCCGTGACGATGGGTGGTTTCGTTGTGCCATATGGCTACGGTGGACGCGAGGGCATGTGTTAGTCGACGCAGGCGTCGAGTCCTGTGTCTCCCCCGTGGCGTTCGAGGCCAAATTGGTCCTCGAGGGTGTCAAAGATCAACCCGATGGTCTGGCGCCACGCTCGTAGGATGTGTTGACCAGGTTGTGATTTCTCGCTGTGAGTAGTGGAACGGACGAGGGTGGTACCGCCAATGTCGAGGCCGACGTGGGTGATCACCCCTCGGAACCTTCATCTAGCTGAGTCGGACGCCCTGGCGATCGAGTTCGGCCTGCACACGGTCAACATCGACTTCGGCCATGTCCACACCCTGCCCCAGCGACACCGCGGCGGCGACGCCAGCACCCTGCCCCATCACGGCACAACACCCCATGTTCCGGGTGGAAGCATGGGCGGTCCGGTCGCCACCGGTCGACCGCCCGGCCACCAACAGATTCCGAACACCAGTGGGCACGAGATTTCGCAACGGGACCTGGTAGTAGCGGCCCGTCGTGGGCAACACGAGCATGCCGTAGCCGTCGATGAACTCGGGGAAGATGCCTATCGAGTCGTCGAAACGGCCCTGGTCGCGCACATCGTCGGCAGTCATGTCGTAGGCCCCGACGATCTTGCGGGTGTCGCGTACCCCGAGCGTCATCCCGAAGTTTCGCAATCTGACCCGGTCGCACCCGCGGGTATGGGCCCTCAGCGCCTCGACAGCGTGTGTGGCTTGTTGTCGACCCTCCATCTCGGCCCTGGTCAGATCGTCGGGATCGGTACCGTCGAAGCCGGGCATGTGCACGACGTTCAAATACGTCAACTCGCCAGATTCGTGAACGGCACCCCAGGTACCGGCGAGCGTCTTCAGCAGGTCGGCCGGAATGAGTCCATCGTCGACCGCCAGGGCGAACGGCTTGTACAGGAAGGGTGAGTACATGTCGTCCTCCTTGCCCGTCGTGTCGACGGTCCACTCCCCGGTGCCAGCCCAGTCGGCATAGGTGTGAGGGTCGGCCCTCACACCTTCGATGAAGGCCCGCCTGTCGACACCCGCCAGGTGGAACATGACCGAAACCGCCATCATCTCCTCACGAGGGGTCAGACGGGTCGGCGCGCCGGCGCGGTGGGCAACGTCGGCGTCTCCGGTGGCGTCTATCACCCGGCGGGCAAGCAGGGCCTCACGCCCTGCCTTCGACTCGGTGATGATGCCGCTGACCCGATCGCCATCCATGATCGGGTCCACAAACATGCGGTGCAACATCGGATGGACACCTGCTTCGGCCACCAGGGTGTCGGCCACGACCTTGAACCCCTCCGAGTCGATCTCGTAGGAGTTCGACTGGCTCTCTGGCACCGCAGCACCCATCTCGAAGGCACGTGTCTCGAACTCTCGCCCAATGCCGTCGGCTTCGACCGTCCGGTCGTGCCTGTACCAGGCCATACCTTCCACCCCGACGGTGGTGATGTTGCCCCCGAAACACCCGAAACGCTCGACCAGCGTGACCTCGACACCGGCCCGCGCAGCTGCCAGCGCCGCGGCGAGGCCCGCAGGCCCCGATCCAACGACGAGCACATCGGTCTCGTTGATGACGTCGACTTCACGAGCCGGTTCGTAGATCTTGCCCCCAACCACGGCCCGCTACCTGTAGATCGGGTGGTGCGACACCAGTTCGGCCACCTCATCGCGCACTCGCGTGGCCACAGATCCCGGGTCGCCGGCTCCGAGCGCCTCGAGCACATCGGCGATCCAGTGACCGATCTGGGTGAATATGTCCTGGTCCAGACCCCTGGCCGTACCCGCTGACGAACCAAAGCGCAGCCCGCTGGTGACCTGGGGTGGTTGCGGATCGTTCGGAACGCCGTTCTTGTTGGGTGTCAGGCCCGCACTCTCGAGCGCGTCCGAAGCTGCCGCCCCGGTCAAACCCTGCGGGCGCAGGTCGGCGACGACGATGGGTGTGTCGGTGCCGCCCGTCAACACGGTGATGTCGCGTTCGATCAAGGCCGCGGCGAGGGCACGAGAGTTGGCGAGCACCGCCTCACCGTATGCCCTGAACTCCGGCCGAAGCGCCTCTCCGAGGCAGACCGCCTTGGCAGCGACGGCGTTCAGGATGACCGAACCCTGCACACCGGGGAACACAGCACCGTTCAGCTTGCGGTCGAGATCGTCTCGGCACGACAAGATGATGCCGCCCCTCACCCCACGCAGGTTCTTGTAGGTCGTGGTCGTCACGACGTCGGCGATGGGCACCGGGTCAGGGTGAACGCCGGCAGCGACCAGGCCTGCCCAGTGGGCCATGTCGACCAGAAACATCGCACCCACCTCGTCGGCCACTTCACGGAAAGCCTCGAAGTCGATCGCCCTGGGGTAGGCGGACCCGCCGGCGATGATCAGTTCTGGTCGGGTCGCCCTCGCGACATCGGCCATCTGGTCGTAGTCGAGGTACCCCGACTCGTCGACCCCGTAGCGCTCGATGTTCATCCACTTGCCAGAGATGTTCGGCGACGCCCCGTGACTGAGATGACCACCAGCCGAGAGGTCCATCGACAAGACCGTTGCGCCCGGCTTCAGGAAGGCGAGGAACACGGCCAGGTTCGCTTGGGAACCCGAGTGCGGTTGCACGTTCGCGTAGGCAGCGCCGAACAACTTCTTTGCTCGTTCGACGGCCAGGCGTTCGACACGGTCGGCGAACTCGGCACCTCCGTAGTAGCGGTTGCCCGGGTATCCCTCGACGGTCTTGTTCACCATCGGTGAACCGAGCGCATCGAGCGTGGCCTGGCTGACCAGGTTCTCGGAGGCGATCAGTTCGATGCCATCGCTCTGACGCCTGGCCTCGCCGGCCAGAGCGGCCGCCACCGCTGGGTCGGTTTCGGCCAACGACCCACCGAAGTAGGAATCGGCTGGGGTGTATGTCATCGATTCTCCCGGTGTTTGTTGGGCCAGGTGTCACCGATCCGGTAGCCGAGCGGCCACGGATCGGTGGGGTCGACCTCGTGGAAGGTCCGGCCGGTTCGCCAGGCTCGGCCCGTGATGCTTGGCACGATCGCGGCAAGGCCGCCGACGGTCGTCTCGGACTCGATACGACCCCTGAACTCGGACCCGATGATCGATCGCATCCGAAGGGTGTCACCGACCCCCATGACACCTCTCGCCCGAAGCAGCGCCATGCGGGCCGACACGCCGGTTCCGGTCGGCGAGCGATCGAGTTTGCCGGGTTCGATGACCGATGTGTTCGTCATCTCGAACTCGCCATCGCCCGTCTTCACCAGCGGCCCCGCTATCTGGCAGAACGAGATGTGACCCCAGTCGGTGGTCGGGTGCCGGAACTCGATCTGTTCGTTGGCCGCTCTTGTGATCCTGGAGCCCACACGAGCCAGCTCGTGCCCGTGTTCTGGGATCAACTCGATGCCGAGATCGGCCCCATCGACCATCACGAAGCTGTCGCCGCCGAAGGCGGTGTCGACACGAAGCTCGCCCACCCCATCGACGTGCAGTATCTGGTCGGTCGATGCCATAAACGACGCGACATTGCGGATCGTGACATCGGTGACCTTGCCGCCGACACAACGAGCCCGCACCTCGACCAGGCCGCCAGGAGCCTGCATGGTCAGGGTCGTCACCGGCTCGATCATCGGCACGATGCCCGTCTCGATCACGACCGTGGCCACACAGATCGAGTTCGACCCCGACATCGGTGGTGTGTCCTCTGGCTCCATGATGATGAAGCCGACATCGGCAGATTGGTCGGTCGGCGGAACCAGCAGGTTCACGTGGCGAAACACACCACCGCGGGGCTCGTTCAGCACGAGACTCCGGAGGCGCCCGTCGCCGGCGATCCACCTCGACTGTTCCCAGACGGTGTCGCCAGGCGGCACCTCTATGCCTCCGACGATGACATCACCGACCTCACCTTCGGCGTGGCAACCAACGACCTCGATGGGCCCGGTGACGAAGTCGAGAAGCTCCACCGGCGTGACGTTACCGCGGCTCGGCTGTGCGGTCTCCAGTTCGCCCAATTACTGTCGCCCCGACGACGAGCCAAGGACACAGCCATGAAGCTGAAGTCGGCCACGGCCTACGCCATCCGCACGCCACCCCCGAACCTCGGTGGCTACTTCTGGTACTTCGTGCGGCTCGAGACCGACACAGGCCTTGTCGGGTGGGGTGAAGCAGCAGTGCTGTTCACCATGTACAAACAGGAGCGCACGTTCGAAGCCATGGTCGCCGGCACCTTCAACCGATTCCTCGAAGGCAAGGACCCGCGCAACCGTGAGGTCCTGAACCGGATGATGTACGCGGGTCTCTCGGCCCAGCGCCCCGACTACTTCGTGGGTGGCATCATCAGCGCCTTCGACACAGCGCTTTGGGACATCTGCGGGAAGTACTACGAAGCACCGGTCGCCGATCTGTTGGGCGGCCGCTTCCGAGAACGTATCCGGACCTACACGTATCTGTACGACGTCGAGGCCGACGGCGACCTGTCGGCCTCGACCACAAACTGGTCGAAGAATCCCGAATGGGTCGGCGAGATCGCCGCGCGTATCGTCGGTGAGGGGTTCACCGGCGTCAAGCTCGACCCGGTCAGGTACAAGCTGCCCGGAAGGTTGCCCATGGAGCCCTTCGAGCTGAGCCTCGAGGAATACGACCTCGCCGAACAGATCATCGCCTCGATACGCGACGCGATCGGCAACAGGGCCGACATCCTCATCGGCACCCACGGCCAGATCACCCCGTCGGTTTCTCGGCGCCTGGCCGCCCGCCTCGAGAAGTACGACCCGCTGTGGCTCGAAGAGCCATGCCCACCCGAGAACATGGAAGAGATGGCCCGCATCGCCGCCTCGACGTCGATTCCTGTCGCCACCGGGGAACGGCTGGTACACACCCACGAGTTCCAGCGACTGTTCGCTGCGGGAGCCTGCGCCTTCGCACAGCCCGACATGGGCAGCTGTGGTGGCATCACCGCAGCCAAGCAGATCTCGTCGCTGGCAGAAGTGCATTATGTGCTCATGGCGCCCCATGTTTGGGGTGGTCCGGTCATCACGGCCGCCGCGATGCAGATCGATGCCGCCATCCCCAACTTCTTGATCCAGGAGTCGATCTACAAGTCCCGCGGCTTCTTCGACGAGATCGTTGTCGAACCCTTCGAGTGGGAGGACGGCGACCTGCTCGTGACCGACCGCCCCGGCATCGGTATTGAACTCGACGTCGAAGCATTGGCCCCATACGCCATCTGAGCCAAGAGCACCGGCACCCCCCTCGACTTTCGCAACCCTGGAGTGCTGATCAGGCAGCGAACTCGGCATCCCACGAGTCGAGAAACCTGTGGAACCGTCTGTGTGAATACGGGATGAACCGGATCTTCTGGATCGGTGCCAATGCCAGCGGCAGTGCCGCCATCGCATACATATAGTCGGACAACATGATCGCCCGTCTGGTCTCGGCCACAAGAGTGTCGAGCTCGGCTGCTCGCTCGATCGGCGAGGCAAACTCGGCACTGTCGAGGTAGAAGCCGATCAGTGAGGCGAGGTCGTCGTCCGTGAACCTGGGCTCGGCGATGTCGAAGTGAGGCGGATCGACCAGTCCGTGAACCATCACCGTCTCGGCGAAGAGGTTGGCGAAGTCGAAGCAGATGTGGTTCAGGCACGAGAACTCGAAGTCGAGCAGCTTGACAGACCCATCGTCGAGCAGGAACACGTTGCCGTGGTAGGTGTCGTTGTGGCAGAACACGGGGTCTCGATCGGGCAGGCACGCCATGACCTTGGCATGGGTTTCGTCGGAGTAGATCGCTTCCAGATCACCACACATGGCCTGCTCTTCGGGGCTGAACAGCTCTCGACGCTCACCCAACACCGACCTGGCCATGTCGCCCCATTTTGTGTGCAGCAACTCGAAGAACGTCTGGTCCGGCAGGTTCTCTGGCGTCACTCTGTGAAGCTTGAACAACTCGTCGGCCACCTTGCGCTGGATCTCGGGGTCAAGGACGTCGTCCGCGGTCAGGGTGCGTCCCCGATAGAAGTGCTCGATCCTGCACGTGCTGTCGTAGTGATGACAGTGAGCGGCGATTCCCCGTTCACCCAACAACAGGAAGGTCGAACGCTCGGTCTCGGAATCGAGGATGGCGTTCTCCTTGCCGTCGAGATGGCGATACAACGCCGCGGGCGGATCGACCGGTCGTTTGCCCCTCACCCCCATCGTGAACGACGAGAAACCCTTCGGATCATCGAAGTCGAAGTCCTCGATACCCAGCCCTTGCCAACCACCGAAGACGTTCTGACAGCGTGACAACACGGCCTGCTGAATCTGCATCCCCCGATCGTGACAGATACGAAGGGGGATATTCTGACAACCGGCCTCCCGGTACACGTACGAGACCCCGTTCCCGAGGAGATGCCTATCAGGGGCATTTGGCCCTTGCATCACGGCCTCGCGTGGTCGAGACTACGAAACGTGCGCGACGACGTTCGCCTTCTCAGAGACGGCTCAGCCATTGGCATGCGATCAACCCCGGTTGTACCGGTGGTCGATACTGCCGAACTGCGCTGGTTCGTTCACGGCCACGCACCCGCCGACATCGTCACCTGGTTCACCCGCGACGGTGCGGTTGGCTCCATCGAAGAACGCCACGACACCTACCGACTCGATGGTCGCCCCGCGGCGGGCATCAAGTGCCGCCACGGCGAAACCTTCGAGCTGAAGATCCGGCGTGGCGTCGGCGATCCGGTCGCACTGACACCAGGCCTGATCACACCCGTCGAACACTGGCGCAGATGGAGCCCTGCGACCGACCTCATCGAGCGCTACGAGGACGAATCGTGGATCGACGTCCACAAGGCGGTGGTGAAGCGCAGGTTTGCTCTCGACGGTACCGAACTGCACGTATCACCCGAGCTGCCCGGACCCGGCGCCTGCGACATCGAGGTAGTGGCGATTTCGGTCGGCCACGTGAGGGCTTGGTCGTTCGCCCTCGCATCGTTCGGTCAACCCGCAATCCTCGTACCTGCGCTGTCCATCGGCTGGGATGCCCTGGTTGCGAATTCGGGCCAGCCCGATTTGTCGATTCCATCCGAATCGGGTTGTGGTTATCCGGCCTGGTTGGCCCGTTTCGCCACCCGCGACATGATGACCTCGATCGGGGCAGACGACCACTACGTCGCCGCCGGTTGACGGGTCTTCACCGTCGTCGCAACCTAGCGAGGCAGTGCGCCGTCTAGGAAGTAGTCGACGGCCAGCTCGGGGATGTCGGCCAGGACGATCGAGCTGCCCGGAAACCAGTGTTCCATCACCAGTCCGTTCACGAGGGTGAGGAACATGCGGGTCAGCTCCAACGCCGGCCTGTCGGATCTCAGCTCGCCTCGCCCCTGGGCTCGCTCGACGATCGCCTCGAGCTCGGCGTCGATCGGCTCCCAAGCCGGAAGGATGCCGGCCACGACATCGGGAGGCATGGTCAACACCTCGCGCACCGCGGCGCGAGCGAACTCCTCCATCTCCGCGATGACCGCCACGTCGCCCCGAACGAACCCAAGCAACTGGTCGCGAATCGACGCATCGTCGGGTTCGACGATTCTGGCCTCACCGGTTCGGCGCGCCCACTCTTCGACAACGGCCCCGAACACAGCGAGCTTGGAGTCGAAGTAGTTGTAGATCGTTCCCTTGGCCAGCCCCGCCGCGAGTGAGATGTCGTCGACGCGGGCCCCCTCGAGCCCTTTGGCCGCGAACTCGGCGGCCGCCGCCTCCAACAATCTCTGCCGGTGCTGCGCCTTGGTCACCTCGTCGACCCGTGCCATACCCGCTATTATGGGTGGCGACCCACTAAACGTCAACGCGCCGGAGAACCGATGATCTCGCCGACCAACCAGCTCTACCGTCTCTGCACCTGGTCGAAGGGGCTGTGAGTCGCGGCGGGCGGGGTCGCGAGCTGCTCCCCTACCAGATCACCATCGGGCTCATCGCCGGCGCCATCGGCGGCATCATCACCGTCATGGGCGAGCTGCGCGACGAGCTCGGCTTCTCCGACGGTGGTATCGGCATCGTCGTCGCTTCGGGGTTCCTCGCCGCTTTTGTCGCCCAGCTGACACTGGCCCAATACGCCGACCGTGGCCACGCACGAACCATGGCGGCAGCCGGCCTGTTCGTGATAGCGGCATCCCTCTTCGGAATGGTCTTTGCCGAGGGACTGTTCTGGTGGGTAGTAGCGCGCGCCGCACTCGGCTTCGGCGGAGGGGTTGCCGCTCCCGGGATCCGGCGGGCCGCGACCGTGCTCGACCCCGACAACGTGGGCGAGAACCTCGGCCGTCTCGTCGTGGGCGAAGTCGTCGGCTTCATGGGAGGGCCCATCCTCGCTGCAGTCCTCGCCGAGATCGGCGGGATTCGCCTCCCGTTCCTCGCCTTTGGCGTCGCGATGGCGTTGTTCGCTCCCGCGACACTGCGACTTCCGGCCGACCGCGGACATCTCGACGCGAGTGGCCGATCCAATTCGTTCGACCTGTTGAAACTCAGACGCCTTCAGGGCGCTCTGCTCTTCGTGGGCGGCTACTTCATCCTCATCGGGGCGTTCGAATCGGTCATGCCGCTCATGTTCCGCGACCGTGGTGGGTCAACCCTCCAGACCGGCTTGGCCTTCACCTCCATGGCGGTCCCCATCGCCATTGTCAGTCCTTTCGCCGGGCGCACCGCGGACAGGATCGGTCCACCCAAGGTGGCGACCATCGGCATCAGCATCGTCGCCATCGTCAGCATGAGCATCGGCTTCCTGCCGGGAATCCTCATCCCTGCAGCTGTGATGGCAATCGTCGGCATCGCCGATGGATTCGGCTTCCTGGCCTCACAGATCGCCGTCTCGAGGGCTGTCGCCGAAGACCGACAGGCCGCTGCGCTCGGCCTGATGGGTGCCGTCGAGGTGCTGGGTGCCGGCCTCGCCGCCTTCCCGGCAGCCGTCCTCTACGGAGCTGCCGGCGAGGAGGTCACCTGGATGGCCCTTGGCCTTTCCACCCTCGTCATCGTCGGGCTCGCATGGAGCCGCCTCGCCGGCACCGAACCCGTCAACAAGGGCGGCACCGAGCTGCACTGGACCCCGATCGACCGGTCACCAGAACCCACCTACGACGATCCTGGCTGAGCCCGGCCGCCGGCCACGCCGACCTCGCCTGGTCGTACCGCTCAGCCGCGATACGTGACCCCTGGCAGGACACACAACATCTCGTAGACCATGTTGGCGCCGGTCAGAGAGGTCAGGCCCGACGTGTCGTATATGGGAGCGACCTCGACAAGGTCGAAGCCGACGATATCGAGCCCCCGACAACCGCGCACTATCTCGAGGGCCTGGTGGACGGTCAGGCCACCGACCTCTGGGGTGCCTGTGCCCGGAGCGAACGATGGGTCGATGCCATCGATGTCGAAGCTCAGATAGACCGGCCCTCCCGATACCTTCTCGCAGACCTCCTCCATCAAGGGCACAAGGCTCTTGTGCCAACACTCCTCGGCCTGGACCACACGAAAACCCTGTTCGCGGGACCAGTCGAAGTCGTCGGCCGCGTAGCCGGTACCCCGCATGCCGATCTGCACCACTCGGTCGCAGTCGAGCAGTCCTTCCTCGACGGCACGGCGAAACGGTGTGCCGTGGGCGATGCGCTCGCCGAACATCTCGTCGTTGATGTCGCTGTGGGCGTCGACGTGTACAAGACCGACGGGGCCGTGCTTGGCGGCCATCGCCCTCAGGATCGGCAACACGATGGTGTGGTCGCCACCCAACGTCGCTGTGACCAGATCGTGCTCCAACAACCCCGAGTAGTGGGTGGTGATGCGTTCGACCGAGTCGAGCAGGTTGTAGGGATTGGTCGCCACATCGCCCGTGTCGTCGACACGAAGACTGTCGAAGGGAGCAGCACGGGTCGCCATGTTGTAGGGCCGCAGCAAGACCGACTCGTCGCGGATCCCGCGGGGGCCGAATCGGGCACCGGGACGGTTCGAGGTACCGAGATCGAAAGGAACACCCACCACGGCCACGTCGAGTTCGCCCGGTGACGACGAACCGGGCAGCCGCATGAACGTGGCGATTCCGCCGAAGCGGGGCATGTCGTTGCCGCCGAGCGGCTGAGGGTTTTGTGACATCGCTGAACTCCTGTGGGTCGCTCGCCTCGTCGAAGGTAGATCCTCGCGCACCGCTTGCACAGGCCGATGTTGAACCGTCGGCGACCCGACAGGACACGCACGGGGCATACAACGTGCTACAACACGTCCTCGAATGACCGAGACCGCGCGCCGACCCCTCCTCCCCTTCTACTTCGCCCAGGCGTTCGCACACGGCGCGCTGGCGTCGGTCGTCGCCCTGTTGAGCGAACTGCGCGACAAGTTCGGCTTGGGCGAATCCCAGTTGGGCATCATCGTCGGCATCGGCTTCCTGACCGCGTTCATCACCCAACTGACCGTCAGCAAGCTCGCCGACCGAGGACATGCCCCGCTCATGATCCGGCTCGGGCTCGCATGTGTTTCGGGTTCACTCATCGGATTCGCAGCGGCATCGGTGTTCTGGCAGTTCGTTCTGGCTAGAGCCATCCTCGGCGTCGGCGTGGGGATGGCCCAGCCGGCGGCCCGCCGCACCGTGCTGCTGAGCGATCCCACCCACGCTGGGCGCAATCTGGGCCGATTGGCCTCGATCGAGGTCATCGGATTCGCCTTGGCACCGGCTCTCGCCGGGATGCTCGCCGAGCTGGGTGGCATCGTCTTGCCGTTCGTTGTGCTCGCCTCCGGAGTAGCGATCGCCATCGCCGGCCTGGGTCGGGTTCGGCCCGACGGCGGCCGCAAGAGCGACGACAACACGAGCTCGCTGCACCTTCTGAAGAACCGGCGGTTCGTGGGAAACCTGTTGCTGGCGACGAGCACGATGTTGGTGATCGGGGCGTACGAGGCGACCTGGGCCGTGATGTTGACCGACAACGGAGCCACCTTGTGGCAAGTGGGTCTCAGCTTCACCATCTTCTCGATTCCGATGGCTGTCATGGCACCATTCGCGGGTGCGTGGGCGCAGCGGGGCAACGCGGCTCTCATCGCGATCGTCGGCCTCGGCAGCGCGATCGTCCTCGGAGTGGGTTTCAGCTGGGTCCACACGTACTGGGTATTTGTGGCTCTTGCCTTCGTCATCTCGTTCGGCGAAGGAGCCGGCGTGACCGCTGGTTTGTACGAGTTCTCACGCTCGGTGCCCGACGAACGCCAGGCATCGGCGCACGGCCTTCAGGGAGCGACGGCGGTGCTGTTCGCCGGGATCGCTTCGGTAGTCGCGGCGTGGCTGTACGACACGAGTGGGCAGACCGTGGTCTGGATGGTGATGCCGGCGATTGCGTTCGGGTCACTGACGGTCGGAGTACTGCTGCGACGGACCTAGTCGCCGCCGGGAGCATCGCGAAACTGTCATGGAATCGTTTCTCAAGTGATCGTCGAATTGCGTCGAGAAGGATTCCCATGGGGAACCGGGACAAGACCGTCAAGTTGTACAACGAACGAGGCAGCGTCTCGGCGGAGTACGCACTATTGCTGACCGGCATCGCCGTGGCGATCGCCGCCATCGTCTTCGCACTCGGAGGACGGATAGAAGCGCTGTACACGATCTGACCGACAGCGTCGCGTTCCGCTACGGTGCGCGTATGGCGAGCATTACCGACGACCCCCGCATCGACCCACGCATCAAGACGCTCATGGGCGCCCTGCCCTCCGGAAACCTTCCGGATGCGACCGATCGCGACACACTCGTCGCCGAGTCGAACACAGCCGAAGCCAACGCCATGCGTCAGATGATGGAGGTCTTCCTGAACTCCATCGACAGCGAAGAAATCGCTCCTTCCGACGGCCTCGAATTCAGCGACCTCGAGTTCACGTCGCAGCCGGACGGCAACACAGCGAAGATCCAGCTGATCCGTCCGGTCTCCGAAGAGCCTGTGCCCTGCGTGTTCTACATCCACGGCGGGGGTATGCAGTCGATGTCGGCCTATCTCGGCATGTACAAGTCTTGGGGTCGCATCATCGCAGGCAAGGGTGTCGCTGTCGCCCTGGTCGAGTTCCGCAACTGCCTGACACCCTCGTCGCTGCCCGAGCTGGCCCCGTTCCCCGGCGGACTGAACGACTGCGCGGCTGGCGTCCGCTACCTCGCTGAGAACGCCTCGGCGCTGGGCGTCGATCCGGACCGAATCATCATCGCCGGCGAGAGTGGCGGCGGGAACCTGACCCTTGCCACGGGGATGAAGCTCCTCCGCGATGGTGACATCGGGCTTGTCCGAGGCCTCTATGCGTTGTGCCCCTACATCGCCGGCGAGTGGCCCCAGGACCGTCTCCCATCGTCGACCGAAAACGAAGGCATCCTGCTCAACCTGCACAACAACCGGGGCCGGATCGCCTACGGAATCGAAGCGTTCGAGGCTCGCGACCCACTGGCGTGGCCCCTGTTCGCCACCGAGGGCGATGTGGAGGGATTGCCGCCCACGTTCA
>JAAETH010000573.1 GCA_024228575.1 Actinomycetes bacterium
CCCAGAACGGCCACCATCCGCGGGCCCGCCCGCTAGTTCAATGGGTTCACATCCATCGTGGAGAGGTCTCAGGAAGGCTCGGGTTCGAGGAGGTCACCGATGCCGACTTCGACTTCGTTGTCGTCGAAGACGGCGGTGATGCGGAGTTTGCCGCCGGTGGCTTCGATGAAGCGGGCCAGGGTGTCGAGATGGAGGTTGCCTCGTCGCTCGACGCGTGAGACCTCGGCCTGGCTGATCTTGAGTTGGGCTGAGATCTGCTGTTGGGTGAGGCCCCGAGCCTTGCGGATAGCGGCGAGGGTCTGAACCCGCCCGGCGATCTCGCGGTAGGTGCGGTCTTCGGCTTCGGCCGCTTTCGGGTTCTGATCCCGCACTCGGTCTCGGGTGGTGTGGACCCGCTCGGTGGCGGAGTCCCAGTCCTCGTCGGTGAAGGTGTCGGCCCCGTCGGGGATGGCCGAGTTGGTGTTGGTCATCGTGTTCTCCTGACTTGGGCTTTGTGCTTGGGGTTTCGGCGTTCCCACTCGGGGATCATGGTTCCTTCGATCTGGTTGACGATGCCGGGGTACCAGTCGTAGCCGAGGCCGGCCTTGTCGCCGGCGAGCATCACCACGGCGATCTCGTTGCCGCCGGTTTGGTCGAACCAGACATACGGGATGCGCAGTACCGGTGGGGCGTAGGCGTAGGGGGTGAAGTTGGTTGGGGGAGTGCGGCGAAGGGCATAGGTCGCAAAGCGGGAGATCACGATGGGGTGGCTGGCGTCGTCGGGTTGGTCGCCTTCGATGTCGTGGCCGAAGTCCTCCAGCGCTCGGAGCAGTGCGGAGATCTCGCCGAAGAGCTCCATCAGGTCATCGGAGCCCTCGGCCCGGGAGGCCAGGGCCTCGTACTGGCTGGCAAACTTTGGGTGGTACAACACTTCCGGCACTATCAGAGCATACCCTCTGTAGTATATACTGTCAACGGTATAAACTGCGGGGGGCTTGAACGGAGCTTCCAGCGACGGATCCGACTGCACCCGAGGTTAGGACCCACGAAACTCGGGACCGCCGGCGCTATATCTTTCCATGTCCA
>JAAETH010000574.1 GCA_024228575.1 Actinomycetes bacterium
GACGTGCTGGTCGTTGGCGCCGGCGCAGCAGGAATCGCCGCGGCATTGGCCAGCGCCCGACGAGGAGCCGACACCTGGCTGGTGGAACGCCTGAGCTATGTCGGAGGCCTGGCCAGCTTCGGCCTGATCAACCTGTTGTTGACCCTCGACGACGGTGAGGGCAACCAGGTCGTGGCTGGGATCTGCCAGGAGTTCGTTGACACCCTCGACTCCTTGGGGGCAGCACGCTACCCAGGCCGATCCGAGTGGGGAAGCGAGGATCCCCAAGCCGTCGAACGCTGGCGGAACTGGGGCCTGATCTGGGGTGCGCCCCCGGAGACGGTGCGCTACTCGGTGGCCTTCGAACCCGAGTCGTTCGTCAGTGCCACCTACGACCTGCTCGAAGCGGAAGGAGTAACACTACGCCTCCACACTGGCTGCGCGGCAACCCATAGCACCGAAGGGCACATCGAGGCCGTCGTCGTCGAATCCAAGGCCGGGCGTGAAGTGATCATCCCCACCGTGATCGTTGACACCACCGGCGACGGAGACGTGTTCACCTACGCCGGAGCCGACGCCGAGTTCGTTCCCACCTATCCCCACCAGTGGTTCCGGATGGGCGGGGTGAGCGGGTTCGACGAGGACTCCCCAATTGTGGGGGGCACCTACTTCCGAACCACCGATCCCGGGCGGGTGCTTGTGCCTTGGGGAGGGCCGGGATTCGCAGAATCGAGGATCAACCC
>JAAETH010000575.1 GCA_024228575.1 Actinomycetes bacterium
CGCTCGCTCGCCTACGAGTGCGTCAAGACCGGCGAAATCCCGTCCATCAAGTTCCGGCGCCGAATCGTGATCCCGGCCTTCGCCATCGACGAGCTGATTCGCAAGACCGCCTAGCGGGCGACTGACTGTCACACCGCAGTGAGACCATTCAACTGACGACAGGGAGTTGTCATGAGCAAGCGACGCAAGACGCAACACATGAAGCGACGGCAAGGCCAACGGGATCGAGTCCGCCCGAAACGAGTCGTGCCCAGCCTTTCGATGACCACTGGCGTCATGGCGGTCGCATCCGAGTACGACGACTTTGACGACTTCCTCGAGACGTCACTCCACCGACACGCCAACGGCGAACGTGGAAGTGATTGGCCCGATCTGGAGGCCGATGCCAAGCTCGACGGCCGGACGCTGTCCGCCTTTCGCGTCCCGGCCAATCTGGCTAGCTGTGACCCAGTGATCGAGCGACGACTGGTTGTCGTGACAGATGTGAGCGGTCATCGGGCCACCACCGCCGTGCTCTTCGGATCTGAGTTCGAGTACATGCGTGATCAGTTGCACTCGTTCGCTGTCCTCGGGCAACGAGATGTCACAGAGCCGACGGCTACCTGGGATCACTTCTAGTCAAGACCCTGCGGGCGCCCGACGCGATTATCGAGCACCAGGCCCGCTCACAACGCCGGAACTGCGTGGCTGGCAGGCGGGATTGTGAGCGGTGATACCGAGCGAGTTCAACCGGCGGCGAGTGAGTCGAGGTGCTCGACCTCGTCTGCGTTTGCCTCGCGAATGGTCGCTGCGAGATCGATGAGCCCAGCGGCGGATCCGGATGCAGGTCGTGACAGTGCGAGCCAGACCGCTCCGTCCTGCCACACGACGAACTCGAAAAACTCGCTGTCGGCGGGGCTGCTGAACCCGATGGTGGTGGACCCGTCATCTCGCAGAACCTCCACTTCGACCTCTCCGTCAAGGTTGTAGCGCGCTTCGTTGTCGGGATCGGTTCCCGTGACTGGCCACGATGCGAGCGTCAGCCCGATGCCTCCGTCAGGGTCATCCCAGGTCCGGGCGGGCACAGAAGCGCCCTTCTCTGCGTACAAGGCTCGGTTGCCCTCAGGCGGGCTAGACGATCCGGTCGCACCAGCGAAAAACTGCGTGAGCGTCGTGAACGTACCCGTGTCGATCCAGCCGTCCGGGGTTGGCTGCCCATCGAACAACACATCGGTTCCGGACAGCTCTGCTGCGGCCAGCAGGTGAACGGCCGTTGCCTCGTCGAGGTTCAGTGTCGCCATCACGATCATGCTTCCAAGCGGCGTCGGACCCAGATACATCCGTTGATCCTCCGATTCGGGCACCCACAGAAACGATCGGTTGTCGACCTTGACCTCGACACCATTCGCCACGACATCATCGGTCGGGATGCCGGTGGCATCCCATACTGCTATCGAGACGCGTTCGCCCTCACCGTCATCGTGGGGCGATCCGGCTTGTGCGAACCTCTTGACAATATGACCCTGCGTATTGTCCTGGGGTTCTGCAACCTGCGCGTCTATCAAGGTCAAGGACTCGGTTTCGGGCAGAACGAAACGGCGACCGTCCGGCATCGCTGTTTCTGGAGCGGCTGACACATCGACACCGTCAGCAACTTGCGGGTCGTCGGCTCTGCCGCAGCCAACGGCCAACAAGAGGCAAGGTAGGACCAGCCCGACCGCCAGTCGACTGCTCGTACCGTCGCTGTAGTTCATCACCACAGTCTCATCCAAGCAACCAGACGCGCGAGATCACCCGCGCCAGCGCCGGCAACCCAACACCGGGACTGGCCACCGTCGTCAACGGGTGGCAAGGGGATCGGACGATGCTCGGTAAGGCTCGCGTCATCGACCCCGAACGCACCCAGGATCGGCACAACCAGAGCGCTGTTAAACGCCGGGATCGTGACCGCCGTTCTTTGGAGTGGTGAGTTGGTCGGCGATCGCTTGAGCGGCTTTGTCGTCGCTCCGTTGTCCTTTGTGGGCGTAGACCTTGGCGAGGGTTTCTACGTTGTCGCCGATTCGTGCGGCTACGGCTGGTAGGGGTTCGCCTGAGTCGAGTTGGGTGCTGGCAAACCAGTGGCGGAGATCGTGTAGCCGGACGCCGGTTGCTTCGGGAACTCGGTCGGTGATTCGTCGAAACGCTTGTGTCAACCGGTTCGGCGGGATCGGCGTGGCTCCGCTCGCGTCTTTGAGCAGGTCGGCCAGGACGAAGGCGTTGTGCGTCATGCGGGATCGGACCTCTGCGATGTAGTCGTTCTGATCGGCCCGATGC
>JAAETH010000576.1 GCA_024228575.1 Actinomycetes bacterium
CATGGTTGGTTTTGTGGCACGCGTTGCCCGAGGTGGGCTGAGCGAAGTGTGCGACCCGGCAGCCGATGACTTCCGGGTCACCATGATGATGGACTACCTCGATTCGTCCGGTTGCCGCGTCGCAGCGGCGACTCAGATGAGGCCGGCCTGCGTCGCCACGGAAACGGCTTCAGCGCGGGAATTGATTGCGAGTTTCCTATAGATGGTCTTGGCGTAGCCCTTCGCAGTGTTGAGGGTGATGTCCAATTCGTTGCCGATGTCGCGCAACGACAGGTCGCTTCGGAAGAGCCGGAGGACCTCGATCTCGCGGCGAGTCAGCGGTTCCGCCATGGCACCGTCGGGTGCGATGACCGGCCACGTCGAATCGAGGTTCTGTCGAGATTTCGCGATCGCTTTGGAGAGGTAGTGGTGGCTGGCCTACGAAGCGCCGTGCAGCTCGGCCTCCATGACATAGCGCCGCTTGTCGGCTGGGGTAGATGCGATGTCGGACATCACGAGACAGCCCCACGCCGTGAAGGATGAAAATATCCAGGCTTTCGCCTGGTCGAGCCCGCGTTGGGCCTCATCGACGGCTTCGACAAGTTGGCCGCGATGGTGAAGCAACCTTGCCTTGGCGTAGTGCGCAGGCATGGTGTCGGGGAATCTGCTCAAGCTCATGTCCGGGATTGCAAACGCTTCGTCGATCGCAGACTCGTAGAGCTCCCACTCGCCCAGTTCGGCGTGCGCTGCGGCCAGCAGTGGGGTGATGCCGGTATCGCCCATCGACATTTGGCGCCGGTGGCGGGATCCCTCCCGTAGGTAGGGCAGGGCCTCGCGAGGGCCGTAGAGCCAGAAGAGCGTGATGCCGAGTAGGCCCCGAGCGTACGCAGCAGCCGCTAGTGCCCGAGGTGTCCGGTCATCGACGGCGGAGCGAAGTGCTTCTTCGGCTACCTCAAGATCGAGCCTGTGCAGCGCGTACGTGCCTCGGTAGACGCCTACATGCGGGCGGAGCTGTTCTCGCTCGTCATCGCCGAGTGCAAGCAAAGCCTCATCGAGTGTCGCGAACAAGGCCCTCGCTTCCTTGTAGTCGCCGTTCGTGAGACACCGAGCCAGAAGCGCCAGACAGATCCTCGGGTGGTCGGCGGCCACATGCTGCGGGATCGCCGGGAGCCACTCTCGAACGCGGCCGTAGTGAATGAAGTCCAATCTCGACAACACCAGTTCGATGATCTCGGTGGCGGAGTCAACATCACCAGCGGCGAGCAGATGACCAATCGCCTTCTCTTCGGCTCCGTGCCATTGAAGCCAATCAGCAGCCCGAGTATGAAGCTCGATGATGCGCTGCGCATCCTCGTTGATGCGTAGATTGTTGTGCAGCCACTCTTGAAAGAGATGGTGATAGCGAAACCATTCACGCTTCGAATCGAGCGGAACCAGAAACAGGTTGTCTCGTTCGATTCCTTCGAGAACCGCAGCCGAACCGGTCGTCTCCAAGACGTAGTCGCACAGCTCGGCGGTCATCTCCTGGAGCAGCGAAGTCGCTTGAAGAAATCTGGAGCGTTCCGTGGGCTGGCGCTGAAGCACCTCGCTGGTCAGGTAGTCGGCGACATTGCGATCGTTTCCCGCGAACGTCGTGATGAACTCCGTGGGATCGGTCTCCCCGACCAACTAAACGCCTGCGAGTTGAATCCCCGCCGGCCAGCCCTCGGTCCGTTCGCAGAGGAGCTCTGCGTCTGCATGATCGATATCCAGACGAAACCGGTTGGCGAACAGTTCACGCGTGTCGCTGGTCGACAGCTGAAGATCGGTGAGACGAAACTCCTCCAGTGAGCCGGCGGCTCGCCACCGTGCGAGCGGGAGGGGTGGATCAGTCCGGCTCGCAATCGCCACCTGAAACCCGCGTGGTGCGCGTTCGATGAGGTACTCGACCGATTGGTGGATGGCCGAGTCGGTGACCTGGTGATAGTCGTCAAGCGCGAGAACGATCGAGCGATCACTGTCGTTGAGGCTGTTGCTCAGGCTCGGCACGAGGGTCCGCAGCGAGTCCGGTCCTGGTGCGGCCACAGCCTCGGCGACCTCGGTCGGGACGGTCTCGTCGGCACCGTAGATCGCGGCAACGACGTACGACCAGAACGCCCGCGGCTCATTGTCTTCCGTGCCGAGCCGCACGAAGACAAAGGATCGGGATTCGTCGATCGCATGGCTCCACGCGGCCAAAACCGACGATTTGCCCCAACCGGCAGGAGCATCAACCAGTATCAACGACGCGTCTGATGCGATGAGTCGGCGAAGGAGGTCTGGCCGGTCGACGAGGCCTCTGGGCAAGGCCGGCGGATCGAGCTTGGTCGAGGTGAAGGGTTGAGGCCAACTGGTCTCCGGGTGTTCGGCCGGCATCAAGCTCCTTTTCCGGCAGGCGTCGCAGCCCAGAGTAGACCGACGCCGCCGTCAGTGAATCAGCGAGAAGTGCGCCTCGCAGAGTGCCCATCGCCCGCACCACCCGGGGGGTAACGACCCTGGGGGGATTGTTAACCCACCCGTCGCGAGTCCACGATCGAATCACCAACGACCGACCGCCCGAGGAGGACCTCCGTGAGCAGCAGCCACTATCGCATCGTTGTCCAGGGCCAGCTCGGAGAGCGCTTCAGCGAAGCCTTCGACGACATGACACAAGCTCCCCACGGCCGAGACACCGTGCTTGAAGGGCCGTTCATCGACCGGTCGCAACTCGAGAGCGTCTTCGACCGTCTGCGGCGTCTCGGTATCGAAATCAGCAGCTTCAACACCACGCCCCGCGGCCCGAACGAAAGGAAGTCCAAAGATGACTCAACAACGACCGCATGAGGCCACACACACAAAGTGGCACCGAGCCTTCCGAGGGTCCGCAGAGCATCACCTGCAAGGCCGTCACGACTGGCCGTCGTCTGTATCGTTTTCGCGCTTCTCGCTGCCAGCTGCTCGTCGGGCGACGAGTCGAACGGACAGGCCGCCGTCATTGGCGGCGACGAGTCGAACGTGGAGGCCGCCGTCGCTGGCGGAGCCGAGGACTTCACCGAGTGGGCGTCTGACAACGCAACGCCGATTCTGTCTCTCGATCTTGACGCCGACCGGAGCGACCTCGATGGGCTGGCAAGCATCGTTGGTGATGCCCAAGTGGTCGCTGTCGGCGAGACAGCTCACAACCTGAGCGAGCAGATGCAGATGCGTACGCGTCTTCTTTCGTACCTTGTCGACACCCTGGGTTTCCGATTGCTCGCAGCCGAGACATCCATGCCCCACGCCGAGAGAATCAATAGCTACGTTCTCGGCGAGGAGGCCGACATCGACGAGCTCCTCCGACAATCCGGTACCTGGGAGTTGATGGCGACAACGCAGATGCGCTCCACCATCGAGTGGATGAGGCAGTACAACAGCACGGTCACCGATGATGACTTCGTGCAGTTCTACGGGATCGACATCACGACCCCAATGCCCGCGCTGGAATCCCTCGACACCTACCTCCGTGGAGTGGACGAAGCGTTGGCGGACGAGATGTCAAAAGAATTTGACGGCCTTGGGATGTTGCTCGGCCAACAAGGAGAGGAGACGTGGCGAGACCTGCAGACCCGCTACGACGAAGCCCCCGGTGAGGAGCTTGCCGTCATCAGCACCCAGCTCGGCGATCTCGTGACACAGATGTAAACCAGCGAGCAAGACTTCGCTACAGCAATGTCGGCTCAAGAGTTCGAACAGGCCTTGCGTTGGGCGCACGTCGTGCTGCGGGGACACGAGAGCTTCGCCGTCCAAGTGACCGCCGGAGCGCCCGGCTCTGCCGAACGAGTCCTGGCCGGCAGCAGCGTCAGGGACCCGGCGATGGCCGAGAACGATCTTTGGATTCTCGATCAGAATCCGGGGAAGCGAATGGTCCTTTGGGCCAACAATCTCCATGTCCAGCGCAGCGACCCCGACAGAATCTTCCGAGTCGGCGACAACTTCGAGCTCGCAGACATCGCCACAATGGGCCACGATCTCGCCAACTCGCTGGGGTCTTCGTACCTCGTCATCCACGCAGCCCTTCACAGCGGCGAAGCCCCGGACTACGGGCAACTGCCCGACGTAGCTGACGACAGCCTCGATGGAGTGCTCAATCTCACCGGACCCGAGCTCTTCTATCTCGACATCCGCCCGCTCGCCGACGATCGACCCGGCGGCGTCTGGATCCGATCGCCCCAATCCATGCGGGCCGAGATCGGAACGCTGACCCTGCTCCCCGCCACCAACTTCGACGCGGTGTACTTCGTCTCAGTGGGCACCCCGGCGCAGAAGCTCGGCTAAGCCCAGGATGACTGAAACCAGGCTGCAGATAGCAGTGCCAACGCCGATTCGGAGCCAGCTCGACGGGCCATGGTGACTCTGGTGCCTACGGGTCCTGCCCACGCTGGTGACGGCTACCCGCCACCCAGAGCCCAACCACCCGCAGAGGACCCCAGAGCGCCATCCCACCGCGATATTGGGTGTCCCCCCAGTACGGCTCTTCGGGGAGGGTCCGTGGGGGTGGTTGGGCGGGTTATTGGGATGCACCCGATGGCCCTGAAAGGAGCATCCAGACGGCTCCGCGGGACCGCTTGGTGGTCAACTGGCGGGTGCCAGTTCGACACTCACGGTCATATCCAATGCGTCGGCGACCCGCTGGAGGGTGGTGAGAGTCGAGCCCACACCACCAGCCTCGAGCCGGGCAACCGCAGCCTGACTGGTACCCATCCGAGCAGCGAGCTCCCGCTGGCTCAAACCGCCACGCTCTCGGGCATCGCGCACCTGCTCACCAAACTCGAGCGCGAGACGCGCCGTTGCGTAGACCTTGTCGAACTCAGCCCGTTCGGCCGGGCTCATCTTGGCCAGCCGTCCGCTTCTGAGATCTTCGATGCTTCTAGAGCTCATCAGTCCTCCTCGGCGGTGTGTCTTTCAGCGATGCACCGCGCCATCGCCTCGCGGGCGCGCCGAACCTCGGAGCGCTCGTTCTGTCGTTGCTTGCGGAACACGCTCAACAGCACGACTCGCTGTTCGGGGGCGAACCAGTAGGTGATCCGTCGTGCTGTGCGACCGAGATCGAAACGAAGCTCGAACAGACCGTCGCCCAACGAGCGCGACGCCGGCATTCGCAGCTGGTTGCCCCGCTCGGCCAAACGGTCGATGTGGGCCAGCACGAAAGCGAACTCCTTGACTGTCAACGAGTCGAGCCACTCCTCGACCTCCGGTTCTACCTCGACCGACTACATGACATCATTGATGATATCAATCTTGCGGCCAAGCCTGCCCATACCGCGCATCACATGATCCCGCCGCCGACCCCTCTACCGGGTCGTCGCGGTCGCCGTTGGAGCTGGGATCACCACCACGCTCGCGGTGGCCGCCACCGGAACCAGGGGATTGGTCGGACTGCTGCCGGCAGTGCTGGCGTGGATCGGGCTGGGTGTAGTCCAAGAACACGACGAGCGGGTGAAGCTCGGAGTCGACACCGAGTTCGAGGCACTTCTCCGAGATCAACTCGACCCCGTCCTAGTCCCCGCAGGATTCACGTTCAGCGCCGCGATCGGTCCTTTCCGGGCACACCCCGACCGGGCGGACCGATACCTCTACGAGGCCCCAACCTCAGGCCGCCAAGGATGTATCGATATCTGGATCAGTCGCGACCGGTCCAGCCAGGAGATGGAAACGACAGTGGACGGCATTGCCCTTGACCAATTGGTAACCACCCACGGCCATCCCCGGCTTGCGGCCAGAGTCACCCGAGTACAGGAACCGGCAGGGGACATCGCAGCCCTCCTCGCCGCGTTCAAGCTCGTTATCACAGTCACTGTCGCACCCCCCTGTCGCATCGAACATCTGTTCGATATTGTTCGAGTATGGGATGGCGCAACCCACCGGTCCCGTGGTCCGAGCTCGAACGACGCCTTTCCGACGGGAGGGCACCGGTCTCACCTGACGCGTCCGGATTTCCCGGGGCCGGCGGGGGCGACAGTCCGGCCTGGTCTCGCAAGCGTCAGCCCTACGAACGGCCCGACCTGTCGGCCCGGCCCTCGTCAATCCCCTACGCCGAGCTCCATTGTCATTCGAACTTCAGCTTTCTCGACGGAGCCTCCCACCCCGAGGAGCTGGTCGAGGAGGCAGTTCGACTCGGGCTCCGGGCCCTGGCCCTCACCGATCACAACGGGTTCTACGGGGTGGTCCGGTTCGCCGAGGCCGCCCGCGAGCACGGTCTGCCCACGGTCTTCGGGGCCGAGCTCACGCTTGGGCTGGGCGCCGGAGACGAACCCCGCAACGGCCCGGCCGATCCACCCGGTGAGCACCTGGTGGTTCTGGCTCGGGGGCCCGAGGGGTATGCCCGCCTCGGACGGGCCATCTCCGAGGCCCAGATGGCGGGCGAGAAGTCACGGCCCGCCATCACCCTCGATCGGCTGGCCGAGATCGGAGGACAGGGTCACTGGCTGGTGCTCACCAGTGGCCGCAAAGGGAGGGTGCCGGCCGCCCTGGTCAGCGAGGGTCCGACCCCCGCCGGCCGCCAGCTCGCCACCCTCGTCGACCGCTTCGGGGTCGACCATGTCGCGGTCGAGCTCTGGCACCACGGCGACCCCCTCGACTCGGCCCGCAACGATGTGTTGGCCCGCCTCGGGTACCAGCAGGGCCTGCCGGTGGTCGCCACCAACCAGGTTCACTACGCCACCCCGGCCCGCCGCCGGTTGGCCACCGCTCTGGCCGCGGTGCGAGCCCGTCGTTCCCTCGACGAGGCGGCCGGCTGGTCGCCCCCGGCCGCCACCGCCCATCTGCGGTCGGGCGGCGAACAGGCCCGCCTGTTCGCCCGCTGGCCCGGGGCTGTCGAACGGGCAGCCGAGTTGGCTCTCGACTGCGCCTTCGACCTCTCGTTGGTGGCCCCCCAGCTGCCACCCTTTCCCTGCCCCCCCGGACACGACGAGATGTCGTGGCTGCGTGAGCTGACAGAACGAGGTGCCTCTCGCCGCTACGGGTCGCGCCAGGCCGAGCGGATGCCCGGGGCCTGGCGTCAGATCGACCACGAGCTCGAGCTCATCGGCCAGCTGGGGTTTCCCGGCTACTTCCTCGTGGTGTGGGACATCGTCGAGTTCTGCCGGAACGCCGACATCTATGTGCAGGGTCGGGGCTCAGCGGCCAACTCGGCGGTCTGTTATGCCCTGGGCATCACCAACGCCGACGCCGTGTCGTTGGGTCTGTTGTTCGAGCGGTTCCTGTCGCCCGAACGTGACGGCCCGCCCGACATCGACCTCGACATCGAGAGCGACCGCCGCGAAGAGGCCATCCAGTACGTCTACGAGCGCTACGGCCGCGACCGGGCCGCCCAGGTGGCCAACGTCGTCACCTACCGGGCCAAGTCATCGGTGCGCGACATGGCCAAGGCCCTGGGGTACGCCACTGGCCAGCAGGACGCCTGGTCGAAGAACCTCGACCCCTGGGGATCGATCAGGTCCGGCAAGGAGGAACGCGACGATCGGCCAG
>JAAETH010000577.1 GCA_024228575.1 Actinomycetes bacterium
GCCGAAGAGCCCGTGCCCTGCGTGTTCTAGATCCAGGGCGGGGGTATGCAGTCGATGTCGGCCTTTCTCGGCCTGTACAAGTCTTGGGGTCGCATCATCGCAGGCAAGGGTGTCGCTGTCGCCCTGGTCGAGTTCCGCAACTGCCTGACACCCTCGTCGCTGCCCGAGCTGGCCCCGTTCCCCGGTGGATTGAACGACTGCGCGGCTGGTGTCCGCTACCTCGCAGAGAACGCCTCGGCGCTGGGCATCGATCCGGGCCGGATCATCATCGCCGGCGAGAGCGGCGGAGGGAACCTGACCCTCGCCACGGGGATGAAACTGCTCCGCGATGGCGACATCGGGCTTGTCCAGGGCCTCTACGCGTTGTGCCCCTACATCGCCGGCGAGTGGCCCCAGGACCATCTCCCATCGTCGACCGAGAACGAAGGCATCCTGCTCAACCTGCACAACAACCGGGGCCGGATCGCCTACGGAATCGAAGCGTTCGAGGCCGGCGATCCACTGGCGTGGCCCTTGTTCGCCACCGAGGACGACGTGGAGGGATTGCCGCCAACCTTCATCTCGGTCAATGAGTGCGACCCGCTGCGCGACGAGGGCATCGAGTTCTACCGACTGCTTCAGCGGGCGGGTGTCGCGGCCCAGTGCCGCCAGGTGATGGGGACAATCCACGGAACCGAGATCTTCTCGATCGCCTGTCCTGACGTGAGCCACGAGACCGCCGCCAGCATCGCCCACTTCTGCCGCACGGCGTAGGGCTCAGCCGGCGGCGGGTGTCAGCTCGAACACGGTGATGCCGTGCTCCTCGTCCGCGATGTTCAGCGCTTCGTCGATCCAGTAGTTGGTGGGGTAACCAAGATCCGGGTCATACGACACGTCGATGGCTGCAGCTCCCCCGTCGATGGCGGTGCGGATCTCGTCGAACATGTCGTCGACCGTCATCGGCTGCCGGGCGAACTGCGGTTCCACTCCGGCCTCACCCTTGGCCGAGACGACCTTGCCGTCCACGACGACGACCGCGATCTCCTCCATCGGGCAGAAGCAGTTGTGCTGGTAGACGATCGAGTAGCTGGCGGTATCGGTCGCAGCCCATCGCTGCAGGGCAGCCTCCAGCGCCTGCTCATCCGAGGAACCAGAGATGGTCGCCGTAGTCGTGTCGACGGCCGTGGTCGAGGTCCCCGCTGCGACAGTGTCCGAATCTGAGCACGCAGCAGCCAGGGCCAGGAGGGTGAGAAGTGCTACGAGGAGTCGATGGTTCTGCATGTGTATTGGACGACCCCCCAGGCCCTTTCGGTTCCAACTTGATCGAAGGATTTCTCTAGGTTTGTACCGTTTACGTTTGTGATCAGAACGTGTGTTCGGTATGATGTTTGTATGGATTCAGTGGCTGCGACAGTTGAGGTGGGGGTGGTGGGTTCGTCTGTTCGTGTTGTGGTTGAGATGTTGTCGTCTGATGATTTGATCGGTCTCGATTTGGGGTCGGTGGAGACAATTCTTGGTGAGGTGAGGACTGCGGTTTCGTGTCTTGGTGGTTATGAGGCCGAGGTTGTCGACGCGATCGAGGTGTTGGGTCGTCGGGCCCAACCCAAACCTGCCGACCCGCCCGCCAACGAAAACACCGACGGTGACGACACCGACGAGAACACCAAGGACAGCGACGAGAACGACCAGAACGAAGACGGCAAGGCGAACGATGAGAAGAAGAAGAAGGAGAGGGGGTCTTCTCCGAAGCCTTCTGGGCGTCAGCGTGAGCAGGCTCGTAAGCGTGCGGCTCGGTTGCGTCGGTTTCCGAGGGTGGGTGTTGCTCTCAAGCGTGGTCTGATCAACACCGAGCAGGCCGATCTCCTCACGCGTTCTGGTTTGTCTGAGGACAAGGTCGACGAGTTGTTGGCTGATGCGATGTTGTCCGACTCTGCCGACACGACAAGGGTTGCTGTGCAGCGAGCGGTTCGTGAGGCCAATGAGGTGTCTCCCGAACTGTGGTTGTTGGGCCAGCAGAACGCCCGTCGTTTCTTTTGGGGTGTCGATGAGGAGGGTGATGGGGCGTGGTGGTTCTATCTGCGTGTCGATCCTCTGGTCGGGCAGGCCATTGTTGACAGGTTCGAAACAGCCGAGCGTGCCGAGTGGCAACACAAGGACAAGAACGGCCCGAAGCTCGATCGTCGTAGTGGTGCTCAGCGTGGGGCTGACGCGTTCGCTGGCCTGATCCTCAACAACACTTCCAAGGGCACCAAGAAGGGCAAGCCTGGTGGTATGCCCGATTTGGGTGCTCATCTGGTGATCGATGTCGAGAACATGCTGAAACTGGCACTGGGTGACCCTGGGGCGAAAGCGTGGACGATCAACGGCGCCCAGGTCCCCGCGTCTGAGTGGCAGAAACTCGTCGACGCGAGGGCTGAGATCTTTGCCTGGGTGCTATCGGCTGACGGGCTCGAGATGAACTTGGGTCGTGACACACGCAACGCGACCGAGGTTCAGAAGTTCGCGATGGCGATTCGCGATGGGACATGTACCTCCCGTGACTGTGATCGCAGTCCCGGAGCCTGCGACGCTCACCATCTCATCGAGTGGACAGAAGGCCACGGGCCGACCGATGTTGCGCTCATGGCGTTGCAGTGTCCGATCGATCACACCACCATCCACAAGATGGGTGTCAACCTCCAACCCGGCGACCAGCCAGGCCAATGGAAACTCGTCCAGAAACACACCGGCAAGATCGTCAACACCTGGACCAACCACCTACCACCATGGAGATGAGTTGCGGGGGCTCACCTATCCCGGGTCAACCAGTCGACCGGGGCGAAATCGTCGGTCAGCACACGGGCACCGTCGATGTAGGCATCGACGTCATCGACCAGGACCCCGTGCTCGCCGTCGATGTCGAGTGCAGGCAGAGGCAACTGCGAGGCCAACAGAATCTGGTTCACGGGCCGTTCACGAACACCATCAGGAGGAATGATCGCACCGACGTGCTCGAACTCGGACGCCAGCGTCGCCAGCTCGGCTCTGGCGAAATGGCTCTCGCCGCCATCGATGACATTCATGACATAGATGCCGTCGGGCTTCAACGACCGGGCAATCTCGGCGACGAACTCGCGGGTGGTCAGATGCCAAGGAACCGCCACGCTCGCAAAAGCATCACCCACAACGATGTCGTAGACACCCGCTTCGATGTCGTCGACGGCCAGCCTTGCATCGCCGACCTCGACCCTCAGCCTGTCGGACGTGACAAGACCCAACTCGTCCTTGGCCACGTCGACGAGGAAAGGATCGATCTCGAGAACCAGGCTGTCGGACCCGGGCCTCGTGGCCTCGACGTAGCGCGGCATGGTGAACCCTCCCCCACCCACGTGCAGGGCGGTGACAGTTCCAGCTGGCATGGCATCTACAACGTCTGCGATCAGGTTCGTGTAGCGAAACTCGAGCCAGGTCGGGTCGTCCAGATCGATCGCCGCATGCCGCAAATCGTCCAGCTCCAGTACTCGGATCGATGGCCGCTCGGCATCCTCGATCACCGATCCGCAGAAGTAGGCCGTCTCGAACTCGCAAGGCGACGACGAGAGGGCTGCAGCAGCCAGGGTCGCAACTCCGATAGTCGCCATCATCAGATCGGGCTTGGCACCACCGAGTCGAACACCGATCGCCACCCCCAACACCACCAGGAGTCCGCCCAGCCCGATGATGACCGGCCGGGTCGGCACAGCCGAAACCAGCACGAACCCGGTGAAGAAGGTCCCGAACAAAGCCCCGAGAGTCCCCGCTGCCGACAGACCCCCGACAACCTCACCGGTCTCGCCAAGATCGCTGAGGCGAAGCTTGGCGACCATCGGCGACACAGCACTGAGAACACAGGCGGGCAGGAAGAACGCAAGCGCCGACACCAAGACGATGGCCATTGGGCCGTTCCCAAACGCCGGCCCCGTGGCGGTCACGATGGGCAACGAGCCCCAGGCGAGCACACCGCCAAGAGAAATCGCCGGTCCAATCATCGTGGAAGGGGGTCGATGATCGGCCATCTTGCCGCCGACACCGCTACCGAGAGCAATACCGGCGAGGATCGTGCCGATGATGCCGGTGAACGTCTCGAGCGACACACCAACAAAGGGCGCCAACAATCTTCCCGCCAATATCTCGAGGACCAGCACGGCCGCCGACGTGGTGAACACCAGCGCCCTGGCCGATCGTCTCGTCACACCGAGCGAATCTACCGTCCAGAAGATCGAGCCATGAACCACCCGGCGACCAACAGGGCACCTCCGACCACGGTGACGTAGAAGCCGTACCCGATCACGTCAAGGATCGAGGTGTCACTACCTTCGAGGGCCTGATTGAACCTCCAGAAGTCAGCGAGGGCCAGCAGGACCACGATGCCGCCGCAGATACTCGAGAGGAGGGGATCACCGAACTTGCCAAGCACCGACGCAGCGGCGAGGCCAGCCAGAATCACGAACAACCAGCCGTGGGCGATAACGCCGTCGCCAGAGCTGTCGAGCGGCGCTCCGGTCAGCGCCCACGGGAGGTTCGTCTCGAAGCCGCTCTGGGTGAAGCCGTCGAAGTCGACCCACGGCAAAACGGAGCCCACAAACACAACGGCGGCTCCGATGAGCGTCATCACGACCCTGTGATCGAGCCCAGCCGAGTTCACGGCCTCGACACCCGGCTGCTGTGCCGGAGCGGCCTGTGCCGGAGGAGGAGCCGACGGCGCGGGTGGCGGACTCGACGGCGCGCGTGGCGGACTCGACGGCGGCGGCCCGGGAGGGGGTCCGACGGGCTGGACCGACTGCGGCGGAGGTTGCACCGGCTGAACAGGCGCCGACGCGGTGTGCGACGTCCAGGTCTGCCCGTCCCAATAGCGCAGACCACCACCACCCGCCGGATCTGAGTACCAACCTGGTGCTGGCATGGCGATCACCCTCTCGGTCTTGTCCATTCTCCACCAGGCACAACCCAGAAGCCAGGAATGCATCAACACTCGCTTATTGTCACCGAATCCCGATCTCCACTACTCTACGTGACATGACGTGGTGGATCCGGATACTGGCTGCGGTCGTGGTGCTGGCCACCCACCTGGCGATGGGAACCTCAGCCCGGCCCGTCTCGGCTGCCGAAGCCGAGGTGTTCCAGGAGATCCTGCTGGCACCCAACAGCCGCATGCCTTGGGCTGGAGCCCCATGGCGGTACCCCTTTCTGACGCTCGCCGCATCGTCACACCAGGTTGCTCTTCTGGCAGCGCCCAACACCGTTGAGAGCTTCGACGCGTCCGAGTACGTCGCCGCCGTCATCGACTTGGCTGCAAGCGACGGGTGCACCACTCCCGAGATCGAGCCGGCGACCGCCACCGTCGACGAGTTGCGCATCAATGTGCGCTACCACCGACCTCGTGACGCGTTCTGCACTCAGGCAATAGTCATCTTCAGGGCAGTGGTTCTGCTCCGTCGCAGCGACCTCCCCGAGACGATCACCGTGGTCGAGCGAGACACCGTATGGATCAACAACAACGAGACGGAGCGGGAATGGGTAAGCAGCTTCGTCACGGAAGACATCCTGCCTCGCACACCTGTCACACCCATCGTCGACGTGGCGCTGACGCCCGACGACGGAGCGTGGCTGGCCGACCCTGCCGGCGGTGTCTATGCAATGGGTGGAGCCCAATTCCACGGATCGACCGGTGGGCTTGGGCTCGCTGCACCCGTCGTCGCCATCTCTGCGACACCGACGGGTGACGGCTACTGGCTGTTTGGAGCCGACGGAGGTGTCTTCGCCTACGGAGACGCCGAGTTCCACGGGTCGATTCCAGGCGCACTGCCCGCGGGAGCCTCACTGGTCGCCCCGATCGTCGACGCCGATCCCACGGCGAGCGGCGACGGATACTGGCTGGTCGGAGCCGACGGCGGTGTCTTCGCCTTCGGAGACGCGACCTTCCACGGTCGTGGAGGCAGCCACGGCGAGCCCATCGTGGGCATCGGCCCCGCTCTCGACGACTCCGGCTACGTGCTCGTCGACGGCCGAGGCTCGATCGAGGCATTCGGCGGCCCGGCCAGCCAAGGCGAGCTGGAGGTCTACGACCACTTCGGCCGAGTCGACACCGGTGACGACGTGAGCGACATCGCCCCGATCCCCTCGAGGGACAACTCACTCTGGAGAATCACCCGCGAACACCACGGCAGCCCGCCGGTCCCCGATGGGGCGCTGTGCCCGCCAGGGACCTCACCCAGCACGGCAATTGCCCACCTCTCGCCCAACGGCTGGACCACTCACGACGCGATCGACGACGCCATCCGAGCCGACGCGTCGATGAACGATGGTCACTGGCTCCAGCTGGGCACCAATACCGTCGACGTATACACAGGGCGGCAGGTCTCGTTCCTCCACGACAAGGGGCTCGACAACGAACAAGGGCCGGGCTGGCGAGCCTTTGCCTGGACCGACTGCGAGTAGCTCAGCAGGACGGAGGCCGATACGCCACGACTGGGGCCAGAGCGGTGTGCGACCTGGGTCTGGACCATCGTCCGTCAGACACAACCCGGCGACCAAGACGACAGCAGCACTCATTGTCACCAAGTCGCGGCCTCCACTACTCTACGTGACGCGCGATGGGGCGACCCGAACCCTGATAACGGTCGTGATGTGTGCCATCCGCTGCCAACGGAAACGAACAGCTCATCAAGGTGCGTCAACCTCGCCACAGATGGCCGGGGACGAGTCACCTCCCGTCGAGAAGCCGCTCGAGCGTCATCGACTGCGCTCATGATGCCGGCCGGACTCCTAATTCTCGCCCGGCTACTGCCGATCCTGATGAGTAACCGACCTGTTGACCTCCGAGCTCTCGACCGTCAGCGGTGCGCCATGCAAGGGGTATGCCATGACAGCAACTTCCAGGTTCACTGGGCGATTCAGCGATACGTCTGCGCTGAGATCACTCAACGCCAAACTCATCGGAACCTTCCTGCTACTGGGAATTGCTCCGATGATCATCGTGGGATGGATCTCGCTGGATCGAACGCGGAGCACCCTCGTCGGTGGAGCAGGTGATCGGATGGAAGTCGCTGCTGTCAACGCAGGTGACGCCATCGATCGCAACCTCTTCGAACGGTACGGAGATGTCCAAGCATTCGCCGCCAACCCTCTGGCTCAGGGCACTGTGGAAGAAGCATCAGGAATCGTCGACTTCCTCACCGGCACCTACGGCATCTATGACCTGATGCTCGTCGTCGACCTCGAAGGCAAGGTCGTAGTCGCCAACACGATCGACGGCAGCGGTGCTGCGTTGGATACCAGCGCGCTGATAGGTCGCGATGTGAGCGCGGAAGAATGGTTCAGCGTCGTCGCAAACGGATCCACTCCAGCAGGCGGCACCTACTACACGGACGCCGAGCGAAACTCGGTCGTCGCCAGTGTGTACGGAGACACCAGGATCACGCTGCCATTCACCGCTCCTATCTATGACGCAGCGGGTGAGATGGTCGGCATCTGGCACAACGACGCATCGTTCGAGAGAGTCGTCACCGACATCATGAATGTCTTCAACGAAGAGTTGGTTGCTGCGGGTGTGTCCGGCCTGGAGACCCAGGTTCTTGCACCCGACGGTCTCGTCATCGACAGCACAACTCCAGGGCAGATCTATTCTGTCAACATGATCAACGATGGCCTCGAGGCGGCATCTGCGTCGGTCATTGCCGAGAACTCGGGATTCACAGAGGAGAAGAACCCAGACACGGGGGCAGTTCAACTCAACGGCTATGCCGAGGCTGATGGTGCGCTGGGTTTCGAAGGTTATGGGTGGGGCATCCTGATGCGCCAGGACCGTGATGCCGCCGCCGCAGGCGCCGACAGCTTGAGAAACGCCATCTTCGCAGTCGGCGTGGTAGCTGCCCTCCTCATCGCCGCAGTTGCGCTGTGGGTTGCCCGAGGTGTCTCCCGGCCCGTCAAGCAGGTCGCCGATCGAGCCCGCCAGATTTCTGGGGGTTCACTCGATGTCGAGCGGCTGGACCTCAACCGCAATGACGAAATCGGAGAACTGGCAGACAGCTTCAACGAGATGGCGGCTGTGCTTTCCACCGTCGGCTCGCAAGCAACCTCGATCGGGGACCGAGAGCTGTCGGCAGAAGTCCTCACCCACGAGGTGCCAGGCCAACTGGGCCATGCCTTCTCGACAATGGTCGGGTCGCTCAGGTCCATGGTCGATCAGCTCAAGGGTTCCTCGAGTCAGCTCGCGGGAGCAGCCTCTGAGCTCAGCACTGTCTCAGAGTCGATGGGCAGGAGCGCCGAGGAAACATCATCGGAGGCAACCTCTGCCTCGGCAACCGGTGAGGAGGTTTCAGCCAACGTGGCCTCGGTCGCAGCAGCAATCGAGCAGATGAACGCCTCGATTCAAGAGGTGGCAGTCAACGCCACCGAGGCGTCGACGGTTGCTTCTGAAGCTGTTGATGTCGCCCAGACCACCACTGATTCCATCGCCAAGCTCGGCCAGTCGAGCCAGGAGATCGGAGAGGTCATCAAGGTGATCACCTCCATTGCCGAGCAGACGAACCTGCTTGCCCTCAACGCAACAATCGAGGCGGCCCGCGCTGGAGAGGCCGGAAAGGGCTTCGCAGTTGTCGCCAGCGAGGTGAAGGAACTCGCCAACCAGACCGCAGAGGCAACCGAGGAGATCTCGAATCGCATCGAAGCGATTCAGGTCGACACGCAAGGCGCAGTCGAAGCCAACACTCAGATTGGCGAGACCATCGGTCGCATCAGCGAGATCTCGACCAACATCGCCTCGGCTGTCGAGGAGCAGTCCACGACCACAGCCGAGATCGGCAGGAGTGTGGAAGAAGCCGCCAACGGGGCTCGGGCAATTGCTCGGAGCATCACCGACGTCGCTTCAAACGCTCAAGCCACTCGCGACTCAACCGAGGAGACTCGGATTTCGGCTGCCGAGATGACCGAGATGGCTTCCGAACTCGACGACCTCGTGAGCAGCTACCACTAGAGCAACGTCCGCTTCCCGGGTTGCTGGCCGAGACGTGACGGGATCACCTGGCTGGCGAGCCTTCGCCTGGACCGGCTGCGAGAAGCTCAGCCGGTAGGGGCCCGGAAGACCTCGGCGTCGTCGGCGGGCAGCGGGGTGTTGCCCAGGATGAGATCGGCAGCCTTCTCGGCGATCATCATCGTCGGGGCGTAGATGTTCCCGTTCGTGATGATCGGCATGACCGACGCATCGACAACCCTCAGCCCCTCGACGCCACGCACCTTCATCGTCGCCGGATCGACGACCGCCATGTCGTCGGTGCCCATCTTGCAGGTACACGACGGGTGCAGTGCGGTCTCGGCGTCGCGGCTGATCCAGTCGATGATCTCTTCGTCGGTCTCGACCGAAGGCCCTGGCGAGACCTCGCCACCGTTGTAAGGCCCAAAAGCCGGCTGGGTGAGGATCTTTCTCGCCGTCCTGATCGCCTCGACCCACTCTCGCCTGTCGTTCTCGGTCGAGAGGTAGTTGAACTGGATGGCCGGGTGTTCGCGTGGGTCGGAGGACTTGGCCCTCACACTGCCCCTGACATCGGAGTACATCGGCCCGACGTGTACCTGATAGCCGTGATCACCCTCGGGCGCAGACCCGTCGTAGCGGATGGCGATCGGCAGGAAGTGGAACATCAGGTTCGGATAGTCGACCTCGTCGTTCGAACGCACAAACGCACCAGCCTCGAAATGGTTCGTCGCGGCTGGCCCGCGGCGCGCCAACCATTGGAGCCCGATGAAGGGCATCCGCCACTTGGCGTTGTAGGGCTGCATCGACACCGGCTGGGTGCATTTGTACTGGATATAGACCTCGAGGTGGTCTTGAAGGTTCTCCCCCACACCGGGCAGATGTTCGACGACCGGGACCCCAATCCCTTCCAGATGGCCCGAATCACCCAAACCAGAAACCTGAAGTAGATGTGGAGAGTTGAACGCTCCACCACACGAGATGACCTCGGCAGCGTCGACCCGATGGGTCTTGCGCCCACGCCGATACTCGACCCCAACAGCACGCTTCGCGTCGAACAGAATGCGGTCGACCTGGGCCCAGGTGACGAGATCGAGGTTCGGTCGTTTCAGCACCGGATGCAGGTACGCACGAGCCGCGCTCAGACGCCGACCGCGCACCATGTTCTTGTCGAACGCCGCGAACCCTTCCTGACGGAATCCGTTGACATCGGACGTCGCAGCGAACCCAGCCTCGGGCCCGGCCTCGAGCCAGGCCTTGAACAGCGGGCTTGAGGCCGGCCCGGTCTCGAGACGCAATGGGCCATCGTCGCCGCGCCAGTCGTCGCCGCCGACGAGACGATTCTCCATTCGCTTGAAGTAGGGCAGGCAGTGGGCGTAGTCCCACTCCCCCATCCCCGGCAGGTCGGCCCACTTGTCGTAGTCCATCGGGTTGCCCCGCTGGAAGATCATGCCGTTGATGCTCGATGAGCCGCCGACCACCTTGCCTCTGGCGTGGTACACCTTCCGCCCGCCCATGAACGGCTCTGGTTCGGTCTTGTACTTCCAGTCGTAGAAGCGGCTGCCGATCGGATACGTCAGGGCGGCCGGCATGTGGATGAACACATCCCACTTCCAGTCCATGCGCCCCGCCTCGAGTACGAGGACCTTGTTGGAAGGGTCGGCGCTGAGCCGATTCGCCAGAGCACAGCCGGCCGAACCGCCGCCGACGATGACAAAGTCGTACCGCTCTGATGAAACCGTCATTTGGCCCTCGTCTCGTAATCGTTGGGATCGGTCGGCGTTTCTGTCCACACAAAGCTACGCAGGAACGGGACCGTTGGATCGATGAGGATACGTGTCCAGTTGGTCTTCGCAGTGGTTCTCGTGCTCTCTGGCATCTCCGCCATCGGTCGCTCGTCCGCCAGCGACGTGCCGCTCGATTCGCCACTCGTCGCCATAACAACGGCCGGTGAAGAACACTGGATTCTGCAGGCCAACGGGTCGGTTGTGCCGAGCGAGGGCGCGGACCACTTCGGCGATGCCCTCCAGTTCGTCCTGGGGCCAGATCAACAGGCGGTCGACATCGCCGCCACCCCCGAGGGCACCGGCTATTGGGTGGTCACAAACGACGGAGGTGTGTTCTCGTTCGGCAATGCCTCGTTCCAAGGCTCACTCGGCGACCTGCTCCTCGACGCCGAAATCGTGGCGCTCGTCCCAACTCCAACGGGTGAGGGCTACTGGCTGGCCGCTGCCGACGGAGGGATCTTCGCCTTTGGGGACGCGGACTTCCTCGGCTCGCTCGGAGGATTGTCCCTGGCGGCCCCGATCGTCGACATGGTCGCAACGCCAGGCGGAGGCGGCTACTGGCTTGCCGGCAAGGATGGAGGTGTGTTCGCCTTTGGGGACGCGCCCTACCTCGGCTCGGCTGTCTCGATGGAACCATCCGACTGGGAGTTCGACGTCGTGGCGATGGCCGCCACCCAAGACGGCCTGGGATATCGTCTCGTCGCCAGCTACAGCACCGACTACCGGTTCGGTTCGCTTGCCCACACCACCCCGCGACACTACGTACAACTCGGCGACATCATCGACATCGCGGCAGCTGATGGTCCAAGGGTCGTGGTTCTGGGCGCCGATGGCTCGACGATCGAGCACGGCGACATGATCGACATCAACCTCGGGGCACTGTCGGCGGCACGAGCCGATTGGGCCGCAGCGGGAATCGACGACTACGCCCTAGCCGTGCGCGGCAACTCAGGGTCTTGGTGCCACTTCAGCAGCCTCACCACCGTGCACAACGGCAGTTCTGCGAACTTCGACCGTCTGTCCCACTCGCCATACTCAGAGTGCTGGCTCGAGCCGGTGTTGGTCGAGGACTTGCACGACATGATCGAGCGGGCGCTCACCGTGTACCGCTCCAACTCCCAGCCCGATGTCATCGTCAGCTACAACGACGCGGGTGTGCCGACCTACTACGACTTCAACGTCCCGGTCAGCGCCGACGAGGAGACACGACTCAACTTCACGTTCGCCCCGGTTGACCAGAACCCCCCGGTGCCGGCGACGCCCACCGGACCCGAGGCCAGGGAGTTCAGCGCCAGCAACTACTCGGCCATCGCAGCCGATCCCGACGGTGACGGCTACTGGACGCTCATGTCCGACGGCAGCGTGTACGCCCAGGACGCCCACAACCACGACGGTGCCGACTGGTTCGTCCCCGACGCCGGAACGATCGCCGTCGACCTGGCCCCCGATCCGTCTACCGACGGCTACTGGATTGCTACCTCTGATGGCGGCGTCTTCTCGTTCGGGCCAGCCCAGTTTCACGGTTCACTCGGCGACATCGATCTGGCCGCCGACGTGGTCTCGATGAAGCCGACGTCCTCTGGCAACGGCTACTGGCTGGCAGGGACCGACGGCGGGGTGTTCGCCTTCGGTGACGCCGGATACTTCGGAGGGCTCGGGGGAATCGATCTGGCAGAACCGATAGTCGACATGGCGCCGACCGCCACGGGCGAGGGCTATTGGCTGGTGGCTGCCGATGGTGGGGTGTTCGCCTTCGGCGATGCAGTGTTCCTGGATAGTGCACACGGGAGAGTCGACGACGGCGATGCGGTGCGGACGATCGTTCGCCAGGCCGACGGCTACACATTGTTCACCGAGCGTGGCGCAAGGGCAATCTTCTCACACGGTCACGACCCCGACTTCGGCTACCTCGATACGTGGCATGCCATCGATGTGGCATGGAACGGGACCGACTATCTCGTGATGGAACACGACGGCACAGTCATCGAGTACCGAACACTCGTCACCGACTGGGGTAGGACGCTTGCCAACAACCGATCCACCTGGGAGTCCTCCACGGTGGACGACTATGCGCTCATGGTCGAAACGAGGGGCGCAGGCTATTGCCCAGCTGGTGCCAACCTCGCCATCGTGATCGCCGGGGTGACGCAATCGTCGACCGGTGGCAGTTCGAATCTGACTCCCGACTGTGCACATCCGACCACCGTCACCGAATGGTTCGACCTGCTGTCGGGTTGGCTGGCCAGAGAGGTGGGAGCAAGAATCGACATCGAGTTCGGCGGCGACGGCGTTCCACGATCGTTCGAATACGTCGTCCCTGCCGGGGGCGGAGAGTACCTCCAGATATCGGCCCTCTTCGCCGAGCTGGGCTAGAACAGTCCGATGCAGCTTGGCGTGTGTGTGGCATCGAAGATCGACGACATCGACTATGTCGTGCGGGCCGAGGAACTCGGCTACTCACACGCATGGATGGCCGACAGCCAGATGATCTGGAGCGACGTGTACGCGTCGCTCGCGCTTGCTGCCCACCGAACGTCGACGATTCAGGTCGGCACCGGTGTCGCCGTGGCAGCGACCAGGCCAGCGCCCGTCACCGCCGCGTCCATCGCGACCATCAACCAGATTGCGCCAGGGCGGACCTTCCTCGGCATCGGAACAGGCAACACCGCGATGCGCATCATGGGTCACAAGCCCATGCGCATCGCCGAGTTCGACGAGTACCTGACCGCCCTGCGTCCCCTGCTCGACGGCGAGGAAGCCGACGTCACCTGGCGCGGGAAGACCTCGCCGGTCAAACACCTGATGGCCGATTCTGGTTTTGTACGCCTGGGCGACATCCCGCTCTACGTCTCGGGGTTCGGCCCCAAGTCGCTCGCCCTGGCCGGTCGGCATGGCGACGGAGCGGTGTTGTCGATTCCCCCGGACCCCGTGGCGATGTCTCGGGTGTGGACCGGCATCGAGGCCGGTGCCGAAGCGGCCGGAGTCACGATCGACCGAGATTCGTTCCACACCTCCAGCCTGACGACCATCGTCGTGCTCGATGAGGGCGAGGCTGTCGATTCCGAGCGGGTCAAACACCATTGCGGCGCGTTCGCCATCGCCGCCCTGCACTACACCTACGACCAGTACCGCAACTTCGGGCGCCTACCCAGCAGGGGCCCCATCCTCGACATCTGGGACAACTATCGAGCCGTCGTCGAACAGACACCACCAGAACGCAGGCATCAGCGTGTCCACGCCGGCCACAACTGCTGGGTTGTCCCCGACGAGATGCAGTTCATCACCAGGGACCTGATCGAGGCGACATGTATCGTCGGCACAAGAGATCAGATCGTCGATCGGCTGGCCGCTCTGGACGAAGCAGGACTCGACCAGATCATGATCCTGCCACCGCTCGAACCTCGCTACGAGGTCCTCGAACGGGTCGGTGCCGAGATCCTGCCGGCTCTGGGTTGACAAGACGGCTCGCGTCGACGCTCGGCATTGCCCTACTTGGGTATCGGCGTGTCATCTCGGCAAGACTCCAGCGCATGAAGACCGAAACGCTTCTCCCCCTCGGCAAACTCGACCCGGGACTTCGTGAACCCGACACACCACTCGACCTGTCGACGTTGGCAGACGCCGCCGCCCAGGTCGAGGAGATCGGCTACGACGCCATGGTCGTCGAAGAGACCAAGGACGACCCGTATCAGGTGCTGGCTGTCGCCTCGACCAAGACCAATACCCTGGGTCTCGGCACCTCGGTCGCCATGGCGTTCCCGCGCTCGCCGACCATAACCGCCATGTCGGCATGGACCACACAGAAGCTGTCGAACGGCCGATTTGTCCTCGGTCTCGGCTCTCAGGTCAGGGGGCACGTCAGGCGCCGCTTCGGCATGGAATGGCACCCACCGGCACCATGGATGCGCGACTACGTCCTGGCCGTCAGGGCCGTGTGGCGATGCTGGCAACAACACGAACCGCTCGACTACGAGGGCGAACACTACCGACTCAACCTGATGGTGCCGCTGTTCGACCCCGGCCCGATCGAACACCCCGACATCCCCATCCAGATCGCCGCGATCAACCCGAACATGTGCGCCGTCGCCGGCGAGGTCGCCGATGGTGCCCGCCTGCATCCGGTCTGCTCACCCAAGTACATCGAACAGATCATGAAGCCCGCCATCGCCAAGGGAGCGGCGCGCACCAACAGAGATCCGACGTCGATCGAGTTGTGCATGAAACCGCTGATCGCCACCGCACCGAACAGAACCGAGCTCGAGAGGGTCGTTCGAACCGTCAGGGCCCGGGTGGCGTTCTATCTGTCCACACCGGCGTACAGGCCCGCGTTCGAAGTACACGGCTGGACCGACCTGGCCGAGCAGGCTACGGAGTTGTCGCGGGCACAACGCTGGGAGGATCTACCCGATCTGGTCGACGACGAGATGTTGAACACGATCGCCACCGTCGGAACCCACGACGTGATCGCTGACCAGATGAGCCAACGTTACGGCGATCTCGTCCAGCGGATCGAGTTCAGCATTCCGGTACACAACCCCGACGACGCTGCGGTCTTGTCTGCGATCCTCGACCAGCTCGGCGACTGAAGCGCGACCAGGCGTCGAACCGGATTCAGCCTTGCCCTGCCTCGTGTCGTTTTGCCAGGCGGAACACAAATCGGTTGCCGGGATCGGCGATGACGACCTCTCCCCCATGCCTGGCTGCGATGTCGGCGACGATCGACAAGCCGAGGCCGGTTCCTCCGCTGGAGCGCTGACGCGAGTCGTCGAGCCTCGCGAATCTCTGGAAGACGCGTTCGCGATCTTCGAGAGGTACACCATCGCCGTCGTCGGTGATCACCAGAACGACCTCGGTGTCGGTCTCCTGGAGATCGAACTCGACGGTCGAGTTGGCGTGCCTTGCGGCATTGTCTGCGAGATTCCTGACGAGACGGCGCAGCTCGTTGAGCGAACCATCGACCCTGACGGGGGTCACCCTCCCGACGTGGACCTCAACATCGGAGCGAGCAGCCAGAAGTTCGGCCTCGTCGAAAACGATGTCGTCGAGGTCGACCGGCGCCGCGGCGAGCGCCCGCTCGCCGGCCGTGTTCAGGAACAACAGGTCGTCGACGAGCCCTCCGAGGCGGTCGGCCTCCGATGCGATCTGAAGTCGGGTCTGGTCCCAGTCGTCTGCCGACGCCGTTTCGGCCAGAACCTTGATGTTGGCGGTGGGACTCTTCAGCTCGTGGCTGGCGTCGGACGCGAACCGCCTCTGGACGGCGTTGTGTTCGCTGAGCCGGTCGAGCATGTCGTTGACGGTGTGTGCGAGACGGTCGATCTCGTCGCCCGACCCCACCACGGGCACCCTCACGTCGAGGTCGGTGCCGCTGACCGCCTCGGCCTGGGTCCTGATTCTTTCGACCGGGTCGAGGGCCCGACCGACAGCGACCCAGACGGCGGCACCCACCAGCAGGATCAGTACGGGAACGCCGATCAGCAACGACCTTCGTGCCGACGAGATGGTCGACTCGACGCTCTCCACCTCCTGCCCCATGTAGACGAGCACAGCTCCGTCGGACGACTGGCCCGCGGCCAACCGGACCTGCTCCACCTCGAGATGTCCGGCCGATCCGCCGCTCTCGATGAACGACACCTCGACGGTCGCGACGCTGCCCGACTCGAGTGTTGGCAGCTCGGCGAACAGGTGACCCGAGAAAGAGAGAGTGATCCCGTCGGGGGTTCCAATCCATGCGATCGAGTCGTGTAGCTCGGCGTTCGCCAACGATGCCGGATCTGTCCCTGCATCGATGAGAGAGACCCGGTCCGACACCCGCGCCGTCAAGGTCGTGTCGAGCTGATCCATCAGCTGGCTGCGGAGGGCGCTCACCAGCAACAGCGAAGCACCGATCAGGGCGACGAACACGATGGTCGTGGCCCCGACGGTCACCCTCACACGAACCGAACGAATCGCCGGCATCAGCCGGGCCCTGGGTTGAGTCGATAGCCCGCTCCTCGGACCGTCTGGATCGACTTGCGACCGAACGGGGCGTCGATCTTCTTGCGAAGCGAGCTGACGTAGACCTCGACGATATTGGTGTCGCCGTCGAAGTTGAGGTCCCACACCGCATCGAGGATTGCGGTTTTCGACACGACCTCACCCGGACGTCGCATCAGGTGTTCGAGGATGGAGAACTCGCGCGCTGTCACATCGATGGGAACATCACCTCGGGCCACCTCACGAGAAGCGGGATCGAGCACCAGGTCGCCGATGGTCAACACCGTCGGGCGTTCGGCGACCTTGCGTCGCACCAAGGCCCGCAATCTCGCCAGCAACACGACGAAACTGAACGGCTTTGTCACATAGTCGTCGGCCCCGGTGTCGAGACCCTCTGCCTCGTCGAACTCTCCCTGCTTGGCCGTCAGCATCAGCACAGGTGTCCAGTTCTCCTCGTCACGCAGCGTCTTGCAGACGACGTAGCCGTTGATCTTCGGCAACATGATGTCGAGCAGGATGACGTCGTAGGAGTTCTCGCGAGCCATCCAGAGGCCGGTCTCGCCGTCGTGGGCCACATCGACGGCCATACCCTCGGCCTCGAGCCCACGACGGATCGAGTCGGCCATGGCCAACTCGTCCTCGACAACGAGGACTCTCATCGACCTCTCCACGAACTGAACACTCGATACGCCGTCAGGAACACGGTCATGATGATGGCAGCAATCGAGGCGCCGACGTAGACCGGATGCCCGGCATCGGTTCCCGCCTGGAATCCGTGGACCATGCCGCTGACGAACACGCCGTAGCTCAACATGTGGACGATCCGCCACATCCGACGCGACATACGCTTCATCAACATCGACGATCCCTGTACCGCCAGCAGCAAGTACATGGCGACCACACCCCACGCCACCGCGCCGGGCTTCCACGCCGAAGCCATCGGTATCAACACCTCGCGGAGGCCGAACGAGACGTAGCTGTCGAGCATCAGGGCGACCACGTGGATGGCCGTGAACACGACCGACAGGGCACCGAGGAACTTGTGAAGGTCGAGCAACCACGCCGGCCGGGGTTTGGAGCCAGCGATCTTCGTGCTGAGCAGCAGGCCCCACACAACCGAGGCCGCGCTCAGGGCGAGGGCGACGATGCCACCCGATCTGGCTATGAACCACCAGAGCTGTTCGTGGACAACCGCCGTATTCATCGAATCACTTCCGTCAAGGTCTGACGCTCCGCAACGCCGACGTACTCGTCCATGTCTCCATAGGTGCGGATCGTCCCATGGGAGTCGACCAGCAACACGGCGCAACCAGGCGGCGGATCGATCAACATCTCACCCCCGACCAGGCTGGTGGCGGCCGCTTCGGCCCACCAGCCGGCCCCGGCCACCACACACGCCAAGACAACATCGCCGGTCGGGTTCTGACCCGTCGCGGGGTCGACGATGTGGTGAACCGTTCCATCGGTGGTCCGCCAGGTTCGTTTCAGCGACGTCGATGAAGCGACCGCACCCTCACCGAACCTCAATACGGTCGAGCCATCGAGGCCCGCTTTCTGCTCATCGAGCGCAACCGCCCAGATATCTCCGACGGGCGGCTTGCCCCGAGCGACGAGATCACCCCCGATGTTCACCAGGGCCCCCGCTGCACCCATCGACATCAGCTCGTCGACCACGATGTCGGCGGCGAGTCCCTTGCCGATGCCTCCGGGGTCGAAGCTCGCGCCCGCCGGCACTCTTGCGATCCGGCCCTCGGCATCGACCTCTGGCCTCGCAACGGCAGATCCGTTCGTCTCTGACCTCACGTTCGAGACCGTCGGGTTCGTCGACATCGATTTGAAGGTGCGGTCGTAGCCAAGAGCCACCACAGCACACCCGATGAGGGCATCAAAGGTTCCTCCGGTGAGGGCCCATGCCGTCTCGGCCCTCTCGATCAGCGTCACCGTCTCGGGTGAGACGGCAACCCAATCGCCCGACCGAGCGTTCAACCTCGATACCTCGCTGTTCGCCCGGAACCTGCTCCAGATGGTCTCGAGGTCCTCTATTCGATGTCGTGCAACATCGACCAGTCCCTCTTCGCCACCGACGACCACGATGTGGGCCGTGGTGCCCATCACAGCGAACCTCAGCTCTGGGGCATACATGTCAACTCCCTCCCGATTCGGACACGACCTGCGATTGCTGGTTCGACGAAGCAGGCGTCGCCCTCTGGGGCACCTGGTCGGTGGCGGGCACCGCCCTTGGCACCTGGATGACCATCGGCTCGGCCGGTGTCTGGGCCTGGCTCGTCCCGTCGGATGGCATACGAACCACGACCACCTGGGGTGCTGGTTGAGCCACCGAACCGACCTCGGCTGACGGCTGCGGTCCGGCATCTGCCTGCGAGGACGGGTTGGCGGCCGCAAATCCGGCCACCAGGCCGAACCCGGTGGCGACGCTTGCTGCTCCCACCAGCCACTTCGAGGCTGCGGCCGGCCTACGGCGTCGCGGCCTCCTGGGGCCATTCGATGTGTTGGTTGGTTCAGTCATCGTCTTCCTCGTCGTGTTCGTACTCGTCGTCGTCGTGGTCGTCATCTTCGTATTCGTGCCAGTCGGTCTGGGCGGGTGCCGCCATCTCGACCGCAGCGGGTGTGGGAACGTCGATGTACTCGATCACCACGGGCGCTGCCGTTGTTGGCGCAGTCGTTCCGTCGGGCCCGACCTCCACGACGATCACCTCGGGTTGGGTAGCCAAGGTCGCGATGGGAACTGCGCCCTGGTTGGCTTCGGTGGGTGCGCCCCCGATCGCCGTCATGGCGACCGCTCCCACACCGACCGAACAGGCCAGGCCAAAGGCTGCTATCGCTGCTCCGGTTCGTGTGTCCATCGGGGTCTCCTTCGCTCTTGATCTGGTCGGTTCACCAGATGATCAAAGGTTCTCAATCAGTCGCTGAAGCGAACCTGAGCGATCCTGAAGGTGGCTTCAGGATTCCCCGCTGACGTCGATTGCGAAGGGGTCGGACCCAGAACAGGGCAACCCGGGTCAGGCCCCGCGACCCAGAAGGAACGCAGATAGTGCGCCGGCGACGAAGCCGAAGACATGGCTTTCCCAAGAGATCCCGGGCGTCGGAAGGAACCCCCACACCAGCCCGCCGTAGAACATGACCGCAGCGATCGCCGTCACGATCGCAGCCAGCCGGCGAGCAAAAACAGCCGACGCCAACAAGTACCCGAAGAAGCCGAACACCAGACCCGATGCGCCGATGTGGTTTCCGCTCCCGGCGAACAGCCACGTCGCAGTTCCACCGACGATGATGATGGTCGCGGCCGCGGTCCATCCGCGGTGCCGGCCGTGGCTGAAGGTGAGCGTCCCAAGAACGGCAAGGGGCACCGAGTTGCCTATCAGGTGACCCCAGCCCGAGTGCAGCCAGGGTGCCCAGAGGACTCCATCGAGGCCCCGTAGTTCGCGCGGATGGATTCCCTCGCGTTCGAGCCGATCGTTCAGGATGAACTCGTCGAGGCCCTCGATGAACCACATGACGACGAGGGTGACCGCAACAACGCGCACTGCAAACGCAAGCCTGTCCCCGAACGCGGATCGACCCCATCCTGATGACGGCCGGCCCGGACGAACCGCGCGAGAATGGGATGAAGGCACCCAAGCACGATAAACCGAAGTCGGCCCTCCAGACAGAGGGACCACAGAGACGGAGGGGCCCGAACGATGTATACGTCCGAGGACACGGGGAAGACAGTGGTCGACCTCTTCAGCCACTCGCCCAGCACGATCCACCTCGTCGGACCCGCCGGCCCGGTCTCGGTGTCCGGCAAGGAAGTGGCCGAGGCGGGATCGGCATTCGGCTGGTGGCTTCGCGACCAGGGTGTGGCTCGCGGGGAGCGTGTGGCCGTGTGGGCCGACAACGGCCTCGCCTACCTACAGGCGCTGGCCGGTTGCGCCGACGCTGGGCTGACCCTGGTGAACGTGAACACCCGGTACAGCCGCGCAGAGGCGGCCGATCTGATCGGTCGCAGCGGGGCCTCGGTGGTCCTCACCGATCGCGTCGACAGCATCGGGGCGACTGGAGATGACCAACCCCTCGTGGTCGACGCGGACAAGACACTCCCTCAGGTAGCACCGGACGGCCGCAGCGATGCATCCGAGGTGGCACCGTTCGTCGTGTTCACAACCAGCGGCACGACCAGCAAGCCCAAGATGGTCCTACACCAGCAGAGATCGATCACGGAACACGCCCACGATGTGGCGGGCGGCATGGGTCTTCGACGAGACGATGTTGTCCTGTTGGCGATGCCGCTCTGCGGTGTGTTCGGGCTGACGACACTGACCGGGGCGCTGGCTGCTGGCTGCGATGTGGTCGTCCCCGCTCGCTTCGACGTCGACGTGTACGCAGACCTGATCACGCGCCATCGAATCACCGTCACCCACGGCAGCGACGACATGTATCACCGCCTGCTCGAGGTTGGCGCCGACCTGTCGAGCCTTCGTATGGCCGGTTATGGGGCCTTCAACAACAGCCTCGTCGATGTGGCGGCAAGGGCAGAGGAAGCGGGGGCGACACTCCTCGGGTTGTACGGCATGAGCGAGGTGCAGGCCCTGTTCGCCGCGCGCAACCCCGGCGACCCGCTCGCCATCAGAGCCAAAGCAGGTGGGCGCCTCATCTCCGTCGCGGCCGAATGCAGAACGAAGAATGATGAACTACAACTCCGGGGGCCCAGCCTCTTCACGGGCTACCTGGCTGAGGGAGGGGCCAAGATCGATCTTCCCATGACCGAGCAATCCTTCGACGGGGCGTGGTTCCGAACCGGCGATCTGGCCGAGATCGAGGGAACCGAAGGTTTTCACTATCTGGCCCGTATGGGCGACAGCCTCAGGCTGGGCGGATTCCTCGTGGCGCCCGCCGAGATCGAGTCAACACTGAACGCGGTCGAGGGCATCGATCAGAGCCAGGTCGTGGCCGTCGACCGCCCGAGCGGCGCTCGCCCGGTCGCATTTGTGGTGACCGTGCCAGGCTGCGACCTCTCGACCCTCGAAGAGCGAGCGATCGAACATTGTTCATCGCAGCTCGCCAGGTACAAGGTTCCGGTGAGGGTCGTTCCGATCGACGAGTTCCCCACCACACCGAGCGCCAACGGCACCAAGATCCAGAAGACGAGGTTGCGCGAGATGGGCGAGACAATCCTCAACCGCTGAACCAACGAGCCAGCTGGCAGACTGCTGGAGCCATTTCTTCCGAAATGCCACTTCTCCGGAAATAGAGGCCGTACCAATGTCGCCCGAAAACCCGACCTCGTTCGACGAGCTGGGTCTACGCCCCGAGCTGCTCGAGGCGATCAACGAGTCTGGGTACACCACACCAACCCCGATCCAGGCTCAGGCCATCCCGCTGATGCTCGACGACAGCGACATGATCGGCCAGGCCGCCACCGGAACCGGAAAGACGGCGGCCTTTGCCCTGCCCATCCTCAACCGCCTGGAGGGTGGGTCCGAATCAAATCGGCCGAGCGCAATCGTGCTGGCTCCCACCAGAGAGCTCGCATCACAGGTGACCGACGCCATCAGGACGTACGGCGAGAAGATGCGCGTCCGTGTCACCGCCCTGGTCGGTGGCTCACCTATCGGTGCCCAGATTCGCGCCCTCGACCGAGGTGTTCACGTCGCCGTCGGCACGCCGGGCCGCGTGGTCGACCTGATGAACCGGGGCCACCTCGACCTCTCTGGCATCAAGACGGCCGTGCTCGACGAGGGCGACGAGATGCTCGACCTCGGTTTTGCCGAAGAGCTCGACGCCATCCTCGACGCAACCCCCCAAGAGCGTCAGACAGTCCTGTTCTCAGCCACGATGCCACCCCGAATGGTCGCTCTCGCCGAACGCCATCTGAACCACCCCGTCGAGGTGACCATCGAGCGGGGCGAAGGTGGTGGGCAGGGCAACGTCACCCACCGGCTTCACATCGTTCACCGCTCGGACAAGGCGGCGACACTGGCACGGCTGATCGCCGTCGAGAACCCGACAGCCGCTCTCGTGTTCTGCCGCACACGAGACGAGGTCGATCAGCTGGTCGAGGTTCTTGGACGCCGCGGTCTTCGCGCCCAGGCCCTGCACGGTGGGATGAGCCAGGAGCAACGAACGGTCTCCCTTGGGCGTCTGCGCAGCGAGGCCGCCGAGCTCGTCGTCGCTACCGACGTCGCAGCTCGAGGCCTTCACATCGACCATCTGAGCCACGTCGTCAACTTCGACGTGCCGACGTCACCAGAGACGTTCGTCCACCGCATCGGGCGGGTCGGTCGGGCCGGGCGCAGCGGCATCGCCATCACCATCTCGACACCCAATCAGCGCCGTCTGGTCGACCGCATCGTCGACGAGACCGGGATAGAACTCCAGCCAGAGCCCGTGCCGTCCGCAGCCCAACTTCGCTCTGCGAGGGTGAAGCGGCTCGGCGCCGAGGTGAACCGGCGGATCGGGCTGGACGATCCGCTCCAGGTCGAACTCGCGGAGATGGTCAGATCCCTCGCAGAGGAACACGACAGGGTCGACATCGCCGCCGCAGCCCTCGCTATGTCGCTGACCGACAATGCCGACGACCGAATCGACATCGCCGACGCAACACGGCGCAACACCAAGAGGGACAACCGCGACAAACGCGACGATCCAAGTCGCGGAGAGCGCGGATCGCGTGGCAAACCCTCAGGGCCGATGGTCACGCTCAAGGTCGGTGGTGGCAAGAACCTCGGCATCCGCCCAAAGGACCTCGTCGGATCGATCGCAGGCGAGACCGGCCTTCGCGGAACCGACATCGGTAGCATCGACATCAAGCCACACTTCTCACTCGTCGATGTTCCTGCCGACCACGCCGATCGCGTCATCTCGACGATGAACGGGGCCACCATTCGCGGAAAGAAGCTGACGTTCGCTCGCGACAGGCCCAGACCCGCAGGTGGTGCTCGTTCCAAGGCCCGCTCCTACGAACGGTCGCCGCAGGGACGGGCTTCGCAGCGTTCGAAACGCCCCCGACGCTGACACACGACTAGTGTGCTGTCCGGGTAATCCGGCAAGTATTTCGAGTATGGGGGTATTTGGGGGTGGGGATCGCGTTCATCGGGGTGAACCCTGATGAGAGGATGTCGTAATGGCGCGTACTGGTAGGCCTTCGGCTGTGATTGATCTGTCCGATGATGAGCGGGCGACTCTTGAGCGGTGGGCCCGCAGACACAAGACATCTCAGGCGTTGGCGAGACGGTGCCGGATCGTTCTGGCCTGTGCGAGCGGTGCGACCAACAACGCTGTCGATCGTCTTGAGGGTCTACGCGACGCGCCGCGGCCGGGAGCCGAACGAACGATCGGTGACGACAAGATCGAACAGGTCGTTGTGGACACTCTCGAAACGGCACCACCGGGCGAGGACACCCACTGGTCAACGCGCGGACTCGCAAAAAGGCATGGCTTGTCCAAGACCACGATCGCCGATATCTGGCGGGCGTTCGGACTCAAACGGTGGGTACGCGACGAGTTCAAAATCTCGCCCGATCCTGACCTGATCGAGAAGACACGCGACAGCATCGCCCACTGCTGCTCAAGAATCATCGCCAAACCAGACCCGCACAACACATAACCACTTACTTACCGCTCTAACCGGACAGCACACTAGGACGAACATGACGGACAATCTCTCGACGGACACGTTCGTGGTGAACGCCGGGCGTTCGCGGATTGCGGGCCAACCCCTCAATCCGCCTCCGGTTCCCGCTTCGAACTTCTATCTGCCCCACGACCGCCTGTACGCGAGGTCGCATGGAACCGAGACCTCCGACGCGTTGGAGGAACTCATCGGCGGGCTCGACCGCGGCCGGTCGCTCGTGTTCTCATCGGGCATGGCTGCGGCGGGAGTCGTTCTCAATCGCTTGCCGGTCGGCGCCACCCTGGCCATACCGACCGACCCCTACCACGGCGTCGACGGCATAGCGTCCGAGGGCGAAACCCTCGGCCGCTGGAACCTGCTGCGCCTCGACCTCGCCGACACCCAGGCCTGGATCGACGCTGCCGCCACCGCCGACCTGTTGTGGCTCGAGTCGCCGGCCAATCCTCTCATCGATGTCGCCGACCTGCCCGCCATCTGTGGTGCCCCTCGCAAACCGGGCACCATCGTCGCCGTCGACTCGACGTTCGCGACACCCATTTGCCAGACCCCTCTCGATCTGGGCGCCGACGTCGTCATGCATTCGGCCACGAAGTTCTTGGGTGGTCACAGCGACCTTCTCGCCGGGTCGGTCACCGTTGCCGAAGACACCCTCTACGACGAGTTCCGCGAGCGGCGGATGCTGAACGGTGCGACCATCGGCGCCCTCGAGGCGTTCCTGACCATTCGGGGCATCAGGACTCTCGGCGTCAGGATGGAGAGGGCTCAGCACAACGCCCAGATCCTGGCGGAACGCCTGGCCGATCATGTCGAGATCTCGATCGTTCGATACCCGGGAATTGCCAGCCATCCGACCCACGAGGTGGCCGCCTCGTTCATGACCGGGTTCGGAGCGATGATGAGCTTCGACACGACGGGCCCCGGCGAACGAGCGAATGCGGTGTGTAGGGCAACCCGAGTGGTACACCACGCCACCAGCCTCGGTGGTGTCGAGACAACCATGGAACGGCGCGCCAACATCACCGGCCAGGAGACCATGCCTCCCACCCTCATCCGCATGAGTGTCGGCATCGAGGACGTCGAAGATCTCTGGTCCGATCTCACCCAAGCGCTCGAATCGACCGTAGGCATGTCACACTCTTGAGCTGAGAAGGCTTCTGACGCTGCGCAGACCTCTCGGGAAGGTGCTCCATGGGCGAGATCGACAACGACATCGACGTCGACATCGAGTCGCAGTGGCTGAGCGACGACGATCTCGAGACCCTCAGGGGCAAGATTCCAATCGTCTATGTAGAGGCGGTACCCGTCCGACTCGACGAGCTGGGCCGGGTCACCCACGTCGGGCTTCTGCGACGGGCCATGGCCGACGGGACCATCTCCCTAGCCATCGTCAGCGGTCGGGTGTTGTGGGGTGAGTCGTTGCGCGAGGCCCTTATGCGCAATCTCGACAAGGACCTCGGCCCCGCCGCCTTCCCCCGCCTGCCGGCTTCGCCCACACCGTTCACCGTGGCCGAGTACATGCCAGATCCGATCCAGACCGGGTTCCACGACCCGCGCCAGCATGCGGTCTCGCTCGCCTATGTTGTGCCGATCCAGGGACATTGTGAACCGGCGCGATCGGCTCTCGAGTTCTCGTGGGTCGAGACACACGAGGCAGGTGGTCTGGCGGTGTCGGCCGAGATGACCGGCGGTCAGGACCGAATCGTGCGCAGGGCCCTGGCCCACGTCGGTCGCCTCCCCTAGTCCGATCAGGATCAGCAGGGTGGCTGACCGACGTAGTGCGACTTGGGGCGGATCAGCCGATTCGCCTCGACCTGTTCACAGACGTGGGCCATCCAGCCGACAATGCGGCTGACTGCGAACGTCGGTGTGAACAGCTGCCGGGGCAATCCGACAGCATCCAGCACGGTGGCGGCGTAGTACTCGACGTTGGTCCTCAGTTCGCGGTCGGGTCGGTGACGGTCTAGAGCATCGAGCACGATCGGTTCCATCTCGAGGGCCAGGTCGGCGTGACGGCTGCCCATCTCGCGGGTCGTGCGGCGCAGAAGGGCGGCTCGTGGATCGTCGGCCCGGTAGACGCGATGACCAAATCCCATGATCCGGCGACCTGTTGCCAACGCGTTCTCCACCCACGCAGCAGCGTTCGACACCTCACCGACATCGTCGAACATCTCGAGCACATGGCTGGGGGCACCACCGTGTAATGGTCCCGACAGGGCTGCCAACCCGCCGACGGCCGCACCGCACAGGTCGGCGCCTGTCGAGGCGACGACCCGCGAGGTGAACGTCGACGCGTTGAACCCATGATCGATCGTCAGTATCAGATATCGCTCGAGCGCTGCCACCTGGTCTGGGTTCGGGCGGGCTCCGGTGATCATCGAGAGGTAGTCGGCGGCGAACCCGAGGCTCGGGTCTGGTTCTACGATCGGATGGCCGTTGCGTACCCGCCAGAGGCCGGCCACGACCGATGGGAACGCCGCGGTCAGCTCGATGGCCCTTCGCCCCGCTGGAACCGGGTCGTCGATCCAGCTGTCGATTCCCAGCGACGCTCCTACCACGCCGAGAACCGATCTGGCCGCGGTCATCGGGGGCATCGACTCGATCGGACCAAGGGCGGCGATGGCCCTCTCGACATCGGGGCTCAACGCTCGGAGTTGGGCGGTCGCTGACCGAAACGATGCCAACTCGGCAGGGCTCGGCAACTCGCCGTGGGCGAACAGGTACCACACCTCCTCGAAGCTGCGGGTCTCGGCGAGCACGGCGGCGTTGTGGGGTCCGTAGTGGTAGAAACCTTCGGCTCCCCTGACACCGCCGAGGCGGGTGTCGGCGACCACTACACCCTCGAGGCCGGGGTTCACCCGTTTGGGTTCTGTCTGTGTCTGTTTCTGTGTCTGTTTCGTCTGATTCATGTGGTTCATCTGGTTTGATCTTGACGGTCATCTATACATTGATCAAGATTGATCTCTAGTCAATGAAACGATGGATGTTGTGAACGAACCATTGATCAACAGCCGCGCAGCGGCCGAACGGCTGGGCGTGAAGGTCGAGACGCTGTACGCCTACGTGAGCAGGGGCCTGATCGACGCACATCAGGTCGAGGGATCGAGGGGCAGCCACTTTCACCCCGCCGACGTCGATGCCCTCGCCCAACGCAGCAGGGGTGGCGACAAACGATCGGCCCTCACCGTCACCAGCGCCGTCACCCGGATCGAGGGTGGCCACTACTGGTATCGGGGCATCGATCCCTTGTCGCTCATCGGTAGCCACCATTTCGAACAGGTGGCCGAGTTGTTGTGGGGCTCGGTCGAATGGAGCAGAGAAGACCGCACCTGGCCCCAGTCGCACGAGACCGCCAGGCTGGCCAGAGCGACCATCGCCCTCCTACCTCCGCTCGAGCGGCCGATCTCGAGGCTGACGGTGGCGATGGCGGTCATCGGTGCCCTCGACGAGCTGAAACACGACCTCGACCCATCGGCGGTTCGGGCGACAGCCAGGCGAATGCTGGCGACCCTGGCCCTGACCCTCGA
>JAAETH010000578.1 GCA_024228575.1 Actinomycetes bacterium
GACCCTGCGTCGACCCAACCGACCCCCGTCCGCCACGCGGGTGAGTCCACCAACACAGGGACGCCTTCGTAGGCGACGTCGACGACAAAGGTCGATCCGGTCGCAATGGTCGATGCAGCCGACAATACGAGCTCCTCGCCGGTGTGTTCGTGCTCGACCGGGTCACCGTCGATCTTGGTCTCGACCACCCGCATACCAACAAGATCTAGGCTGAAGGACTTCAGGTCGGCCTGCGCCACCGCGGTCAGAGTCAGATGCCCACGGACGAAATCGGTTGCCGTGTCGACCTCGAGGTTCAGGTCGTAGTTCACCGCGTCGTAGCCGGCATTGCCGAGAGAGGGAAAGTAGGTGTCGCCGACGCCGGGTGCGGCGTCGATCCCGTGGATTGTGGGCGCAAGGGGAACCTCGGTCGTGGTCGAGGCGGTGGAAGTCGTCGACACCGGCTCGTCCGCTGTCGGCAACTCGATGTTGGGTTCGGTCGACACGGTGGTGTCCAGCTCGGAACGTTCGCCCACATCGCTGTTGACGCCGTCGCCGGAACACGCGGCCGTCACAAGGGCGAGCACGAAAAGGATCCAAGCACTGCGCATGGCCGCTGAAGATACCTACGTCGGGCCCGAACCCGGCGTCGGGCTCCACACCACGACCCCGTGACCGTTGTCGGCTGCCACTCTCCTCACCGCTGAAAGTGAGTCCACCGGATCACCGGCAACAGCCGCGCCGACAATCGATCCGCCCGATCCAGCCGAGTTCGCGGCGATCCCCTCTATCGCCTCGTAGGTCTCGACGAGAGCGATCTGTTCGGGTCGAACACCGAACACGGCGCAGCGATTTCGGAACGAACCGCGCATCGCTTCGCCGAATGATCCAAGATCGCCGGCCTTCAGGTACGCGAGGCTGGAGCGTGCGAGTCGAGCAGAGTCATCCATGACCGCTTGTACCCGATCCGCCGGAGCGCCCTGCCTACGCAGCCGAGCGTCCGACCGTTCACTCAGCCCCGTCGAATAGGCAACGAACACGAGTGGGGGCATCAAGCCAGGATCGACGGGCGTGTAGCGGCCGACCGGCCACCCATCGACATCGACCATCAGGCCGGGAGCGAAGTCCATGAGGAGCGGCCGGTCAAGGGCCTGAAGGACGCGGTCCTGGAGGCCGGCAGCCCATCCGAGCACGTCGACCTCCGCCGAGAGTGCCATGGCCGCAAGGACCTCGGGGACGAACTCGGCGCCGACGAGCCGGGCCAACGACTCGACCGCGCCAAGCACGATGGCACTCGAACCCGACAAGCCGACCTCCCTGGGAATGTTCGTGTCGACAAACCAGTCGAGGTCATCTGGCACGGGCCAGCCTGCGTCGACGGCAACGGCCCTGGCAGCGTCGAGCAGGATCATCAGTTCTGGGTCGAGCGAGGGCCGACTGGAGCGGTTCACCACCCGGACGGTCGCGGCAATCGACGACAAGGCCAGTCCGAGAACCGCACCTCCGTGATTGTCGGAGGGATTGCCGACCAGGGCGGCTCTGGAGGGAACCCTGGACATGCCCGTAACGTTTGGTGTTGTCGAAGGGGCATCGTCCACGGTGCGGCGATGATACGACGAGGAACCGATGAAACACAGCGATGCACACAGCGATGAACACCCGTGGCGCGACGCAGCGCTCGAGGCCGAGTTTGCGACCGGTCAACACGAGGAGACGGAACAGGTAGCGAGAGCTCACATCGCGATCCGCCTCGCCCGGATGTCCTTTGGCGGCGTGGTGTGTTTGTTGGGCATCATCGCGATGGTTGGCCCAGGCCCTGGCCTGTTGGTCCTGGCACTCGGTCTCACGATCCTGGCCCGCGATGTCGCCTGGGCGGATCGGCTTCTTCAGAGGGTTCGCGACCGGCTGCCCAGTGACGACGACGGCAAGTTGCCGAGATCGACGATCGTCACGATGAGCGTTGTCACTCTCGCTGCGATCGCCGGTTCGGCCTGGTGGTTCCTGGCGAGGTAACGCGATCAGCCCGTCCCCCGAGATGCACATGCATTTTGTCTGTTCCTCAACAACGTGTTGAATGGACGCCATGACAGCCACCGCCGATGGAAGTGTCGACGGCCGCGTCCTTCGCGGCCAACGGAACCGAGAGGCCATTGTCGACGCGCTGATGCAGCTGTACGGCGAAGGACACGGCCGGCCGACGGCCGCCATGGTCGCAGACAAGGCCGGGCTCTCGACCCGATCGGTGTACCACCACTTCGACGACATGAAGTCGCTCATCCTCGAGGTATCGGCGCGTTCGGAGGCCGAGTGGCGTGCAGCCACCAGACCACCCTCGCCCGAGCTCCCACTCGACCAGCGCATTCGTGGTTTCGGTGAACATCGATTCGCGCGCTGGTCGATCACAGCTCCGGTGCTGAGGGCCGGCCTGATCGCTCAGAACCGTTCGGCCACCGTTGCCCAGATCATGCAACGGGGCCGTCAGGTTGACCGAGCCGAGATATCTGGCCTGTTCAGGGAGGAACTGGCGGCAGCATCGAACCCGACCTCAACACTCGCAGGCCTCGATGTGGTTTTTGATTTCTCGACATGGGAACGTTTGCACGAGGGCTCGGGTCTCAGCCGAGCGCACACCATCGACATCATCGCCATCATGGCCTCGTCGCTGATCGGCTGATCGGCGCGGTCTCTACTCATGAACACGGACTGGCAGTGAGCACGGAATCGCTCACAAACCTCACGGCCAGACGCATCGCCATCAGGGCCCATGGTTTGGCCAAGGAGAGGCCTGCAGGGCGGGTGGACAAGCGCCACGTCAAGCGTGTGTTCGACGACATCGGCCTCATCCAGATCGACTCGGTCAACGTCATCACCAGATCGCATCATCTGGTCCTCTACTCACGGCTCGGAACCCACGGTGACGACATCCTCCAGACCCTCGCCAAGTCGGGATATCTCGTCGAGGGATGGATCCACGAGGCGACACTTCTCCCCGCTCGCGATCACCACCTGTTCCACTGGCGCCGCCGCGAAGCCAGAGACATGGTCGGCGTCAGACCCCAGACCCGAGCTTGGGTCGAAGACCACCCCGACCTGCTCGCCGACATTCGACGCCAGCTGACCGAACGCGGACCGTTGGGTGCCGGAGAGCTCGATCAAAGGAGCCGAAATCGGGGCCCGTGGTGGGGTTGGGATGACGCCAAGTTCGCGATCGAGTGGTTGTTCAGGACCGGTGAGGTCGGGGCGACACGCGGCAGCCAGTTCGAACGCACATACGATCTGATTGACCGAATTCTCCCCGATGAGGCCTCGCGCGAGCCCACAGACCGAGAGACGGCACATCGCGAGCTGGTTCTGCTCGCCGCCCGCCATCTGGGCGTGGCATCGTTGGCAGATCTGGCCGACTACCACCGACTGAAGAAGACGGACATACGCGGACACGTCCACGAGCTGGTCTCCGACGGGCTGCTGCGCGAGGTGGAGATCCAGGGTTGGACGGAACCGGCCTACATGCTCGGCGTCACCACAAACGCCAGGTCCGTATCACAATCGGTTCTGGTCAGCCCGTTCGACCCACTCGTCTGGTATAGACCGCGAGGCGAGAGGCTCTTCGACTTCCACTACCGGATCGAGATCTACGTGCCGGCTCCCAAGCGGCGGTTCGGCTACTACGTCCTGCCGTTCTTGCACCGAGACGCCATCCGGGCCCGCGTCGACCTGAAGAACGATCGGCAGAGCCGGGTTCTGAGGTGCAAGGCGGCCTGGAGCGAAGCAACCGACGACGATCCGGCGGACACAGCACGAGCCTTGGCCGAGGAACTCCGTCAATTGGCCGGATACCTTGGTGCCGAGGGAATCAGCCTCGATCCCGTAGGCGACCTCTCGGACTCGCTGCACAACCACCTCTGAGACACCCTCCTGCACGCTCAGACGATGGCAACTCTCGGGCTCTTGTTCGTGCCCTTCATCGTCTTTTGCCTCGAGTTCCCCCTCCGCCAACGCTCGCCTGCCCATCACCTCTGGCCGCCGTGGCCCCCGGACGCGCGACGAGAATCGGGCATCACAAAAATGGCCAAACAGGTTGCGAAAAGCATTCGTTCGGTCCATCATTAGTCGCTCCTTCGAACGGGCCTGCGGGCTGGTTCGAACTGCGGATGGTCCCGTGGTGAAGTTTGGAGTTCACGCCGGCCTGTCAAGCCGGAGGTCGCGGGTTCAAATCCCGTCGGGACCGCGGTCGGGTAGCTCAGTCGGCAGAGCGGCCGCCTGAAAAGCGGTAGGTCACCGGATCGACGCCGGTCCCGACCACCCAGAAACGAACCCGGACTCAGGTCCGGGTTCGTTCGCTTTTCCAGTGCTGCTCAGCTCCCGTCCAGCTCGGATGAGCCCCTGGCAACCACCCAGAACGCCTGAGCGAGTGTCTCATCGAGCGATTGCAGCCTTGCAGGCAGTGGCACCGTGGACCACTGCTTGCCCAGCAGAGCGGTCCAGCGCTCTGCATCGTCTGCACCGACCTCGTGACGGTGTTTGGCTACCTCGAGCAAGGAGGGAACAAACGAAAGTCGATCATCCAACTCGGAGCGCAGTTTGACACGAGCCAACTCGTACGCCGTGAGTGCGCTGGCCAGCTCGATCTGGCTGGACCGATCTCGTGA
>JAAETH010000579.1 GCA_024228575.1 Actinomycetes bacterium
CCCACGCTTTGCAGCGTTGCCCGGCCCGGTTGTTTGCGGTGCAGCGACGCTCGGGGGACGGCGGTTGGTATTCGCCCACTAGTCGACCTTGATGAACGGGTGGGGGCCGAGTGCGTACCATTCGACGGTGTGGTCGAGGCCTGCCCTGTCGAGGGTGAGGAATGTCCACCCGTCGGTGGTGGCCGCAGCGTTGATGACTGTGTGGTCGCCGGTCCCGTGGAGGGAGGGGAACGCTGCGGTGGCGGTGTGGTGGTTGTTGACTCGGACGGTGTCGCCGGGGTGGATGCCGTCGGCCGGGTGGGCAGCCACGGCGGTCTCTGTGTCGGCATTGACGAACGGGCAGGGCGAGTCGGCCCACCAAGTCGACGCCCACCGGATCGGCGGCCCTCCGACGATCGATCGCCGGTCGGTGGTGCCGACCGTCCACCCGAGGCGGGGGTCGTCCATGGTGGTAAGCGATTCGACGGTGGTGACTAGGTCGAACTCGGCGGGTTTGAGTTGGTCTAGCCATGCGTAGGCGGTGGCGGCGGTCGGGTGGGGGTTGGGTCGGACCTTGTCGCCGACCTTGAGTGAGGTCCCGTCGAATCCGGTGACGGCCTCGTGGCTGGTCTCGGGGTCTGGTTCGATGTAGAGGGGTGTGTCTGGTGGGGCTGAGTACGCCGCGGCCCTGCGTTCGGCGTCCCTCGCTGCGATTGCTTCCCACCACGCCGGAACCGGCGTCACCGCCTTGACGTCGAACGGGAACTCGACGTGGTACGGGGCGGCGGGGGGGACGACTTTGACGGGGTGTAGTCCCAGCTCGGCGAGACTGTCAGCTAGGTAGGCCTCGAACTCGGTGGCGGTGGCGGTCACACTGGAGGCGGTGACGCCGGTTCCGGTGTGGTGGGCGACCGCGAGGTTAAGGGCGGCCAGGCGTCGGGTTTCGTCGTCCGAGCTCTTGGTGGGTCGGCGGCGCGGTGGGCGGTCTTCGGGGCCTCGTTCGTCGAGGCTGTTGACCTTGTCGGTGTATGACCGTGGGTCTGGTGTTGTCATGGGGTTCTCCTATCCCGGGCTCTGTTCCCGTGAGGTCCTCACGGTGTGAGGTTGTTGGTCCTCGGCGGGTGCCGGTGGGTGTCAGGGTAGGAGTGTACTACGATCTGAGGGTGGGCCGGCCTGTCCTGTGCTTATCGTCTCGTGTTGATCACCTCCTTTGGTGTCTCCTGTCCGGTCTTGTTGGTGATCGGCGGGAATGGTCGACGTGTGGTTGTGGGCGCATGGTGGGCCGGTCCTACCGTTTTCCCTGGTTGCCGGCTAGTTTTCCTAGTGGCAGAGCTAGGAGACATGGAATCGGTAGGGCATGGATGAGGGAGTGTTAATAGCGTTGGTTGGGGGCGGTGCTGCGGTGTTGACTGCGGGTGTGACGACGGTTGCCCCGTTGATGGCGAAGCGACAGGCGAAGGTTGTTGCTGACGCGGTCGGGTCGATTGATGGGCAGGGGTCGGTTATTGAGATGGTGGGCCGGTTGATTGGTTTGGTGACGTCGACAGCTGAGCATGTTGAGCGGGTTGATACCAAGGTGGACAAGTTGTCGGCTCGGGCGAACGCTGCTGATGTGGAGCTGTCGGATTTGCGTACGGCGGTGGCGGCGGTTCACACTCGGTTGGTGCAGGGTAAGGGCGGGGCGGTTTAGTCGATCCCCACTATCTGACGGTAGGATAGTGGGATGACTTTCTCTCAGGTGTTAGTGGCTCTCGACGACGACGACAGTCGTTATCTCGAGGAGCTGTTCGACGGTCGGCGTGACGCTAGCGATGCGGTCGGGTGTCCGGGGACTCCGGCGGTGTGGGTGTTGGCGGCCAAGTTGTATTTGGCGTCGGGGTGTCCTGACGGGCCGGCCCCGGACGGTGTGACCCGTAGTAGGTGGTGGGGTCGGATGGTGTGGTTTTGTGTCGGGTTCGGGTTCGCCGAGGTCGCGGTGGTTGTGGGGACGGTGTTGGCATGACTGGGCTTGAGGTGGTGGTGGACGAGGTCCTCGGC
>JAAETH010000580.1 GCA_024228575.1 Actinomycetes bacterium
ACCCAGATCGGAGAAGGGAGGGGATGGGCGGGTCAATCCTCGATGGCGGGGCGCTTCTCGCCGAAACGGTTCCAGCTGGTGAGGCTCTCGGCAGCCCGGCGATTCGCAACGCCCCAGTTCCCCGTCGGATAGCCGAGCGGCAACAGCGCCACGATCTCGTACCGATCGGGCACGCCGAGGATCTCGGCCACCTCTTCCTCGTAGATACGAAACACCGAGGTCAACACGGTGCCCAATCCCTCGTTGCGGGCGGCGAGGATCAGGTTCTGCACGGCCGGGTAGACCGACGCGTACAAGGGCCCGACGTCCATCTTCCCCTGGTCGTCCTCGATCGCCATCGAGATCTTGGGGACCACGACGAGCACCATCGCGGACACCGACGCCATGGCGCGAGCCAGATCGTCGGTCGCCTGCCAATTGCGCTGATGGCTTCGCTCGGCAGCGTCGTCCTTGAACGGCGGGATGTACTTCTGGATGGCCGGCTCGTAGCGCTCGTGGGCCTTGAGATAGACGGCGGCGATCTTGTCCTTGACGTCCTGCTCGGTGACGACCATGAACTGATACGGCTGGATATTGCCACCACTCGGCGCCTGGACGGCCGCACGCAGGATGCGCTGGATGGTCGCATCGCTGACCGGCTCGTCGCTGTATCGGCGCATCGCGCGCGTGGTCATCAGGGCGTCGTACAACTCCATCGGGGATCCTCTCAACGGTTGCGGAATGTCGGTTCGCGGCGCTCCTTGAGAGCGGCGAGGGCTTCTTGATGATCTTCGGTCTTGAACGTGACGATCTCCAATGCGGCCGCCACATCAAAAGCAGTGTTGGCAGCGTCCTTGATGAGCTTGTTCGTCGCGATCTTCGTGTACTGAATCGCCCTCGGGGCACCGGCGGCGATACGCCGCGCGAAGGCCAGAGCCTGGTCGACACACTCGTCGTCTGGGGTGACGAAGTTGACCAGCCCGATCCGGTGCGCCTCCGCTGCGGGAATCGGGTCGCCTGTGAGCAGGTACTGCTTGGCCAGCGCAGGCCCAACAGCGAGGGGCCAGGCGATCGTGCCTCCGTCTCCGGCGACGATGCCGACCTTCACATGGGGGTCGCCGATGGTCGCCGACTCGGCCACGAAGATGATGTCGCAGAGCAAGGCGATGGAGGCACCAAGCCCCATCGCGTGACCGTTGACCGCTGCGACGATGGGAACCTGCACATCGAGCATGTCCCAGATGAGGCTCTTGCCATCCCTGCGGACCTCCTCGAGGAGGTCGGGATCCTGGAACTGGGGGAACCAGTCGAAGTCGCCGCCGGCCGAGAAGGTCTTGCCCGATCCGGTCAGCAGGATGCACCGAGCTTCGGTCTCCTCTTGGAGCACCGGGAAGAGCTGGGTCATCTCCTCGTGCATCTGGGCGTTGACCGCGTTGAGCCAGTTCTCCGGGCGATCGATGGTGACCTTCAAGATGTGGCCGTCGAGCCGCTCAAAGTGCAGGTACTCGAACTCGTCGTGGGTGCGTCGTTGCCTCAATGGATCCTCTATTTCGGCTCTCTGGGCAGGCCGAGCAGGCGCTCGCCCAAGATGTTGAGCTGAACCTGGGTGGTTCCGCCTCCGATGGTGAGGGCCCTGCTGAACAGGTATCCCCAGTGCCACATGTCGAGCTCTTCGGCTTCCTCGTTCTGTAGACCGATCATCGCATCTGGACCAGCCAGGTCCTTCACCAGAGTCATCAGCTCCTGGCCGTGGAGGTCGGCGAGTGTCTTGCGGATCGACGCCTCTGGTCCCGGATCGCGGCCCTTCATCATCGACTCGACGATCTTGTCGCCCAGAAGCCTGATGATGACGCTGTTCGTGTATGCCCTTGCCGCCCGTTGACGCATCAGCGGATCACGCCCCGCTCCACGGTGCCTGATCTCCTCGAAACACTCGGAGCTGTTGGGCCCCATACCCCAGAGCACACCACCCTCGGCGAGCGAAACGCGCTCGTTTCCAAGGGTGACCTTGGCGAGGCGCCATCCGTCGTTCTCTGGGCCGATCCGGTTCTCGATCGGAATCCGAACGTCGCTGAGGAAGGTCTCGTTGAAATGATTGCCGCCGGTCATCTCGATGATCTTGCGGATCTCGATCCCGGGTGTATCCATGTCGAGCACAAAATACGAGATGCCCTTGTGTTTGGGTGCGTCGAAATCGGTGCGGGCGATGAGAATGCCCCACTTCGAGCGGTTGGCCCAGGTCGACCAGATCTTCTGGCCGTTGATGACGTACTCGTCGCCGTCGAGTTCGGCCCTGGTGCGCAATGAGGCCAAATCGCTGCCTGCATCGGGCTCGGAGAACAGCTGGCACCACTCGTCGGAACCGTCGAGGATGGACGGCAGCCAGCGCTGCTGCTGATCCTCGGTGCCGCCGGCGACGATTGTGGGACCCGCCCAGCCGATTGCGATCGCACTGTCTGGCAGAGCGACGCCTGCTCGGGCCAGCTCGTCGTCGATGATCAGTTGAAGCTCGGGGTCCGCGCCCAACCCCCACGGCTCGGGCCAGTGCGGCGCCACGTAACCCGCCTGGGCGAGTTGGCGATTGGTCGGATCGGGATGTCTGGCCAACCAGGC
>JAAETH010000581.1 GCA_024228575.1 Actinomycetes bacterium
CTGGTGGGGGACCGATGAATGTGGCGGTCGCCGTTGCTCGCTTCGGTGGGCCCAGCGCTTTCGTCGGCTGTGCGTCCACCGACGACTACGGCATCCAGATCATTGATCACATGGCGGCCAATGGTGTCGATATCTCGGCCTGTGAGCGATCAGCGGCGCCGACGGCGAGAGCGATCGTCGAACATACACCAAAGCTCAGGTTCCGCTTCGAGGGGTCGGACACGGCCGATACCAAGCTGTCCACGGTCGATCTGACCGCTCTCGGCCCCCCACCCCACATCCTGCACGGGGGGACGCTTGGCCTCTTCCGAGGGCCAACGGCGCAGACGTTGGCGGCCACCGTCGAGGTTCACGATGGCTTGGTGTCACTGGATCCGAACATCCGACCCCAGATGATCGATGACCGCTCCCAGTGGGAACACTTCCACCAGCGTTGGCTCCGCCACACCGACATCTACAAGGCATCCGACGAGGACCTGGCCTGGATCTGGCCTGACCGTTCGACTGACGCCTGTGTCGAGGGACTGCTCGACTCTGGTGTCCAGGTCGTGGTTGTGACCCGCGGCGCTGATGGGCTCTCGATCGTCACCGGGAGCGGCCAGGTTCATGCCCCGGCCCCACCTGTCGATGTCCTCGACACGGTCGGTGCCGGTGACACGATCGTGGGCGCGGTGCTCGTCTCCCTGTGGGAGTGGGGGATAGCGGCTGATCGTGGGGCCGAGCTATCGACGCTCGAGGCTGGCCAATGGCAGACGATCGCCGAGCGTGCCGCCTCGGCCGCGGCGCTGACCTGTTCGAGGGCCGGCGCTGATGTGCCCCACCGCGATGAGCTCGATTGGTGATGCCAGCCGACGGCGGCATGCTGATTGGTGAGCGTCAGCCGTTGCCTTGCTGCCTGAGCGTGGTCAAGATTGGTGGATGCCTATCCACCCCGACATCCAGGTCGTGCTCGATGCCCGCAGCCCTCGTCGTCTCAATTCTCAGACGATCGAGGAGGCCCGAGCGAGCCATGCCGAGGGCGCAGCAGCTCGACCTCCAGGCCCTGTCCTTGATGAGGTAACCGATACCACCATCGACGGTGTACCGGTTCGCATCTACTGGCCCGCCGACACCGCAGGGGCC
>JAAETH010000582.1 GCA_024228575.1 Actinomycetes bacterium
GATCGAGCAAAGATCGTGGCGTTCGCTTTCGACGACAAGGCGCGACATCCTCGCTGGGTCGTGAAGTTCGCGCGAACGACATGGCCCGAACCCGAAGAGGACCCCCATCCGTGGCCACTCATCCGCGAGTCCGAGACCGAGGCACTCGAGATCCTCTGTCGTCTTGCTCCGCGCCTGGCAACGTCGGCCACCAGACGTGTCGGAACGGTTTCGATCGAGGGCAACGATGCGGCCATCGAGCCGGCCGCGCCCGGCACAACACTCTCTGCCCACCTCGCTTCGCATCACATGGCCACGTTGCCTTCGGTGGCCCACCGGGTTGTGGAGTGGGCGACGGAGGTCGGAATCGCGACCTACGATCCCGAGATCACCGCGCCCGACCTGGACCACTGGCTTGGAGCCCGCCGCTCCGTTCAAGCTGTTGAGCCGATTGGAACATGTGTCGCTCACGGCGATCTCTCGACGCTGAACATCATCACCGACCTATCCGGCTTCGCCATCATCGATTGGGAGACGGCACGCCCTGTCGGCTTCCCGCTGCTCGACGTTGTGACGGTCTGCACCGACATCCTGGTTCACAGATTCGGCCCGCTACCGAAGAGGGAGAGGGTTGATTGGGTTTGCAGCTTGTGGGCCGACGAACTTCCCCAATCCGCACAGTGCTTCACATGGTTGGAGTCGGCTGCGGCGTCGATGGGACTCTCCGCTGAACAGGCCTCTGCGCTTGTGATCGCTGCATGGGCGTACTGCCTGGACGAGCCCGACTCTGGTTATCGCGGTTCGGTCCACCCCGAGTGGATGCAGCACCCCAAGCTGGGACCGATGTGGTCTGTCGAATCGGCCGCGTCGTGGCAGAAGGCGAACCGATGACAGCGGAGGTGTCGGAGAGCACCGCCGACTCGGATCGCGGTTCGGCCTTCGACCTTTCGGTGGTCGTTCCCACGCTCGATCGGACCGGGCCTCTGAGCCGACTCCTCGAAAGCCTGGGCAATCAGGAGGGGGTCAGGTTCGAGGTCATCATCGTCGACCAGAACCCAACACCGCTCCTCGAGGCGGTATTGAAGGCCGCCGAAACGCCGTACCCCCTGCGCCACCTCCGAACGCCGGAGATCAGGGGGGCCAGTCGCGCCCGAAACCACGGCCTTGCGGAGGCCTCCGGAGCCGCCGTCCTCTTTCCCGATGACGACAGTTGGTACCCTCCCGGCACCTTGCTTCGGGGTCTGGATCTTCTGAAATCGCAGCACGTTGACGCCGTCTTCGGCCGGCCGACCGACACCGCAGGCCGTACGATCAACGGACGCTTTGAGGCGTCCCGGGTATTGGTCGACCGGTCAAACGTCTTCACGACCCATATCGAGTGGATGGCATTCTTCCGCACAACGTCGATCCGGTCGGTCGGCGGATACAACCCGAAGATCGGAGTTGGCGCACCGACCCCCTGGCAGTCGTGTGAGGCACAGGATCTCAGCCTCCGACTCCTCTCACAAGGACAGTCGCTGCTGTACGACCCGGACCTGATCGGTCACCACGATCGGCTAGACACCGAGAACCCCGATCGATCGATGAGGCGACGGGCCCGTCGGTACGGCAGGGGACACGGATTTGTCCTCGGTCGTCATCGATTTGGGCCAAACCGGGCGCTCTATTGGGTGATCCGGCCCATTGGCGGGATGCTCAGGGGTGTCGCCAGACTCAACATCGATCAGGTCAGATATTACGGCTCGGTGGCCGCCGGACGCATCGAGGGCTACATCGGTGGCAGATACTCCAAGATCAGGCCTGACGAGCTGGACCAGTGATCGGAGGCGGCTACGGAAGTCCTCCCGGTAGAACCC
>JAAETH010000583.1 GCA_024228575.1 Actinomycetes bacterium
GCAGGCACTTCTTCTGGTGCCGTGGTTCACGCTGCTCAGGCAGTGCTCGACAAGTACGGCGGCACGGCTGTCGCCCTTCTCCCCGACGCCGGTTGGAAGTACCTCTCGGGTGGACCCTGGGACCAGTTGTAGGTTTCGACCACTGACGACGGCGTGGCTGCGGAGTTCACCCGAAACCCCACAAAGTCCGGCTCGGCGGTCAGCCTCCGAGGCGTTTCTTCAAGCGCTGCATCCCGCCGATCCAGCGGTCGGGATCCTCGGCCTTGCGTTTCATATAGGTCGCGACCTGTTCGTGCGGCAGCAGCAGGAACCGTTCCTCTCGGATGGTCTCGACGACCATCTGGGCAACCTGTTCTGGCAACAACACACCGTCCTGGCTGGCCTGATTGCCGCGATCCCATTCCGTGAGGTCGTCGCCGATGATGTTGGTGCGCACCGCCTGGGGGCACAACACCGAGACCCGAACGCCGTCACCGCCGTAGTTGATGGCGAGCCACTCGGCGAAGGCCACCGCGGCCGCTTTCGAGACGGCGTACGGACCCGAGTCGATCTGGGTCAGCAACCCCGCGGCCGAGGCAGTGCTGAACAGATATCCCTCTCCCCTGGCGACCATGCCGGGAACCAACGCCTGGGCCACATACAGATGTGACGTGAAGTGCACGTCCATCATGTGCTGCCAGTCTTCGGCGGACAGGTCGAGGCCTCCCGGTTGTCCGTATCCGGCATTCGAGAAGAACACATCGATCGGACCGTGCTCGTCCTCGACATCGCGGCACAGGGCGAACACTGCATCGCGATCGGAAACGTCGAGCCGCACTCCCCTGGCGACAGGACCGATGTCGGATGCAACTCGCTTCGCGTTCTCCTCGTTCAGATCGGCAACGACCACGGCCCTCGCACCCTCGGCGGCGAACGCCTTCGCCGACTCGCGACCTATGCCGCTCCCGCCGCCCGTTACAACCGTGACCCTGTCCACAAGTTCCATCCGGCGAGACTAATTCGTCGCTGGTCCCACAAGCCAAGCGGGCACGGGCGGGTGTATTCGCGAGGTGGTCCCACCGTCTGAGTAGGTTCACGATCGGAGTCCGAGCAGCGTCGGCCGGTGGCATTGGCATGTGTTGATGGCTATTGGACGGCCTTTTTGTGTTTCCCTGAATTTCTGACGTTTCTGTTTGTTGTAGAACGTATGTTCCGGTAGTGTTCCGTGGGTGAGGGAAATGGTTGTGCCCTTCTATGGGGCCGAAGAACTCGACAACATGGAACGCCACACACTCGACGCGTTGTTGGGTCGTCAACGTTTCGTGCGGGCTCGCATCGATGGCCACGAGGCGTTGTTGTTGTCGGCTATCGACAGGGCTGACCGGCGTGCCGCTAGCCCCAAACGCGGCAAACCCGACCCCGACGAAGAGAAGACCGACAGCCAGGCTTCTGACAGCGGCGAAGATGAGGATGAGTCGACACCACCTCCATCGCGAAAGGCCCAACGCGAAGCCACCGAACGCGCCCGACGCCTCCAAGCCCACCCCGACATTGCCGCTGCTTTGGCCGATGGTCGTATCAACACCGAACAAGCAGACGCGATCGCCAAAGCCGACCTACCAGCCGATATGAAAGCCCGACTGCTCGACGACGCCCACGCCCAGAACGCAGACGAAACACGCGACGCGGTCACCCAAGCCATCAAGGACGCGGATGCCGACAACGCTGAGAAACGGTTGAAGCGCCAACGCAAAGCCCGCCGCGGTTCGTGTGGCATCAACGACCAGAACATGATCTGGATCAACGCCGAACTCGACCCCGTCACCGGTGCGGTCATCAAGGCCGAATACGACCGGCGCGAAAGCGCCGCCTACCACCACGACATGCACACCATCACCGACCGAGCCAAACGCCGTACACACGCCCAACGCGGAGCCGACGTCATCGCATCGATGATCCTCGACGGCATCATCCCCGCAACCGCCGCCCCAGATAACAGCACCAGCGAACTGGGCGGTACCCAAGGTCAGCTCACCCTCGTCGAAGATCAGCCCAACAAGACCGAAACTGGGACCGACAACA
>JAAETH010000584.1 GCA_024228575.1 Actinomycetes bacterium
ACAGGCACTGAGCACCATCAGCCCCACTGCCAGCACCCATCGCCATGACATCTCCGAACTCTACGTTCCCGTTGCCGCCCGCTCTGGTCGGCAGGGGTCGAGAACAGCCACTCAGGGCTCGATGATGGGGGGAGGGAAGAATACGTCCAAGCCGGCCATGAAGTCGATGAACAGCTGACGATCTCCCGTGATCTCGACCTCAACCCCTTCAGCGTCGAAGGCGCCGGGGGCGCCGATCGATTCGAAGAGGAGCCGTTGAGTAAGCCTCACCGAAACGTCCGCCCCGTCGGCCTGTTGGCCACCGGTGTGGTGAATAGTGGATCGGCAGACACCGAGCACATGGTCCTCGTCGATGTCGGTGAGGTGCATATTGAACGTCGCTGACTCAGGGGCGAAGGTGGAGGGGTCGAAACGGACCCCGATGGTGTCGAAGATTTGCTCCGCCGTCATGGCGCTCGACATGTCCCGGGTGGGGATCCGGACCTTCGTCGGTGACCCCAATCTCAGCTCCTGGGCTCCCATCAGGTAGGCGTTTCGCCAGGTCGCCGATTCGGCCTGGTATCCGAGCTGTTCCAGGGCTCGGGCTTGGAGCTGACGGGCCCGCTGGTTTTCAGGGTCAGCGAACACCAGATGGTTCACCACCTCTGCCACCCAGCGGTAGTCCCCCTCGTCGAAGGATCGCTGGGCCCGATCCAAGACCTCGTCGGCCCCGCCCATGAACTCCACATAGCGCTGGCCGGCGTCGACCGGTGGGAGGGGATCAAGATGGGCTGGGTTG
>JAAETH010000585.1 GCA_024228575.1 Actinomycetes bacterium
CTGGCTGGTCGACCTGGTCGAAGACGACGGAAGCCTCACCGGGACCGTCACCAACCTGACCAGCCACGAGCTGGAGGAGGTACTGGTGGCCTCAGGCCAAGGCTTCCAGCGGATCGGTTCCATCGGCCCGGGTGAGTCGGCTGAGGTCACCCTACGCGACGCCAACGTGCCTCCTATGGGCAACGACCCCCTCATCGAGCGGATGTGGGCCAACGACCCGTGGAACAGCGACGACAGCGCCGTCAATCCCGGCATCCTGATGCAATGGTTGGCGGGGCGACCCATCCTCCGAACTCCCGGGTTCGTGTTGGTCCTGGGGTGGACCAAGGAAGAGCCTGGCCCGGTTCTCACCACCCGAGGAGCGGTGATCGATTCGGGTCGGACCGCCTTCGTATCCGCCAACCGCCTCCAACCCGACGTCCTGGCCAACCAGGACTATCAGCTGGAGCTGCTGCGAGGCTTGAACACGAGACAGATCACCGACGTTGCCGACAACGCCTGTGCTGAGTTTCCCTTGGTACTGAGATTGAAGACCTCGGAGGCCGTGCAGACCAATCCGGTTCTGGATCTCTCGAGGAGAAGTATCGCCGCCATGGATGTATGGGATGGATCCGAGTGGCTGGCTGCCGGCGTCCAACAGGCCCCCAACGACCGGGTGATACTCGACGTACCCCCCTCCGCTCTGGACGACAACGAGCTCTACATGCGGGTCATGATGGGCTGTGAGTTCTGGCAGCAGGCCAACCCGTTCCCCGACCTCAGACCCGCAACCGCCGACGACGAGATCCTGCGGTTCGGGTCTCCTGGCGATGAGAAGGCCGAGGAGGAGGGAGAGGCCGATGCCTGAAACCGATCTTCTGGTGTCCACTCGAGGACTGACCAAGCGCTATGGGTCGCTGATGGCCCTCGACCAGCTCGACCTCGACGTACCCCGCGGTTCAGTATTCGGAATGATCGGCCCCAACGGAGCGGGCAAGTCGACCACGTTTGCCATCCTCGCCACCCTCCTGCGACCCACCGCCGGTACGGCAATGGTGTGCGGGGCCGACCCGATCCGCCAGTCGAAGGAGGTGCGGCGTCGTCTCGGCTATATGCCGGATGTGATGGGGGTCTATGACCGCCTCCGAGTCGACGAGTACCTCGAGTTCCACGCCGCCGCCTACGGGATTGCCCGGAGCGAGTGGCCCGAGCTCATCGAAGGCTTGCTGGAGCTGGTCGATCTCGACGTGAAGCGCGACTCCATGGTCGACGAGCTGTCACGAGGTATGAAGCAGCGCCTGTCGTTGGCCAGGGCCCTGGTTCATGATCCCGATCTGCTCATCCTCGACGAGCCCGCGTCGGGCCTCGACCCTCGGGCCAGGATCGAGTTCCGGGTCTTGTTGGGTGAGCTTCAACGGCTGGGCAAAACCGTCCTGATCAGCTCACACATCCTGGCTGAGCTCCAGCAGATGTGCTCCGACATTGCCGTTATCGAGGCCGGCCGGCTGCTGGCCTCAGGGCCTCCGGAAGCCATCCTCGAACAACTCGGAAGTGGGCGCCGGGTCAATGTCCGCTTCCTCGACGGAGAGACGGCCGACTATCCGGTGGCCGACGAGGGCGAGCAGGCGAACCTACTGAAGCGGCTGATCAGTGAAGGCCGGGAGGTAACCGAGTTCACGGTCAAGACCCATGATCTGGAGGACCTGTTCCTCCAGATCACCGAAGGGATCGTCCAATGATGCGACTCCATGCCCTGAACCCGGTGCTCGACCGGGAGCTTCGACAACGCAGCCGGGCGATGAGGTCGATGATCATCCTGACCCTCTTTCTGGGCCTGCTGATCGGGGTCATGTTCCTGGCCTACAAGGGCAGCGAGGCAACTAGCTCCTTCAGCGGCGACCCCATCTCGGCTCTCACCGTCCGTACCGGGCGCTCGATGTTCGAATGGGTACTCACGGCCGAGCTCATCATCTTGTTGTTCATCATTCCCGGCATCAGCGCGGGCTCGATCGCTGGTGAGCGCGACCGTCAAACCCTCGTC
>JAAETH010000586.1 GCA_024228575.1 Actinomycetes bacterium
CGCGGTCGGCGCTCTCTCCCACTACATCGAGCGAGCCGGTGTGGCCACGACTTCGATCAGCCTCATCCGCCCCCAGACCGAGAGGACGAAGCCGCCACGAGCGTTGTGGGTTTCGTTCGACCTCGGTCGCCCCCTCGGTTCGGCCGACGACCCGTCGTTCCAGAAGAACGTCATGCGAGCGGCATTTCGACTGCTCGAGACGGCCACCGAGCACACCATCGAGGACTATCCGATCGACCCACCCGACGAAGTGCAAGCCCAACAGTGGGCCTGCCCGCTGAACCTCGGCCCCAAGACCGATGACAGCTTGACCGGACGGCTACTCGCCGAGGTGGCGAGGTTGAAGCCCTGGTCGGCCGAGACCCGGACCAGCCGTGGAGGACGGACCCTGTTCGGCGCCAGCGGAGCGGCCACCGATCAGGTCGACGAGGTGGCGAAAGCCATCGGAGGGTTCGCCGACTCGGGCGAGCTGCCAGAGAGCGACATCGAGTGGGTATTCGAGATGCCCCTGCTGGTCCGTCACCTGGCAGACGATCTGCGAACCCATTACCACGAAGCGATCGAAGCCCAGCCGGGTTCGGGTTCTCCCAATCACGCTGCGCTCAACAAGTGGATCTTCGGCGGCACAGCGCTGGGCGACACCCTGCTCGCCGCTGCAGACCAGCTCACCGACATGGACACGCCCATGTCCAAACTGGTGCGCGGTCTGCTGATCCCCGAGGGTTTCTACAGAGGAGAAGCGACCTTCGGCTGAGTTCGACTGGCCCACCTCGCCATTCCTGGCACGGGCTCAGCGGTTGGAACCTGCAAGTGGGCCGGTGATCTGTTCTTTGCCCTCCGCTACCACGACACAGCTGATGGCTCTATCGCCGTCGCTCCATGTCTGTTCCGCCGGGAACAGTCGAAGGGCAAAGAACACTGAATCGGCGTACGGAACGCCAATGAAGGCCGCGAACTGCTCACCGAAACAGAGTTCGTCGGCGATCTCCTCGAGCGTGGCGCTGCCCGGGTAGGACTCATCCGGCAGGTCCTGGGCGACGAATACCTCGGCTTCGTGGGGCTCATCGCACGACACGAGGTCGAAGCTGACGACCGAAGCGTCGTACTCGGCGACGCAGCCGCCGACCTCGAGGCCGAAGACCGACAGTTTGCCGAAGGCTCGAAGCGGGTCGACTTCCTCGAATCGCACATCGACCGGGACTGGGTACTCGACGTAGCAAACGACATCACGCGAGCCGAGGTGCCATGACTCCGGCGTTGGGCGGATCCACCGTCTGCTGTAGATGTTGGCGAAGCTGATGTGGACGCCTGTACGGTCGAGGAACGCTGTACTACAGACCTCAGTCGCTCGCTCGAGCAGGAGCGCCGGGTCGGTGTCGTCGGGCAGGAAGAACACGTCATATATCTCGATGGTGTGCGCGAGATCGCACGAGACCTCGTTTCCGTCGGCCTCGGGGTCCGCTATGTAGCAGGTGTTGGGCACGTAGACGACGTCTAGGTCAAGCGAGAGTGTCGTATCACCCTCGCCAAGCGAACTGGAGTCGGCCAGCGTGGTCTCGTCGCTGGATGAGCTGTCGGGCAGCGACGTCGACGTGAGCGGGTCGAGCCCATTGGGGTCGTACGAAACGCAGCCGCCAGCGACGAGCGCGAGACCCAGAAGAGCAGCCCCTGCCTTGGTTGGAAGCTCACCACTGCCGGTCACCGGAACGCGAACGTACCAGTAGAAGCGCTCCGTCTGCACACCCGATCGAGCAGATCTTGTCGCGGCGTGGGTGCAGCCCACGCAGATGGATGACGGTCGGTCTGGACCGAAAAGGGCCCTCCGACATGGGTTCCTCGTGGACCAGCGGGCGACTATCCAACCATTGGGCGAGGCTTGCTCTGCTTCGCAGCCGACGGGGTCGAGGCCAAACACAGCAGGGCCGATATCGCGCCAGAATCCGAGACCCTCGGCTCCGGTCATCGTGGCGCTGTATGAGTCCGGGCCCACCGCCGAAGCGATCGCCGAACAGCTCAACACCACCCAGTAGACAGGCTGTCGGCACCTCACCAGTTCGGGGCACCCAAATGAGTGGTTCCAAGCGGTGGCGATCATCGGGAGTATGACCGGGCTTGACAACGGCTGGTGAGGAATCTGGGGGCGGCTATCCCACCCTTGGGCGATCTGGGGACGACTTCTCGGCGCCACGGTGGAGAAATGCCCCCCAGATCGTGTGAATGTCGCGAACTGGCACACAGAATCTCCGGCACCGGTACGACTACGACAGCTTCTGCGATGGTTCGGCCAGCCAACCAATAACAGGCCGGCACATCACCGAGACCACCACCCCTTGGAACCACACATCTAGAGCGAGGAGGACGCGTGAGGCCATCGGAGGCGTCCGCAAGCTCTCCGATAGCCAAGCCACGGAGGGCAGCCTTCGCCTACGAAACGGGCGCCAGTCTGGACACCGTGGCCAAACTCCACAACGTCTCAAGCCGAACTGATAGCAACGAGCTCAAGCGTCGCGGCATCGCCATCCGCCCTAGCCCTCGATCCTGACCACTCGCGCGTTGGAGTTCCCCTTCTCCGGGTGGCTCGCAAGTCCCCCAACTAGGGTCACGGCCAGATCGTCGCAGTCCTACCAATGCTCGTCGGTATCTCGGCACCGTCGGTGCTAGCCGCCAGCATCGCAGCGGGCCTCGAGGGCTTGCACTCCCAGGCACTCACGACTATTCCCTTGCTCTAGCCGAACCCGTCTCGGAGCGCACTGCGACAACGGGCTCAGACCCCAATTGCCGTGGTACTTGCAAGCGCCGAACAGCGTCTGAACGCGGATATCGGGCAATAGCCAGGCGATCTGTGGAACCATGGCCCTGACAGGCACCAGGCCCCGATCGTTCGCGCCGAATCGGGCACCGTGCCGATTGGGGAGGCAGCCATGAGGAAACGGCGCTCGCTATTGTTCCTGGCCACCATCGGGCTGATCGCAGCGGGTCTGGCTCCGGCGAACAACGCCTCGGCCCAATCGGCCGAGATCGTGCTGAGCAGCGGACCATGGGAAGGGACCATTCTGGTCTCCGGGGCCTACGTCAGGCAGGGCAACGGCGATCTATCCGTTGCGATCATCGATCATTCAACGATCGGACTTCAGGCCACGGTAGGAGCGAACGGCCAGATCACGAGTGGGACGATGGACGTCGACATCGGATGGACACTCGGGACAAACGTGACCTCGATCCATCCTGCAAACATCGCGTCGGAGCACCGCCAGTACGGCACCTTGAGTCTCTCGGGCACGGCGGGCAACCTCGTTGCAGGAGGAACCGTCACCTGGGCCACACAGGTCTGGGATAGCAACGGGAACTTCCTCGAAGAGGTCTCCGGCGAGAAGCCCACCGAAGTCGAGTGGACCTTCGCAGCGAGCGGTCACGAATGTGGAGTGGTGGTCGGGACCATCGTCGACGCCAAGGGTCTCGGGATCATGGTCAGCGCGGCAATCCCGTCACAAACCACCGCCGAGGATGTGGTCACCAACGACCTGACGACGGTGTTTCACATGTGGCCCAAGTCTGGCGTCGTCGATGTCGCAGAGCTCGCCAAGACCGTCGCGATCATGCAGGAGCTAGCCCACTCTCTGCTCACGAGCGACGAACCGCTCGACGCCCTTTCGGTTCTCGTGATGGTGAACTCGGTGTTGACGATCCGCGAACAGATCATCGAGCTTCAGCTATGTGACCTGATACCCGATGACTTCCTCGCCGATGAGAGTGGTCAGGGCTGGTTGGAGGAGATCCTTCAGATCATCCTCGGGCGAGTCCTTCAGGAACCCGAGGCATTCACCGCCCAAGACCTGATCTCGTTGCTTGTCACGAGCGCCAGTCATGGGGCGGTCGGTCCGGGGGCACCGGGTTCGGCAAACCAGCTTCTTTATGACGGCTTCGAAAGCGCTCTCGACAGCGCCCTCGACCAGGCGGTGTCCAACTCGGACTTCGAAACCATCATCGACATAGCCGTCGCCGCCGCGAACTTCGGGTACACCAACCTGTACGACAAGGCGGTAGCGGCCCATGGAGGTGGACAGTGAAGTTCTCGATTGGCCTCTTGTCGGGAATCCTCACCATGGGAGCGCTCGCGGGGACAGCGTGTGGGGGTTCCTCTGAAAGCGACTCAGACCCGGAGCCCTCGACAACCCTGACGACCGCCGAACCCCCGAGGAGTGAGCCCATAGTCGAAGGCGTGCCCGAGGTAAAGGTCCTCGGACCGGTGGCTGGCTCCACCGACCCGGCCCCGCTCTTCGAGTGGGAACCAGTACCCGACGCCGTCAACTATCAGCTCGTCGTCGGTGGGCCCGGTGGTCCCATCTGGGGTTGGCAGGGAACCGATACCGCAGTGTGGCTCGGTGGTTCGTCGAACGAGCCACATCCAGCCATGAGCAGTCCCGAACTCGTCGAGGGGGCATGTTGGAGTGTGGCCGGACTCGACGACGACGGTCACGTCGTGGCGGTCAGCCACCTCTTTGCCCTCTTGCCCGGCCCGGCCGGTCACAGCTGCCGTCCCTGACCACATCGGTGCCACGGCCCCGTTTGGCACCATCGCCGGCTGCATCGACGCACTCGAGGTGATCTTCGGGCCGATCGAGGACGGTCAGGCTCTCGCAGGAGACGCAGCAAGCAGGGAACGCAAGAGTTCCCACGAGCCCAGGGCAGCACGAATACACGATCCGGGCGATGTGTGCGACCTTCGGCTGAACCCTCCAGCCGACACGAACCTCGTACCATCGTCGACACAACGACGAGTCCATACCCAGGAGATCCACGTGAACGGCGAACACCCAGATCACGACGAGGTGGCACGTTTCGGATTCTTCCCGTTCGTTCGGGGAAACAACGTGCGCCTCCAGAGGGCCGGCAGCACCATCGCCATGGCCCAAGGCAACCTGTCGATCGAGCGTGCCGGTAGCCAGCTGATGCTCGCCGGCGGCGATGTTTCTGTGACCCAGGGAGGCGCCCAGGCCGTCCTGGCCAAGGGCGACATCGAGATCACGCAGGGAGGGGCCGTGGTTGCCGGGGCCCACGAGGTTTCGGTCAGCGAAGGCGTCGTTGGTATTGCCGGGGCTCACGCTGTGGGGGTCACGGGGAGCCGCGTCGGCATCGCCGTCGGAAGGAACGTCGAAATCAACGAGTCGACGGTGCTGTTCGGGTCATCTGCTGCCATGGCTACCGGGGCCGCGATCGGTTTCCTGGTCGGCCTGTTGTTGCGTTCGCTGGGCCGTCGCTAGGGCTCGGGTTGGGGGCGTTTCTCGAAGCAGCCCGACATCATCCACTTGATTGTCACAAGTGCTCGACTCGTTGGACGGTGGAACTACTCGGCGTTCGCCTTCGTCATCGTTCCTCGTAGACCGTCGTTGGACATCTCACAGTAGGGCCAAGAGAAGTAGCCACAACCGGTTCGGTCTTCGACCTTTTCGCCGATCGCAGCGACTATCGCTCTCGCATAACTCTCGTCCACATTGGACACGATGGTTTCGGCGGCCCATGTCTCTTCCATGTAGGCATACTTCAGGCACCTCACAGTAAAGGTCAGCTTCCAGACCCCTAGTTCGGGTTTGGCCTCCTCGACGCTGGCGAAGTCGTGGGTGACGCGGAACGAGCCAACGTGCGAGGCTTCCCAGCCAACGGACGAACCTGTCGTGGTGTTGAAACAATCCGTGGTTCGTGTCTCCTCCTCGAGGAAGTACACCGCGTATGAGCCGAACGCCTCTTGGACACCATCAGCGCAGACCAGGCCGATGCCGAACTGACTCACATATTCACATACTCCAGAAAGAGGCGGATCGTTCTTGTCGAGTTCATCGAACGAAGCGGGATCCGTCTGCTCGCTGAGCGGAACCAAGTAGTCCTTCTCCACTTCCGTGCCTTCAGCGCGGATCCAGTTCCGACAGCGTTCCCCGAGAACGGAATTGACGTCGTCGGCGGGCTGGACAACAAAACCGCCCTTGGTGTAGAGGACGGGACACGAGTCGGAACGGAATACCACGACTACCTCATTGAGCACGATCGCATTGACGATCTGCTCGAGGCTGTAGCCCAGTTTGGCCACCGCGGATATGAGAACGATTGCTCGACGACCACGGTCCAAGCCCGGTTCTGCCCAGTCGAGATCATCGTTGAGGAGATCTCCGAATGAGCCGATGATGTGCCTTGTCGACGACCGAAACGCCAATTCCAGCGAGGGAAGCTCGAACACACCTGCAGGCGCGTTCGACGGATTGATGAGCGCTCCGTCGAAGAAGACCTGCCCGTCTGCCGTGATCGAGTCGTCCACGACAGCTCCAAGCCAGATCTCGGTCCAGCTGTAGCCGCGTTCGAGAGCAGCTGCGAATGCAACCCATCCACCCTCGTCGCCGTATTTTGTCGTGAGGTGATCAGCAATGTCTCTGCTGTTCTTGTCAAACAGCTCGAACGCGAGCCCGCTCGATTGAGCCGATGGCAAGGGCGTGATACCAACAATGGGCTCTTCCGGGGGATCTGCACCGAGCGAGCCCAAGAATGCCTTGTCAGAGAACGTGAATACACCACCGTCGGAGGCGGCCATGAGATACCCGTCCCCGTAGGCAACCATGCCGTTGATCGGTTTGGCGAGGCTCGTTCCTGGCGGTAGTACACCAGGAATTGAACCCCTGAAGGGAGCACCAAACGAAAAGACCCCACCGTCGGCACCAACCAGCCAGTAGCCGGAGTTGTCCGGGGTCGGAACTATGCCGACAACCGGCGCGGCTGGGAAGCCTCCGTTCAGTGCGCTGCGAACCGATCCCCGGAACACGGCGTCTCCGAAGCTGAACACCCCACCATCGGAGCCAATCATGTAGTAACCGCTACCGCTCGAGGTAACCGCAGCCGCAACCACTGAACCGGCCAGATCGATGCCGTCCATATCCCCGTGGTGTTCCGCATCTCCCACCGCGATGACCCGACCGGTATCGGTGAAGGCCCACACTCCATTTCCACTCGGTGTTACCGCCCCGAAAGAGACGAGTTCGCCGCTTCGCCGTGAACCGGAAGGATGATCGAGCGTTGCCGCATCACCGTAGGGCCACAACGATCCGTGTCGACTGAGAATCCAATACCCCTGTCCAGTCGGGGTCGCCAACAACGCCGCAAACCCGGCGTTCGTGAAACGGTCGGTTGCGTCGCCGAAGTCGGCCGCGTCGCCGAAGGCATACACCTCTCCACCGTCTCCAAGCATCCAGTACCCACCGTCGGACGTGATCGCCTTCGGCTCCGGCGTCGCCGCCGAGCCTGTCACCGCAGCGGCCTCGTCGGCTGGGATTGAAGACAGCATCGACGCGATCAGCAGTGCAATCAAACCCCCAACACAAACCCGAACCCAGTCCCCGCACATGTCGTGCCCCCTCACCACGGCCACTCATAGTGACCCGAGATGTCAGTCGACGCCACCCTAGGCGACACTCAGTGGTTGGATCAAGTCTCGAGCGGAAGGGTGAATTCCGCTTCCAGATCCAGGCTCACCGGGGCCGGCCGTGGGCCAACTCCGGAACCCGTTCTCAATTCGGCTTCGGCATCGCTGGGGCTCCCAGATGACTCCTGGGATTGGACCAATTTGCAGGCTCCATCGCCAAAGCCCCGTGACTTCAGCCGCTGGGCGAGATGGCCACCACGGGGGTGTTGGGCGGACTGGCTCCCAAGGAACCGCTGAACGCACGATTGCTGAAGTTGAACACGCCGCCATCAGATGCCACCTGGAGATAGCCGTTTCCATAGGCGACCATGCCGACGATCGGCTGGTTCAGCGATCCCATGCCGAGTGCCGGGAACGACCCGCGGAAGTCGGCGTCGAATGCGAACACACCACCATCGGCCGCGACCGCCCAGTACCCGGAGCCGTCTGGGTCGGGAACCAGGCCCACCACTGCACCGCCGAGGTCGGTCAGTCCCAACCCGGGCACGCTGCCTGCGTAGGTCGCCGTTCCGAACGTGAAGATCCCGCCGTCGTCGCCCAACATATAGAGGCCGGCACCGTCGGGCGTCACCACACTGTCGATGATCTCGCCACGAAGCGCCAGGTAGAGCAGGTCGGTGTGCCCGGCGCCGTCGTCGATCAGCTCTGCTGTGCCCATGGTGAGCACCCGGCCGATGTTGGTGAACGCCCAGGCTCCACGACCGTCTGGGGTGACGCTCATGGCGGTCAGCCGCTCGCCCGTTTGGAGTCCGGCCATGCTGATGTTGCCGGGGTCGTACTGGCCGACGCTGGCGGTCACGGTGCCATCGGAGTGCAGCGTCAACCAGCCACAGGTCTCGGTGACAGCAGCGATGTCCACCACCGTGGCCATGCCGGTTGCGTCGCCGGAGACCGACTCGACATCGCCGAACCCGTAGATGTCGCCATCCGTCTCACCCAGGAAGTAGCCATCGGCACAGCTCGTGGGGCCCACGTCCACGAACGGATCGGAGAAGGCCTCGTTGGTGATCATGTCCTCATCGGTGAGGGTGTGCAGGAACGCCACAAGGGCAGCGGATTCCTCCTCGGTGAAGTTGCGAAGTAGGGGGCCGTCAGGTCCGTCCAGCGGACCGGACAGGTTCGGATGGTCCTGCACACCGGTGGAGTAGTGCTCCACCACTTCCTCCAGCGTGGCAAACCGGCCGTCGTGCATGTACGGCGCGGTCAGGGAGATGTTGCGCAACGACGGAGTCTTGAATCTGCCCTCGTCCCGCGTACGACCGGTGACTTCGGCCAAACCAAGATCGTCGGTCGACACCAGATCCAGCCCATTGTTCAACCCACCGCGGTCAGGGTTCACGAACGCCTCGGTGACATGGCAACTAGAACACGCCGCAACCCCCGAACCGCCCCGGAAGAACAAGGCCTTGCCCTGATTCTCCTGCGCGTCGAAGTTGGGGAACGACCGCAATGGGTCGGTGACCTGTGCCCGGCCATCGTCGTAGCGCGACCCCGTGGTGACGATGCTCCGCACAAATTGCGACAACGCCAGCGAGATTCGATCCGACGTCACCGACGAGTCGCCGAACGCATCGACGAACAGCTCGTCGTAGTAGGCCTGTTCGTCGACGATCGACTCCAATTGCGCGAGCGTCAGCCCCATCTCCACCGGGTCCTGGAACGGTCCTAGCACCTGGTCTTCGAGCGTGGCCGCACGCTCGTCCCAGAAGAAGGTCCCATCCTCGAAATAGGCGGCGTTGGCCAAGCCCATGGAGTTGCGGCGAGTCGTGCCGCCGTCGAAACCGAGGCTCAGCACCAGCGGGTCGGAGAAACCAAACTCTTGCACGTGACACGACGCACAGGAAACGGTCCCGTTGGCCGACAGATTGGTGTCGTAGAACAGGACTCGCCCGAGCGTGGCTCCCGCGTCGGTGGTGGGGTTGTTGTCCGGTGTGTTGTCTGTCGCCAACACCGACGACTGGCGTCCTCCGGGGATGGCGTCCACGGCGAAATGACCAGGAAGTGTCTGTCCGTCATAGTCGTACGGGGTGTCGGGGAGGGTTGGCGCCCGCCCTGAGGCGCCGGCGCCACCGCTGTACAGCACGGCGAACAACACGCCGGTGATGACCAATGTGAGGGGCATCAATACACGGCGGAAACAGCGGGTCGCGTCGTTGGATTGCATTTGGTGTTCTCCAGTTGCCCCCGCCCGTTGTGTCGAACCGTATGGAGCGAACCTGAGAGAATCCTGAGAATCAGCCTGAGAGCCAGATGTGGGGCCGAATCGCCGCTGTGTCGAGTTATGGCTTCACGAACAGGTATATGCCCCAGCCGAGTTGCTCGCGTCCCCAACGCATGTATGCGTCGCGGTTGTGGTTGGAGTCGAGTTCGTCACGGTCGGGGTGATCAGGGTTCTGGAGCAACCATCGTTGAAGTGCCCTGGTCCGGAGTCCTTCGTACAGATCCCAGTCATCGCGACTCGACATCAAGGCGTAGAACAAGCGGAGACCGAGCGCATCACCGGCTAACGCATGATCCGCATGGCTCCCGAACTGTTCTCGCGTCAGTCCCATCGCCTCGAGGTACTCCGGCGACGGTTGGTCGACCCGCCAGTGCGGTGAACCAACAACGACGTAGCCGTTGGGTTTGGTCAACGCGGCAAGCGCCTCGAGCGTTCCCTCGAAACCACCCCATATCCACTCGGCTCCCAGGCAAAACGTCGCGTCGAATGACGACGGCTCGGCTTCGAAGTGTGCCCCATCACCGTGAGCGACCTCAATCGAGTCGGACAATCCAGCTCTGACGTTCGCCTCGCGGAACTGCGTCACACAAGGCAAGGACGCATCGACACCCACACCGCTGCACCCCCAACGCTTCACGAGACG
>JAAETH010000587.1 GCA_024228575.1 Actinomycetes bacterium
AAGCCGGAGTGCGCACCATCGACATGCCCGATCGACTAGGGGCCGAGCTGGCAGCGCACATCGAGAGCTACGGCATACAGCAGCAGCCTGGTCGACTGCTGTTCGTCGACTCAGCAGGTGGCCCGATCCGGCGATCGAACTTCCGCAAACGAGTGCTCGTACCGGCCCTTGAGGCCACAGGCATAGAGGGGTTCACGTTTCACGGTCTCCGGCACTCCGCGGCTACACAATGGGTCGCCGCAGGTATCGACCTTCGGACTGTCCAGTACTGGTTGGGTCATACCAACCCGAGACTCGTCCTAGAACTGTACGCCCACGCAGTCCATGACGAGATGCGTGTTGCCGCCGAAACCAACGGCAGCACGTTCTGGCCCGACTGAGTAGACGACATTTCCGGACGATGGGAACACCCGGTATCGCCGGGACTGTTGTGCTCGGAGACGGGATTTCGAATTGCGAGCCAGTCCTCTGACAAAGTGAAAAGATGGGTCCTGTGATCAACCATAGGTTCGACGGTCAGGTGGCGTACGTGACGGGCGCGAGCCGTGGCATCGGCCTCTTTGTTGCCACCCACCTTGCCAGCGTTGGTGCCACCGTCGTGGGTTTCGCTCGATCGAGCGAGAGCCTGGTCGACGAGTGGATGACAGTCGAACAGGCCGATGTCAGCGACCCGGAGCAGATCGCATCCGCCTTCGAACGAGCTACCGACAGGGTCGGTGTCCCGGACCTCGTAGTGACGTTCGCTGGGGTCGCTGAAGCCCTCGGGCCGATCCAGTCCGTTGACGTCGACGACTGGTGGAGGGCGGTTGAGATCGACCTCCGTGGGACGATGCTCACTGTCCGCGAAGCGCTCAAGACCATGCTTCCCGTCGGCGCCGGTCGTGTGGTGACGGTGTACGGCAACCTTGGTGACCGTCAGGGCGAGAATGTGTCGGCTTTCGCCTGTGCGAAAGCGGGGATCGCAAGGTTGACGGAGATGGCGGCAGCCGAGGTGGCTGCGACTGGGGTCGTTGTCCTCGGGATCCACCCCGGCTTTGTCCGGACACCAATGACCGAGTCACTTGCATGGGGGGAGGAAGGGACTACCTGGCTTCCGTCGTTTGGCGTCGGGGCCGAGGATCGATGGGGTGGAGCTGAAGCTGCCGCTGACCTCGTTCTTCGAGTCGCATCTGGCGAAGCCGACGAGCTCTCGGGACGCATCCTCAGGATCAACGATGACATCGCGGCCTTGGTCCACCAGTCGAACGAAAACTCGGACCACCGTCGCCTTCGTCTTGATTTGGACTAGCGCAACAGTCCGGCACGACCCGAGCACTGATAAATCTCGGCCGTCGGCCGGTGAGGCCACTCGCCGGGTGCTCTTCGTGATCTCTGCAGAACCCGACCTGCTCGTTCGTAGGCTTGACCGCCACCTGGGGCCGGTCACTTCTGAGGTCAGATCAGCCGCCACGGCACATTATGCGGCATCGACTATCGAGCGCCCCCGCCACAGCTCAACGCCGGTTACCGCGGTCGCCGATCCGTGATTCTGGAGTGCTGTTGTCGGACGGGTTGGTGACAGGATGGCGGTTGTCCTGGATTGTTTGTAGCGCGTTCTTGGCGTCTGGTGGTTTCACTTGTGAAGGGAGACCAGCGAG
>JAAETH010000588.1 GCA_024228575.1 Actinomycetes bacterium
ACTTCGCCCGCCAGAACGGCGCTCGTGACATCTTCGTCAACACCATGTTCTACGAGGCGCTGTTCGGCCGGATTGCAACTGACTGGGCCGGCCCCGAGGCCTTCCTGCGGAAGCTGAGATTCACCATGAAGAGCCCAAACTGCCTGGGCGACACCATCGTCTCCCGGGGTTGGGTAACGGAGGTCTACTCCGACAACGGGGAACACCTGGTTGATCTAGAGATCCACCTCGACAACCAGCTGGGGGCCGACGCCACCGTCGCCCATCTGACCCTCGAGCTACCAGGCGGCTGACGACGGGCCAGCGACCGGCCATGACGCCTCGGTCACAGCCATCATGATCAATCGGCCAGGTCGCTCATCCGGGTATTGAGGTCGGTGACGGTGTCGATGAACTCATCGACGATGTCCAACAACACTCGACCGGCAGGTCGAACCGAGCTGGCCTGACCGACTACCTGACCAACGAAGTACTGGGACAACTTGGCTGCCCCCTCGCTGGCGTGGGCATAGTTTCGGATACGGGCCTGGGGCCGGGCCACGAGCTGGGACTGGAGAGGCATGGGAAGAGGATCGGGTGTGTCATCACGATTCCACTCCTCGCTCCACGCCGACTTGAGCATCCGGGCCGGCTTGCCGGTCATATTGCGGGAGCGGATGGTGTCAGAAGATGTGGCACCTACGAACTTGTCCTTGATCGTCGGGATGACCTCGGACTCCTCGGTCGTCAACCACACAGATCCGCACCAGACCCCCTCGGCCCCCAGAGCCATGGCCGCCGCCATTTGTCGACCCCGGCCGATCCCGCCGGCCGCCAGTACGGGCACGGGAGCCACCGCGTCGACGACCTCGGGCACCAGCACCATCGACGCCACATCGCCAGTGTGACCACCGGCCTCGTAGCCCTGGGCGATGATGATGTCGGCACCGGCAGCCGCGTG
>JAAETH010000589.1 GCA_024228575.1 Actinomycetes bacterium
ACCATGGGCTGGTCGAGGCTCAATAGGCTGGCGTCACCGTGGAAACCCGCAGCGCCGTACTCGAAGACGCTGCCAAGGTCTGTGAACAGCCAGTAGCCGTCAACATCTGGGCGCACGGACAAGGCAATCACCGACTCGCCGGTGGCGAGTGCCGGTCGATCGCCGAAATGGGGCAATCCGTCGCGGCTATCCACCACACCATCGTCGTGGGTGATGTAGACGCCCTCGACTCCGCCGGGCGTTTCCACGTAGTCGATGTCGACGACCGGACCGCCGGTCGCTCCACCCGCACCCGGAGCGAGGAGCAACACAAGGAAGCTCAGAACCAGTACGACACCGGCCGAGGTCACCGATGCCACCCACCCACTACCCCTGATCGCCCTCACCGCTGCATCCTCGGGCGTCCGACTCTGGTCGATCTCATAAAGGCCTCTACCCGCAGCCTGTGACAGCCGAGACCGTCGACCATGAACCCGGCTCGCGCCGGCACGATCACCCGATTCTGAAGACGTTCAGGCTCCCTTCGACGGTCGAGATGAGGACCGTCTTGTCGATGATGACCGGCCGCCTTGGCCGTCCGTCGACCTCGATCGTGGTGATGATCTCGAACGTCTCCGGATCGACGACGGTCACCTTGTGAGCGTCGGGGTTCGCCACCCAGATCACGTCGTGTGCGACCGACGGCATCAGAGCCCCTGCCTCCATTGCGACCGTCGAGATCGAGAGGTCGAGGGGGTCGATGATCAGCAGGTCGTTGCTCTGTGCGCTGCCGACGAACAGCTTCCCGAAGGCGGCGAGAGGCCTCGACGGCTTCCCGCCGATATCGATGGTCGCCACCTGCTGATACGTCTCGGGGTCGATCACCGTAATGGTGCCGCTGTCGCCATTCGGAACCCAGACCCTGCCGTATGCCTTGGTCGGAGAGGCCGGAGCCGCCCCGACCGCGATGCGATTGACCTCCTCGTGGGTGCGGCCATCGATGACTGTGACCGTCGAACCCGAGGTGTTCGGCACCCACAGCAGCCTCTCGAAGGCATCCACCAACGCCGCCTGTGAGCCCTCGGCCACCTCGATCTCGTCGATGATGTCCAGGGTGAAGGCGTTGATGACGGTGACCGTCGGACTCGTCCGACTGGCGACGAACACCTTGTAGTCGAGTGCTTGGGGTGTGCGCGGCTCCCCGGGGATATCGATGACCTTCTCCGTCTCGAGGGTCACGGGGTGGATGACCGACACGGTTCCGTCGCTCACGTTCGGAACCCAAACCCAATCCCAGGCGAGACGAACCGGGAACGGCTTGTCGCCGACATCGAGAACATCGACTATCTCCAGCGTCGAAGAATCGATGACCGTGAGGGTGTCCTCGTCTCGGTTGGGTACCCACAGGCGTCCGAAACCATGACCCGGCTGCCAGGAACCGGCCCCGAGCTCGAGGGTCTTGACGAAGCTGATCGATTCCGCCGTCACCTGGATACGCGGGTTTGACGTGGCGATGGCAACAGCGGCGGACTCGGACGCGCCCTTGGCGCTGCCGTGGAACGGCAGATCCGAGAAGACGAACACACCACCGTCGCGGGCGAGCATCAGCACGCCGGCGCCATAGGAGGTTGCAGCGATCACGGGTTCGTCGAGAGCAAAACCCCGAAGTGCCATCGGGACAGAGCCGAGGAACGCCGCGTCGAAAGCGAACAGCCCGCCGTCACTGGAGATCAGCCAGTACCCGAGGCCGTCGCGGTCGTTCACGGCCGCGACGATCTCGTTGCCTACTTCGGCCGCGGTGAGCAGCTCGCGACGCGACCCGAGGAAGGGTGCTTCTCCCTGGGCGAACACACCTCCGTCGGCTCCGACGAGATAGCCACCCACTCCGCCGGCCGAGCTGGCGATGCCGACGATCGCTCCGTCGAGCTCGAGGTCACCAAGGCCGTCAAAACGGTCGGCATCGCCGCGGGTGACGACCCTTCCCCTATTCGTGATGACCCAGTAGCCCTTCCCCGAAGGAGTCGCCTCGATGGCCGCGAGCACTTCGTCCTCTGCCAGCAGATCGATGTCGACGTCCCCGAAGTTCTGGGCGACACCTCGGGTGTGCACGACACCGTCACCGGTCAGAACCCATAGAGCGCCATCACGACCCGAGGCCATATCGACGGGACTTCCCACCACCGGCGCATATTGCGCGGCACCACCGAAGCTGCGGATCTCGCCGACTTCATCGACAATCCAGTAGCCATCGGGTGCGGCCGCGCCTTCGGCACCGGCAGGGTTGGCTTCGTGTAGCGACATGGCAGCGAGGCCGATGACAACTGCCAGCAGGGCACGGATGGTCTTCGAATGCACGGGGCACCAACTTTCAGAATCTGAGCTCGACGAGCGAATCTGCGGGGAGTTCGGTTCCGACGGGAGGGCTTGTCCCCACGACAGCGTCGGTGCATCGAAGCCCGCACGATGCCTCGAGCCTGGACTGGCCGAGCCTGATGACCGCCTGCTCGCCAGTCGAGCCTGCTACCGACGGAACGACGAACAGCTGGATCGTCGTCGTGGTGGTGGTCGGGAACGTGTCGGGCACGTCCGGGAACGCTGCGGTCGTGGCAGTAGCGGTCCCGGCGGTCGTGGCAGTAGCGACCCGGGCGGTCGTTGTGGTGGCAGCAGAGGTTGTTGTGACCGCGGATGACGGGATCGAGGTGGTCGCGGTGTCGGTTGTCGACGGCGTCGGCGGGACCGATGTGGTTTCCGGTTCCGTGGTCGACGAGGTCGCTGGCTCATCGGATGTAGCCGGAAGGTCGTATTGCAGGTCGGACACGACCTCGCCCGACTCGCCCGGCGACCTCGACACGGCCCAGGCCGAGATACCGATCAGCACAACCGCCACGAACATGGCTGCGAAGACGAGTACGCGCCGGGAAGCTCCGACCGTTGCAGCTTGGGCATCCGCCGTCGGCGTCGGGTCGACGAACTGTCTCGTGGGCGAGGTGGAGCTCACCCGGCGACGGACCGACGATGCTGCACCCGCGTTGTCCTCCGAGTCGTCGAGGGCTCCAAGCGCCGCTCCGAACTCGGCAGCGGTCGAGAACCGTTCGGCTGGCTCCTTGTCCATGGCCCTCTCGATGATCGAGCAGAGCCGGTCGTCGACGCCCGAAGGCCTGAGGTCCTCGATCGGTTCCTCGACGATGCGGCGCATAGTCGCGTAGACGTTCGCCTCCTCGTCGCTCGTAGGTGCAAACGGGGGCCGGGCGACGAGGCAGGTGAACAAGGTCGCGCCGAGAGAGTAGACGTCGTCGGCTGCGCCGACGGGCCGCCCCATGATCACTCCGGGCGACGAATACTCGGGGGTCATCCTGACGGACATCGAGTTGAGGGTGCGGCCCTTGTCGACCAGCTTCGCGACCCCGAAGTCGGCCACCACGGGATTGCCACGCCACGACATCAGGATGTTCGCTGGCTTCAGGTCGCGGTGTACGACGCCATTGTCGTGTGCGAACTGAATGCCGGCCGAGACCAGCGCCATGACCCTGATGGCCTCGCCTTGGTCCAGCGGGTCGCGTTCGAGCATGTCGGCGAGCGAGCAGTCGAGCAGGGGCATCACCAGATACGGCTGCCCCTCATCGGTCACGCCGCTGCGATGGACCGAGACGATGCCCTCGTGTTCACCCAGGCGACCCATCGCGACCCGCTCGCGTCTGAACAGCCGCAGCATCGCTTCGCTATCAGCCACCGTGCGGATGACCTTCACGGCGACGGTTCGGGCGTGGGCATCCTCGCGGGCCTTGAACACGTCCGCGAACCCACCGCTGCCGATGAGCTCGACTTCGGAAAGTCCTTCTATGTCCACGGTCTGACCCACCACGATATGCGTCAGTCAAGCGCGCCATGTGGCGGGCGTCAAACCCGACGCTTGGGTGCGACAAACCCTGCGGGGAATCAGGTCCTCGCACGTCATGCCGCGATGGCGAGGTTCGCTCGGACTGCGCGAGTTGTCACTCGGTGCGCGACCTGGCGCACATTGGATGGCGACAATCCGGTCATGCCCGCCACGGTCTTGGATGGGGATGGGTCGCCCTGATTCTTCTGCTGTCGAAACTCGATCCAGACCTTCAGATCGCGGGCCGAGATGCCCTCGTTCTCCGTCCATTCGAGCAGCGCTCTGACACGTGCGTCCTCGTCGGCGAGCTCGTGAACGAGGTCGATCACATCGGGGTCGGTCGAGGCCGAGAGGCGCGGGTGCGCATGGTCGGGCAGCGCGTCATAGTCCCAATCTGCAGCTTCGGTTTTCCACTCGAGGCGTACGACCTCTCTGAAGCGGCGTGACGCCCAGGTCCAGGGAAGGGCACGACCGGGTTGCCAGCTTGCAGCCCGGTCGGCGATCTCCAGTGCGAACTGGGTTGCCATCGATGCGACGTCACCCTCGTCGAGCGTCCACCCGAACTGACGGGCATGCCAGCGCGCTGCCGCCTTCAGGTTCGCACCGAAGCAGATGCGGAACTCGGCCATCGCGCCAACGTCGCCGTCGGCCATGAGTGTCATCAGTTCCTCGACCCGTGCCCGGTCCACCTCGCGCTCCACCACGGTCACTGCCCGCTGCCCGGGGTCGGATTCATGTGCCTATCTCCAGCCATGGGACAATCGTCGGTCGACACCGCCAGGTCCGCCATGGGGAACGACCCCCAAAACGACACGAGGAACACCGACTCTCGAGATGGAACGCGCCCACCCAAAGCTCAGGATCGATAATCCGGCGGGAACTCGCCTCTCGAACGGCGAGAGGCGGCTGACGTTCGGCCGTAGCGCAGATCTGGTCGTCGACGAGAACCCGTTCATGCACCGGGTCGTCGGAGCCTTCGAGCTGCAGGGCGACGTGTGGATGCTGACCAACGAAGGAGCGTCTACTTCGGTGACGCTTGTCGACGACACGGGCCGCCGGGTGGTCTTGCCGCCGGGCGCCAGGGCCGCGCTCACCGCACCGAAGGGATCGCTGAGGTGGCGCTCAGGCAAAGGCGACTACACGTTGGGCTACGAGGTCGAACGACCACCGCTGCCCAACGCCGTGCCGGCCGTTCATGACGCACCGCCGACAGCAACGCTCATCCCGCCTCTGACGGGGCGAGAGATCGATTTCATGGTCACGATGGCCCGTCACGTATTGGTCGGCTCGACACTGCCCGTTCCGACCTACGCCCAGGTGGCACACCTCTGGGACGTGCGGACCAAGACGGTAGACAACACCATCCAGAACCTGAAGGCCAAGCTCGGGGCAGCCGGTGTACCGGTTCCGGCCACCACCGACGAACTCGTCGCCCTCCTGGTCGATGCCGGCACGATCTCGATGCGCAACATGAAGCACGCCGACCTCGATGGGCATGCCGGCCCACGACGGGCGCAGTCCACCGGCTCGAGCTACTGAGGCCAGAGATCCGAAGAGGTTCGGGCCCCCGGGCCCACGCGACGAGGTCGACCTCCCCGGGGG
>JAAETH010000590.1 GCA_024228575.1 Actinomycetes bacterium
ATGAACCGGGTCATGCTCCACCCCTTCGCCGGTGTGCTCTCGGCCTATGGCATGGGCTTGGCCGAAGTGCGCTCGATCCGCGAACGCCAGCTGGAGTTGCCCCTGGAGCCTCGGTCGATGGGGTCGCTCGATCTGGCTGTCGCCGAGCTATCCGACCAGATCCGGGCCGATTTGGCCGCCCAAGACGTACCTCAGGACGCGGTCTCGATTCTTCCCCGTGTCAATCTCCGCTACGCCGGAACTGACACCTCATTGCCGATCGACCCTGACGCTGATATCGATGTCATGGTTGGACGCTTCGAGCAGACTCACCGCCAGAGGTTCGGATACATCGCCCCCGATCGCGACCTCGTCCTGGAGGCGGCAACAGTCGAGGGAGTCGGTCGCGAGAGGGACAAGGACACTTCGGAGCCGGTATTTGGTGCCACCTCTCCTGGCGAAGCCGTTGACACGGTCCGGATGTACAGCGACGGTGTCTGGCATGAGGCACTGGTCTACCACCGTGATCAGCTGGCCGTCGGTCA
>JAAETH010000591.1 GCA_024228575.1 Actinomycetes bacterium
ACACCGTCCATCACCGGCATGTTCCAGTCCGCGATGATCGCTGTCGGGGGATGCGCGGGATCGAGCTGCTCCAGAGCATCTTGACCGTGCTCTGCTTCAATGACGTCAAATCCAAGTTCCTTCATGATGCTCGAAACCCGACGACGCGCCACACGTGAATCGTCGACTACGAGCGCTCTCATGCCACTACCTCCACTGCGGCCGAAGGCATGGCCACCACCCGCTCCACGTCTGGCACCAACAACAACTCGGTCTCGAGTTTGTAGGCGCCGAGGATCAGCTCTCTCGCCGGCCCGGTCATGGTTTCGGGAGGAGCTTCGTACGTCGAAGGATCGACCTCGATGACCTCCCCGATCGAGTCCACAATCACGCTTGCCACACTTCCACCGGTTCTCACGACGACATGGATAGCGGCCGACCCTGTGGTCTGAGCATCAAGTCGGCTGCCGAGATCGATTGCGGTTGTGATCTTGCCTCGGAGGTTGATCAGTCCGCTGATCGATGGGTGGGCATGAGGGACACGTGTTATCGACTGCTCTCTCAACACTTCCTGAACGTTCAGTACATCGATACCCAATAGCAGTTCGCCCACCCGGAAGGTGCACAGCTGCAAGTAATGGTCCATCTTCTCGCTCATCAGTACGCTCCGATCAGTTCGTCACTACCGATACCGGCCATCGACATGATTCGCGGAGGTTCGGCGATGTCGATGACCCGACCGTCCACGACCGCTCTCACGAGACCGTCTTCCTCGTGCATTTCGGGATCGAGCACGATGTCGCGTATGTGTCCGACGGCGAGTCCGGCAAGCGTGCCGTTCTGATTGCAGACGACGACGTTGGCTTCTTCGGGACCATCGAGCACACCGTGGCTCAGACCCATGGAAGGCCCAACATCGATGAGGCTCATGATGGCGCCCCGATACTGGACCACCGGCCTACCGTCGGATCTCTCGATCCGATCGGGCGAGAAGCTCTCGAGGCGATCCACCTGGTCGAGTGGCAGACCCACCATCGAACCATCTGCCAGCTCGACGATGAGCAGTGCCCGTTCGTCGTAGTCGGCGCCCTCATCGAGTTCGTCCTCGAGGCCCCAGCTTGCAGTGGACCCCGGACCGGTCAGGTTCGAAGCGACGGCGAGGCCGTGTACATCAAGAATCAGCGCGACCTTGCCGTCGCCCATGATCGTCGCTCCGGCAAACAGATCGATGTCCTTGATCTGGCGTTCGAGCGGCTTGACGACAATCTCTTCGGTGTCCTCGATGCTGTCGACGATCAGGCCGAAGAGCCTTTCGTCGCTATGGAGCACAACGATGTTCGTCACTCCTTGAGGTTCCCCAGCTTCGAGACTGAGGTTTGTCCTCAGGTCGACGACCGGTAGCAACCGCCCGCGAAGTCTGTAAACCGGGGCTCCATGGACCATCTCGATCGAATGGTCCTCGTCCTCATCTTCGATGCGAACGAGCTCCTGCAGGCTGACCTGAGGCACCGCATATCGGTCACCGTCGGCCGACACGATCAGGGCCGGAATGATCGCCAGCGTGAGCGGGATCTTGATCTTGAACGTCGTCCCCTGGCCCGCTTCGGTCCTCACGTCGACGGTTCCGCCGATGCGCTCCACATTGGTGCGCACAACATCCATTCCGACGCCTCGACCCGATACGTTGCTGACCGCCTGGGCGGTCGAGAAACCAGGAGCAAAGATGAAGTTGACGACGTTCTTGTCGCTCATCTCTGCCCCGGCCTCAGCCGAGATGAGGCCCTTTGAGATGGCCTTCTCGCGGATGATGTCCGCGTTGATGCCCTTGCCATCGTCGGAGATCTCGATGACCACCTGGCCGCCCTCGTGATTGGCCCTCAGCTTCAGAACACCTTCGGGGTCCTTGCCGTTGGCCACACGCTCGTCGGGCATCTCGATGCCGTGGTCGACCGTGTTTCGAACGATATGCGTCAGCGGATCCTTGATCGCCTCGATGATTCCCTTGTCGAGCTCGGTTTCCTTGCCCTCCATCTCGAGGCGGATCTGTTTGCCAAACTGACGACTCAGGTCACGTACGACCCGGGGGAGCTTGCTCCAGACGTTGCCGATCGGCTGCATGCGGGTCTTCATGACCCCTTCCTGCAGCTCGCTGGTGATGTGGCTCAGATGTTGGGCCGCAGAGATGAGCGGCTTCTCCTTGGCACCCTCGGTGAGCTGCAGCATCTGGTTGCGAGCGAGGACCAGCTCACCGACCAGGTTCATGACCCGATCGAGCAACTCGACGTCGACCCTGATGCTGGAGTCGGAGCGGCTGGCCCTTTGTTTGGTCGCCGCCTTTTCGACCGCTGCACCCTCGGCCCTGCCTTCCTCGACGAGGATCTCACCTATCTTGCGATCGTCGCCGAGGCTTTGTTCGGTTGCCGCAATCTCGACATCGTCGCGTCGAGCTTCGCCGTCGTCGACGAGGATGTCACCGATGCGTTCGGCAGCGGGCTCGGGAGCGATCGCCTCGGGTTGTTCAACCTCAGCATCGGCCGCAGGCTCATCACCAACAGCTGTTGGCTCGTCAGGAGTATCGGCCCCGGTGGCGGGCTCAGCTGGATCGGCGGGTGCCTCAGAGGGGGCCTCTGCACTCGCGAGTCGCTCGAGTTCGGCGATGAGAGCAGAGTGGTCGTGTACGCCCTCGGCTCCCGTCTCGTCGATGGTCGAGGTGATCTGGCGGATGGCGTCCACGGTCGCGAGCAATGCGTCCGCGATCTCGTCGCTCATCTCCAGAACCGCGTCTCGCAACAAGCTGAGGAGGTTCTCACCTCTGTGGGCGACAACCTCCATCTGGCCAAAGCCGAGGAATCCACACGAACCCTTGACAGTGTGCAACGTCCGGAAGGCTTCCGTCAGGATCTCGCGGTCATCTGGAGTCTCCTCCAGTTCAACCAGATTCTGATCGAGCCTGTCGAGGCCCTCACTGCACTCGACGAGGAATTCGCCGATGATCTCGTCATCTTCATCCACCTGTCGCTCCCTTTCTCGAGGTGATCACCAGGCCGCCGGTCAGTCGTTCGATCCGCGGTCTGGCTGGTGGCACTCGTTCACGAACTTCGCCGGTCCTCGGCCGTGCGCGAACGCTCTTTGACACGGCACGAAGCCTCACTTGTCGTGATGCTCCGCCGGTCCATGAGGTTCCTTCGGCATTTCAGTCCGCGAGTTAACCCTGAAGCGGATCTCCCACCACGACATCGCCAGGGCCCTGACCGCCGATCACACGAATCGGTCTGCAAACACCGCCACGCGGGTCGTCGGAGACAAGAGTCCTATCTCCTCGACGAGTTCGGTGGAGTAGTCCCAGTTGTCGGGACCAACCTTGGTGATCGCCACTGCGAACCTGGCGCCAGCCGGCTTCTCCTTGAGGGCACCGCGCTCGTGCAACAACACCGCTGCCGCGTGGCGTGGCGTCAGACGTTCGTAGGGATCACACTCGGCCAGAGCAGCAACGCGTAGGGGCCGGTGGCAGCGGTCGGCGATGACACGCCCGAGAGCGTCGGCGCCGATGACCGACACCATCACAGTCGTCGAGGACGGCACAACGGGCTCGAAGTTCGCAGGGGCCTTGAAGGGGTGCCTCCTGGCACCATCGGCTTCGGTGGCCATGTTCATCGCCAGCCCGAACAGCGTGTCGGCGCGCTCTGGGGTCACACCGAGTGCCTTGGTGCCGTCGGCGTCGCGCCACACGATGACCCGCTCGGTGGAAACAAATGCCTCACAAACCTGTGTGTCGTCTGGGGCGATCAACACCGGAATGCCCCTGTGTTGATCCGTCCCCATCTTGGTCGTTGTTGTCATAATGACCGGGCCCCCAAGACCATTACCGATCTCGTGCCACAACGTCGTCTTGCCACCACCGCCGACGAGGGAAACATGTTCTCGCGAACCGAGCCCCAGGGCTGAGACGGCCGATTCGAGGGCAACGGGGTTCATCGGGACACCCGTCGATCAGCCGACAAGACGGCCTCGACCACACCCCCGCCGATGGCCAACGCCTTGTCGGAGATCGTGCAACAGTCGGTGTCGACCCGAGGGTCTACATCGGCGATCTTGAGCCCTTTGCGCACAGCGGTTCCCTCACATATCAGACCTCGGATCACGCCGTCGAACGGCGCTGACAGCTCGACTCCACCGACCGACCCGATGAGGTGACCGGATTCGACCACGTCACCGATCTGGACCCACCAGGTCGTGACACCGTCGACCGGAGCCCTCAGCACCCGCTCGACACCCCTTCCACCGACGATGCCCGGGACTCCGGTGTTCGCCTCGGCTCGACCCTGCCACAACACCCGTCCCAAACGGTGACCGCGATTGGTCTCGACAACCGCGTGGCAATCGACGCCGGCCTCAAAGCCTGGTCCGAGCGCCACGACCACGGGAGCATCACCGATGTGTGTGTCGACGTTTCGTTTCGCCAACCTGGCATCGACCACGGCAAGGGCACCATGGTCGGCTGGCAGGCCGGGCGAAACGACCACGCCAACAGCTTCATCACATGCTGCATCGGCCGCGTCGGCGAACGTCGAGAATCGACGACCGATCATTCCTTCAACCTCGACCACACCGTCTGCGACAGCGGTCGAGAGGGCGACGGTTCGACGCACTGTCAGGGGTTTCGCCAACTCGAGAACGACCACCCGAAAACCGGCGGTCGAGAGCCTCCAGGCCACGCCGGTAGCCAGGTCTCCGCCTCCGCGAAGAATGCACAAGGTATCGTCAACCACCTCGTCAAGCTACTGGCCAGTAGCCGAACGGCCAAGGGTGGAGCGAAGCCGCTGGGTCGTCACGAAACACGCAAGCGCCAACCCGAACGAGATCGTCAACACGGTGGCGAGGCCGTCGCCGACGGCCTCGGCGGCATCTTCACCGACCCGAACATCCTCGCCGGCGAGCAGGTCTCTGATGATCTCGACGTCGCCGATCTGGGCACCGACAACCCAGAGGAGTACGGCACCCCCGACGGCCACGGCGAAGGTGAGACCCATCGACCGGACAAACTGGTGCGCCGAGTTGCTTCGACCCATCGCCGAGGCATCGGAATATCGCTGAAGCAGGCTGAGACCTGCGTTCGTGAGGGCTCCCAGCGACATCCCCATCACGAAGAACGAAGCGAGAATCAGCCCGAATGGCCAGTCGAACCACAATCCAAGAGCCGCCAGGCCGGTACCGGGAACGATCAGGAATCCGCCGATGGCCATACCGTCGACCTCGTCGAGGGTATCGAGTAGCCGCGACATGATCAGTGCGGCCGAGGTCCAACCGACGGTCACGAACAGGACCGAGAACGCTGCTGAGGAATCGGACCACCCCCTGTTCGCCTGGGCGTACAGGGGCAGGTAGGCATCGCTGATTCCCGCCATCATGATCAATCCGGCGGCCAGATGGATGCGCCAGAGCGGATCGCCGATCAGATGGGACCTGGACAGCACCGGCGACGAAACCCGGCCAGAGTGGCGCCAGTACAGAACAAGGCTCGAGATTGCCAGAAAGGCCAAGATGCTCACCCAGATCGTCGAGATGCCGAGCATCGACGAACCAGCTATCGAGGCGATGACGAACGAGGAGATGTAGCCGATGCCGACCCAGTCGGTGACGATTCGCCGAGGCCTGTCCCTGGTACTTGGCAAACGGTTCCATCCCATTGCCAAGGCCAGGCCGGTCAGCGGAACCTGGAGGCCGAAGACCCACCGCCAGCTTCCGAATGCCAGGACCGTTCCAACAACCGCTGGACCACCAAATCCCATCACTCCCCACACGACGGAGTTTGCAGCGAACGCACGCGGCCGCAACGACGGGTCGTAGGCGAGGCCCACCGACGCGAGAACGACCGAGATGACAAGCCCACCGCCCAGGCCCTGAAGCACACGGGCGAAGATCAGGAACTCCATGGTCGGCGCAATGCTGGCGAGGGCACTCGACACCATGAACCACAACACGGTCACCCTGAAGGTCCGGCGAACACCGACGGCGTCGATCGCCGGACCGGCCGCTATTCCGGCGATCGCGGACACGGCCATGTACGACGTCAGGACCCACGGCGACAGAGCCACCTTGCCGAGATCTTCTGTGATCGACGGGAGCGCACCGACGACCGCCAGTCCGTCGAACGCGGCGAGCGCCATGACGGTGAGGTTCGCCACTGTCACACCCAGCAGATCGCCGGACCAGATCGACCGGGGAGCGTCACTGGCGGTCACAGAACCACCTTCGGGTCATCCGGCATCCGGGCAGGCTACTTGCCTGGACCGTTTCCCTACCCCGACTGCTCCCACTCGTGGGCGGTCAGCTGGAGATACCGGCCACGAGCGATTGCGGGAGTGAATCTCTTCCCGTCCCACTTCAGTCCGGCGGCGTTGAGCCGCTCGGAGACCTCCCACCACGGCAGGAGGCCCTCATCGCCGAGGCGCAGAAGCTGGCCGGCGACCCGATCCTTCTCGGCCTGTTCGCGGGCTTCGCGTACCGCGCGCTCTTCGGCAATACGTTCCTCGGCGAACTGGTCGGCGGCGCCGGTGGTCTGGAAGCAGAGCCGGCAGAAGCCGGCCCACCACGACCTGTCATCGCAGGCAGGGTTCTTGCATGTGTGCGCCATCAGATAGATCTCATGTCCAGTGTGGCGTTCCGGTCGACCGCTGACACCTCGTCTCAACCTTCGGGCTCGAGGCTCGAGGTCGGGTCAGACCCGTCTGTCGGACTGTCAGCTGTCGGTCGCTGCAACCGGTGTCATGCGCCGGCCACTCATCGGGTCAGAGTCGAGAACACGCTGAAACCACGATGTGGCGTCGTCGGCAGGTCCTGCTCGACGCAAGGACGTCTTGATTCGACGCACTCCCATCGGCTCGTGCAGTGCGAACTTCGACGCCAGCTCGTGGGCGGCCTCCAACACACGGTCGTCCTCGACCGACTCGTTGGCGATCCCATGCGCCACCAGGTCTGGCCCGTAGACCCGTGAGCCCGCGAGGGCGAGACGAGCAGCGATCGCTTCGGAGTGACGCAGCCGAAGCCACGCCACGTTCATCGGAGCAGGCATACCCTGCTGGATCTCACCGACCTGGAGGAAGGCGCCGTCGCCGACGACCAGGAAGTCGCCGGCGAGAGCAAGAGCCGCTCCGCCGTTGATGGCGTATCGCTCGAGGGCGCAGATGACGATGTGAGGACAATCGAATAGCCGCTCGTGTACCCGCCTCCATTTGCCTGGGAAGTGGGAAACCCAATCGGGTTGAGGGTCGGCGCCGAATTCCTTCAGATCCAGCCCAGAGCAGAAGGCTCCACCTGCCCCCTGTATCACCACCACCGCAATCGAAGGGTTGTCGTTCAGTCCATCGATGATGTTGCCGAGATCGTCGGCCATCGGTCCGATCAGCGCATTCTTGCGTTTGGGCCGATTCAGCTCGACTGTCGCTATCCGGCCATCGATGTGCAGGTTCACGAGTTCGCTGTCGGTAGCTGCCATGGGTCAAGTCTCGCATCTGTCGGGCTCGAACGCCTTCAACCGGTGCCACAAACACCGGCGAGAAACCTCCCTAGCGCGGGACTTCGACCGCTTCCCCGAACCGGTATGCCCACCCCTGAGAGTCCGACAGGATGTATCCATCGTTGGTCGCCAAGACATCGGCGTTCTGGAAGTCGAGTCCCGAAACGGACACGTCGCCGACTCCAGGCCAATACGAGAGCTGACCACACATGGCTGCGAACGGTATCGACCCCTGGAACTGGGCATCTCCGAACAAGAAGGCTCCACCGTCAGCGCCGATCTGCAGATAACCACCAGGGCTCGCAATCATGTCCACCACCGGTTCGGCTGGGGTGATACCCATTCCGGGCAAGCTGCCAAGGAACGGCGCGTCGCCAAACGCGAACATTCCGCCGTCGGCGCCGACCATCGTGTAGCCACTGCCAGAGGTCGAGGGTGCCATGCCCACTATCGGAGCCGCCAGCTGGGAGCCGATTCCTGCCAATGCGCCGGGAACGCTCCCGTAGAAACCAGCCGACCCGAAGGCGAAGATGCCACCGTCCTCGGCAAACAACCAGTAGCCATCGCCGGCCAGTGTCGCCACACCACCCTTCACGGGCAAGGCGGGTACGACGTCCAGCTGCTCGAGATCGCCGAAGAAGCCGGCATCACCAAAGGGAAACACCCGTCCCAGTGATGTGAACATCCAGTAGCCGGCGCTGGTCGGTGTCCAGTTGATGCCAACGATGCTCTCGTCCTCGAGGAGCTGTGGATTGATCGTGCCCCACCAGTCCGTCCCATCGTGACGGCCGGCCGGGGTGGGTTCCGGTCCATCGAGACCGATGAAGTGTCGGTACCCGGCAGCTCCGACCCAGATGATCGCTTGCTCGTCTGGCGAGATGTCCATGTCGGCGACGTCGAATACCGGCACACCGTGAGTCAGTTGATCGATTCGCAGATCGGCACATTGAAGTGGCGCAGCATCTGCCGATCCTGCGAAAACGGTCACCAGACCAAGGGCAGCGACAGCGATTGTGGCAGGAACGATCGGCCTCATGAGGTCTCCCAAAACCGGCTTCGTCAACCCCCGAAGGTATCGGCAATACGGAACACTGCAGGACCGAGGATGACGATGAACAACGTCGGCAAGATGCAGACGATCATCGGGAAGATGACCTTCACCGGAATTGCAGCCGCCTTTGCCTCGGCGCGTTGACGCCTCCGCTCGCGGAGCTCGATGGCCTGGGTTCGCAGGACCTGAGCCAAAGGAATTCCGTGCACGTCCGCCTGGCGCAGTGCCTGGACAAACTGACGCAAATCCGCTATGTCGGTCCTGGCCAGCAGGGCTTCGAATGCCTCCTTGCGGGCAAGCCCCAACTGGATGTCCTGGAGAACTCGCATCAGTTCCTCGGCGAGTGGGCCCGAACCGGTCTCGGCGTACCGAGCGATGGCTCCATCGAAGCCCAGACCGGCCTCGACGCTGATGGTCACCTGGTCGATGGCGTCGGCGAGCGATCGCCTGATCAGGTCCTGACGGCCAGCCGCCGTTCGAGACAACAACATGTCCGGAGCTTGGTATCCGAACAGGACAACAACACCGGCGACGATGATGTTGGTCTTCGTCAGACCGTTCATCAACGTCACGAGGGCAAGGGCGATCGACACCAGTCCCAGCAGGAGTTTGGTGGTCAGCACCCGTTCGACTGGCCAGGTCGCCGGAGATCCGGCCAGCGCTACCTTGCGGTCGAGGTTCGCCATCATGCCCGCGGGGCTCAGCCGGCGAACCTTGCGTGCGACCGAAGCCGCCATGGGGCCGACCACGCGCTCCTCCGCTGACCGAGTCAATAGGAGCTGGTGAAGGTCGACGGTCGTCGAGCTCTGAAGATGGCGCGAGGCCTGCTTCTTGTCGCCGCCCGACATGGCCCACCACAAGACCGGTATCGCAGTGGCCACGAGGGCGGCGCCGAGCAGGAGCGAGCCGTCGATGCCGAGTGGAATCAGGGAATCAAACATCAGAAATCCAACTTGATGATGCTCTTGAGCCAGGCCGCGCCGACGATCATGAGCCCAGCACCGAAGACGAGCAGCAGCTGGCCGCCGGTTCGCCCGGTCAGCTCTGCGAGGTAGTCGGGTGTTGTGAACAACATGAGACCCGACACACAGAACGGCAGCGCCATCATCACGCCGGCCGAGATCCGGCCATCTGCGCTCAAGGCGTGGATCTGACCCTTCAGTCGTTGGCGGTCGCGAATGGTGGCACCGACGTTGTCGAGTACCTCGCCGAGATCGCCACCGACCTCACGGTGGATCTCGATCGCCTGCACAACCCAGCGAAAGTCGTCGTTGTCGAGGCGGGCTGCCATCGCTCTCAGCGCCTCACTGACATCGCGACCGAGACGTACCTCACCCGTCACCCGCTTGAACTCGTGCGCCGTCGGCTCTTCGGACTCTCGCGACACGGCGTCGATACTCTGCAACATGCCATGTCCGACGCGCAGATTTGATGCCATCAGCTGAAGGGTCGATCCCAGCTGGTCAGCAAACGCTGACCTCGTCTTGGTGACCCGCATCTGCAGATGTGTTCTCGCGAAGAGCGGCACCATGGCGGCGGTCACGAGGCCGAGAACCGGACCGGCGAGAAGTGTCACCACCGACATCATGCCGAGCGAGAGGCCCATGACACTGACGATCCACTCGCCCACGCGCAGAGACGAACCCGACTGCTCGAGCATCGAGGCGACGGCGTTCGTGCGGCCAGACCGATCCAGGCCCGACTCGGCGATATCTGCGAACCGCTTGGCGATGTTGCGCGGGGCGGGCCGGCCACGACGACCAAGCGATGGTCGGGGTGGCCGCTTCCTGTTCTTGTGGGGCCAGGCGATGACAATCGCAGAGAGGAAGACGCCACCGGCGATTGCCCCCAGACCGAAAGGAAGGCTTCGATCGCCGAAGGGGGTCACCGGTTGCTGAGCAACCACCGGTTCGATCGAGGGACGCGATGTCAGCTGTGGAACCGCTTCGTTGGTCGCCCCGTCAGCACGAGGCAGCCCGATGGGACCGGACTCGACCTCGGGCTCGACACGGGTATGGCGCAGGCCCGAGTCGCCCCTGACCACAACGTGGAACCCTCCGACGGGCTCGTCGAACCTGACTATGAAGCTGTTGCCCAACCGGTCACCGATCTCGGTGAACGCAGCGCTCAATGAGGAAGGGTCTGCGACAGGCCTGACCTCACCCTTGCGGGCGATCGCAGCCAGGGTCGCCGGATCAGCATCCGAGCTCTGCAAGGACACAACCTCGACTACGGCATCGACCGACTCTGCCACGGCCGTCGCTTCGGCGAGCGACGAGACACTATTGGTGTCCCCTCCATCAGAGAACACGACGACCACCCGCGAACTGGCGTCTGTCGCCGACAGCATCGACGCCGCAGCTCCGACACCGTCGAAGAGTGCCGTGGGCCCATCACCGACGAGACCCGACACCGCCGCGGCGGCAGCTTCCTTGTCCGGACTCAGCTCGAGCAGGACTTGTGGCTCGCCTGCGAACGAGAGCACTCCGACGAGTGTTCCCTCCGGAACCGAACCGATGAACTCAACCGCAGCAGCGATCGCCTGGTCCAGCACGGCGCCTGCCGTCGATCCAGAAACGTCGACCGCAAGGATGACCGCAAGCTGATCTCCCGGCGGTCTGGCGACATCCGCGACCACATAGTTGCCGTCGACGATCACCCCGACCGCGTCGGGTTCGAGACGCTGGCCTGCCACCTCTGGTGGAATCGAGACCTCGATGGTGAGCACACCATCTTCGGACACCACCGATGACACGACCGCGCCCGCCGGCGGCGCCTGGTCGACGTCATAGAGGATCGGGTCCTCCAGAATCGTCGTCTCCTCGATCGTTGTATCGGGAGTCTCCTGGGCGATCGCGCTTCCGGCAAGAACCACCGGCAGCAGGATCGCCGAGAGCAGAGTCCAACTGCGAGCCCGCACGAGGTTCACCTGACTTCGCCCAGCGATCGCTTGTCGAGCCAGCCGCTCAGTTCGCTGGCGACACCGGCCTCACCGCCGAGGCCTCCCTGGAACAGCTCGGGCGCGAACGTGATGCCGTGATCGGCCAAGCGCTGGTCGAACTGCGGGCGCAATCCGGTCGGGGACAGATCCGCGTTCAGCCGCCCGTTTTCGTCCTCGCCGCCGATGTACTCGAGCTCGAAGAGGTCCGTGAGCGTGACGATGTCGCCCTCGAGCCCATTCACCTCGCTTATCTTCACGAGACGACGGGTTCCATCACGAAGCCTGCCGATCTGCACGATCAGGTCGAGCGCAGAAGCGATCTGTTCACGAATGGCCCGGACAGGCAACTCGATGCCGCTCATCAGCACCATGGTTTCGAGTCGGCTGATGGCGTCTCTAGGGGTGTTCGCGTGCAGGGTGCTGAGCGACCCCTCGTGACCGGTATTCATGGCCTGCAACATGTCGAGTGCCTCACCGGAACGGACCTCGCCGACAATGATGCGGTCGGGCCTCATACGAAGAGCGTTCCTGACCAGGTCTCGGATACTGATGGCACCCTTGCCCTCGATATTCGGCGGGCGGCTCTCCAGGCGGACCACATGACTCTGTGCGAGCCTGAGCTCGACGGCATCCTCAACCGTCACCAGGCGCTCGTCATCGGGAATGAACGACGAAACGATGTTCAAGAGTGTGGTCTTGCCGCTGCCGGTACCGCCGCTGACGAGAACGTTCAGCTTGCCCCTGACACACCCCTCGAGGAAATCCATGACCTCACTGCTCGCAGAGCCGTTGGCCACGAGGTCGTCGGATGACAACGCGCGTTTCGCGAACTTACGAATCGTCAGGGCAGAGCCATCTACTGCGAGTGGAGGGATGATCGCGTTCACACGACTGCCGTCGGGCAGGCGGGCATCGACCATCGGCGAGCTCTCGTCGACACGACGGCCGACCCTCGCAACAATTCTCTCGATCACACGGCGAAGGTGTTCGTCGGTCAGATACCGAGCATCGGTCTGCTGCAAACGGCCGCTGCGCTCCACGAAGATCCGCTGGGTTCCGTTGACCATGATCTCGGTCACGGCTTCGTCGGCGAGCAGATCATCGATCGGTCCATGACCCAAGACGTCAGCGCAGATCTGCTCGACGACCATCGCGCGCTCATCGGTTGTCAGAGCAGAAGCCTCTGTTTCGAGGACCTCGGTCAGCTCCTTGCCAACCAGATCGCGAAGCTCCTCCTCGTCCAGGTCGGGATCGAACAACCGGGAGCCGAGCCTGTCGAAGAGTGCACCCTGGGCTCGCATCTTCAGCGAGCCGAACGGGTCGACCGGGCCGCGCTCCTCCCTCGCCGTCGCATCATTGCTCGTCGCGATCGGTACCAGTACCTTTTCGGGTTCCTCGTCACCGTTCGCCGCCCGCAGGCGTTCTCCAAGACTCATCGCTTGCTCCCGAGAGAGAGACGTCGGCCGCGTTGTTCAATCTCCTCACGTGGAACGAACTGACCAACGAACTCGGCGATACGTTTCGCGGCAGCAGACCGCGGATCGGTCTCGACGATCGGAGCTCCTTGATTCATGGCCATCGTCATCGTCTTGGTGTCCGGAATAGCCAGATCGATCGGCATGCCGACCGCTTCGGCGATGTCGTCGGCATCGAGACCGACCTTCGCGTCGGATCGGTTCAGCACATAGTGCCAAGGCCGATCGTCCAGGCCGAGCGACCGCAGGGCCTGTGTCGTTTTTTGCATCGCCCGCACCGAGGGGATGTCGGTCGAGCTCATGAGCAGCAGGTTGGTCGAGTTGTCCATCGCCACGAGCGACGCGTCATCGATGCCACCGGCGGTGTCGATCACGACGTAGCGGAAGTTGGCCTTGAGAAGCTGCACCAGTCGAGCCAAACGCGTTCCGTCGAGTTCTTCAGCCTCGGAGGGAGTCGCCGCTCCGCAGAGGGCGAACACACCCGATGGGTGCGAAGTCAGGAACGCCTTGACCGAGGTCTCGTCGACCCTGTCACCGGCACGACCGAAGTCGGCGATGGTCAGCTCCGGCTTCAACCTGAGGGCGTATTCGACATCCCCGAACTGAAGGTCGAAGTCCACGAGTGCGACCTGGCCGGGAGCTGCGACAGCAAGAGCGACAGCGATATTGGCCGCCACCGTCGTCTTGCCGGTTCCGCCCTTGGCGCTGACGACCGACAGAACGCGCTTGGTCGGGTCGGCCTGTGCCGGACCCGCGAAGGTCTCGCGCATTCGCATGACCGACTTGAGCGCCGCCGTGATCTCTTCAGCGATTTCGCTGAGGTCGGCGTTGGGGGCAACCACACCCCGAACACCAAGTCGCAGGGCTTGACGCAACACCTCTGGAGACGGCGTGGCCACAAGAACCGTTGCAGCGCCAGGGCGCTGCTGGTCGACCATCGCCAACAGCCCGAGGGCCTGGCCGCTGTCGAGGTCGGGCCCGACGAGGACCACCAGGTCTCCGCCGGTCGGTAGGGCCTCGATGATCATACGTTCCGAGGCCGTTGGGCCCGCGGGGATCTGACCGATGTCGGGGCCGTCGGGACCCAGCGCTGCCCGAAGCTCGACATCGAACCCTCGCCGATTGCTGATGATCGCCACGATGCTCATCGCATGCACCTCGGTGTTGCCACCGCTCCTTGTCCGCTCGCCTGACATCTCGCAGCTGTGATCAGCGCGAGAGCCGACGGACTATTTCCCTCCCAGGGCATCGGTCATCCGTTCCCGTAGATTGAGCCCCGGGTCTGGATTTCCGTCCCACGGGTGTTGATATCGCCGGGCTGGCGACCCAACCACAGCGTTCCGTGCTCGATGCCGAACACGAGCCGCTCGGCATCCTCTGGATCGAGGGCGACCGAGATCAGGAGGTTGCCCGAAGGTGCAAGCCCTCGGCGCTCGATCGCCTCGTCGTTCTCCTCGGTCACGACGGGCAGCTCCTCGATCTGCACATTGGTGACCAGGACACCCTCGAGAACGAGATGTGTCGAGTTGGGTGTCTTTGTGTCGGCCGGCACGAGAATGCCGTCGATCTCGACGAGGGGATCTCCGTCGGGGGTTTCACCCACCGGTGCGCCGCCGAGATCGAACGGTTCGAACGACGCGATGACCGCAACGGTGTCGCCCGGGTACAGCGTTCCACCAACGGCTCGCTGGGGATCGAGAGCCACGGTCACCTCGATGGTCCCTTCCGGGACCTCGACCCTGGTGCGGGTGAGCAGGTCGGGTTCGACGAACCTCGACATCAGCACCTGCTCACCCGGCACCAGAGCGACCGCTGCGACCAAACCCTCCAGCTCGGCGAGATCTGCCACTGCGTCCTCAGGTCGCACCTTCACGGGAACCGACTCGATCTGAACGCTTGTCGCGATCAGCGAGCCCTCGCTTCCCACGGCAATCGGTTCGATGACGACCATGACGTCGACCCTCTCTTCGCCCGCGACTGCACGCGCTTCGGCATCGCGGACGAAGAACACCAACAACACGGTCCCAAATCCGGCCATCGCCAGAGCGGCGACAATTCCCATCATTCGACGTTTCACCCGCAAGACCCTTCGTCTTCGACTGCGCACAACCCAACTACGGAGGTGCCCATGTCGACCGTTGCGCCGTCGCAGCACTTGCCCGCGGCGATCGTCGATTGGAACTGAACGTCCAGATACCGCTTCGCCTGCTGGCCGTTGGCCTTGTAGTCGACGATGATGAGCGAAACGAACCCGATGACGTGGAACTCTGCATTCGCTCCACCGGCCCCGTTGTAGCCATCGAACACCGGAACCTGGATCACGTCGCCGACGATGTCCGATATGGGCAGCGATGGGCTGAACGCACCCGGATCACCTTCGATCCATTGGGGTGCTTCTACCTCTCCGGGATATCCGTAGCGAACCCAATCCTTGGTTTCGTTGTTCGAGTTGGACCCACCGTTGAAATCGAGCATGCCCCAGTTGCCAGGAGCCGGACCACCACACGCGTTGGCCTGGTCCTTGGAGTACTGGATGCGGAATACGTCTTCGGTGCTGTGCCCCGACGCCTGCCACGCCTCGAAACCCGGAGACCCTTCGCACAGGCCGAACGGCCGCAGACCGCTCATAGCGGTTGCCGGCCCCCAACGAGCAGTACTCGAAGCGGTCACCTCGGTGGAATCGCGACCCAAGACCTGGGCCAGAGCGTGTGTGACCGTCACGCTCGACGAAACGGTCACCTGCCCGGCTCCACCATTCTCCGAAGCCGTGCATATGATCGAGTCGGTGTCGGGCGCGTTGCTCACCACATAGTCGTCGGCCATATCGTCGCAGCCATCCGAACCGGTGGCGAACTCGGCCGCTGCGGCTAGCGCCCCGGCATCGACCGCGCCGACGAGCTGGCGCCTCTGCTGCCAGATATCGCCTGCATCGAGAACAATTGCCGCCGCTCCCATCAACACCGTCATCGAGAGAGCCAGGATGATTGCCGCCGCACCGGTCTCGTCCAGAGATGTATGTCGGGAGTCACCGTTCATTCGATTGCCAGCATCATTCTTGCTGGCGACCTCATAGAGATGCCGACCTCTGCGACCACTCGCGTTCTCCATCGCCCGTGCTTCGCCCCTGAGGACAACTAGACCTCGCATCGGTACTCACCCCTTCCGGTCAGGGTCAGGTTGCGACTGCCCACAAAAGGGATGTCGAGGGACGTATTGGCCTCGACGATCACGATCGCCCGGTCGCCCGGGCACGATTGAGCAACTGTGCAGGTGGCCGATATCGAAAGCCCGTCGAGAGCATCGGATGCTCTCTGGCATTCATCGCCGGGACTGACCGACCCGACTCGAGCCCCCTCTCGGGCGGCTGCATGCACACCCTGAAGACTGTTGTATGCGAGACCGAACTGGATGATCCCGAAGAGCAGCATCACGAGGACGGGAAGCAGCAACGCCAACTCTGCGGCGACCGCACCATCCTCGGATCTGGTCTTGCGACATGCTGGACGATTCATCGATCGAACCCCTCCTGGTCGCCGGTCGCGTAGTACGACCGGCGACGACCAGGGGATGTCAGAGAACCGAATCGAACAGTGCGCCGATCCGTCCGCCGAGTGCGGCGGCCGCCACAGCAATGACAACAGCAATGCCGGCGATGATCACGCCATACTCCGCTGCCACACCGCCGGTTTCGTCCTGAGCGGCGTTGTTCAGCCGCTCGATGATGCGGAAGAACATTCCGCTACCTCCTTGATGAACTCACCCCCGGTTGGGCAGTGAGGTCCGGTGTATCCGAACGATGTATGTCATCGGGCTGTAACAGTTCTGTCTTGAGAAAGAAACCATGAATTCCTCGAATTCCTGAGGAGCGATGCCGATATGAAGTTCCCGACACCGACATCGGCTGCCTCGGGGGCAGACCAGCACGGATCAGGATCGTGTCACTCCGGATGGAATTGCCGGGAGGTTCTCGCCTTCCGCAAGGTGTGCGGTGGCAGCGAACGTTGTCTCGCCCTCAGCACCGGGTGCCGATGTAGCGAGCTTCGTGACGACCATCGAACCAGTCCTCGCAGTAGCAGATCGGCTCGACGCGAGCACCGATCAACTCGCCCAACTCGCCTCGATCAGCGAGGAAATCGCGCCGAGGACGTGGATTGCGTTCGAGATTTGTGACGGTCGCGATCACAAACAACAGCATCCCTCGATCGCTGAGGCGATCGACCAAGGGTGAGACGATCGTCCGGTCGAGGTAGTTGGCGCAGACGATGACATCGAAGGGACCTTCGGGCAGAGGTTCGCTCTCGAGATTGGAGTGAACGGTCGGCAGGGCCAGACCTCTGCGGTGTGCCTCGGCTATCGCGAGGTCGAGCGCAACAGGCGAGATGTCCACGAGGGTCGTCTCGAGGCCGTGCTCCACAAGGAACAACGATGTGCCGCCTGTTCCACCTGCAACGTCGAGCGCTCGGCCACCCGTTGGAAGTCGATCCACAACTTCGACAACAAATGGCACGGGTTCGCCGACCGCGCCGCCCCGATAACGCTCGTCCCAACGCCGCTGTTGGGAGCTCTCGGTCAAACCAGGACCAGGCAGAATGGATGGCCGGCGGGGTCGATGAAGACTCGCCAACGATCCGAACGAGGTTGAACCTCAGCCTTGACAGCGCCGATGGCCAGCACGGCTGCTTCGCCCTCGTCGAGATCGGTCACGTCAAAATCGAGGTGGGCCTGTTGAGGGGTTCCGTCTGGCCAGCCGGGTGGCCGATAGTCGTCGTCTCGCTGGAACGCGATGTTCGATGTTCCTTCGATGTTCAGCTGAACCCACTCGTCATCGGAGGTGAGCTGGTTCGCTTCGCCACCGACGATCTGCTGATAGAACGCGGCCAGAGCGTGTGGGTCCGGACAGTCGAGGGCAACCAGACTGAATGTGGCGATCGTCATGCCGCCAACGATATCTCGACGCCCCACCGCGGATCAGAGCACGACCGTCGCGAACCCCCTGTTGTGGCTCAACCCTTGCGCGCCCGCAGCAAACGTCGTCCGAGCGACGTCTTGTGCACCTCGTCGGCACCGTCGTAGATACGAGCGGCGCGCTCGTGGCGATACCAGTACGACAGGATCGTGTCGTCCGTGACGCCGAGCGCCCCGTGGACCTGGATGGCTCGATCGACGACCTTCAGCATGACGTTCGCAACGGTGAACTTGATGGCAGCGATGTCGTCTCGAACCGCCGGAGCACCGAGCTGGTCGATGAGCCAGGCCGAACGAAGTGTCATGAGCCTGGCGCCCATGATCTCGGCGTGACACTCGGCAACGTAGTGCTGGATGATTTGGCGGTCGGCCAGGGTCGAACCATCTTCGGCGATCGGCCGCTCGTTGGCGCGATCACACATCATCTCGAATGCTCGCTGGGCTATACCCAGCCACCGCATGCAGTGATGGATCCTGCCCGGTCCCAGACGTTCCTGAGCAATGACGAAACCGCCGCCCTCGTCACCGAGGAGGTTCGACTGCGGAACCCTGACCGACTGGTACATCACCTCGGCGTGGCTGGCGTGGCCACTGCCGGAATGGCCCATGACACTGATGTTTCGCACGACTTCGAAGCCGGGCGTATCGGTCGGGACAATGATCATGCTCGCCCGCCGGTAGGGCGGTGCATCGGGGTCGGTCACCGCCATCACGATTGCGAACGCGGCCCCGTCGGCTGACGATGTGAACCACTTCTGACCGTTGATGACGTAGTCGTCGCCGTCCTTGCGAGCAACGGTGTCCATCATGACCGGGTTCGAGCCCGGCATACCAGGCTCGGTCATCGAGAAGCAGCTGCGAATCTCACCCTCGACGAGAGGGCGCATCCACCGCTCCTTTTGTTCGTCGGTGCCGAACTTGTGAAGGATCTCGATATTGCCGGCATCGGGGGCCTGGGTGCCGAAGACGGTGAACCCGAGCGGAGTTTTTCCCAGTGCCTCGGTGAGCAGTCCGTGTTCGAGCAGGCTCAGACCGATACCTCCGAACTCCTCGGGATGATTCGGAGCCCAAAGGCCCATCTCGCGGACCTTGCGCTGCTTGTCGGCCACCGCCTCGGCGAGCGCCTCCGAGGAGCCGTGCAACATCTCCCCCTCGAGGGGGATGAGTTCGTTGTCGACGAACTCGTTGACCATCGCAAGGATGGTCTCCATCTTCTCGGAGATCCGAAAGTCCATTGGCCTGCAGCCTTCCCGTGTTGGCCTCGTGTGCGGCCCTTGTTGTTAGAACACGACCTGCGCAATGAGGCCGCCGTTGCCATCGCTGACGACCACCATGCGCGTCATACAAGGCATGCAATAGAGGCGATCGCCTTCTCGGAATTCACGAACCGACCTGACGATGACCTTACAGACGGGGCACAACATCTCGTTGGGTGCCAGCTCGTCGGTTGGCCCACCCCAGTGTCGGTAAAACTTGCGCCACCGCTTCGGAACCTCGCGAAAGCCGACGTCTTCGAGTTCGTAGCGACGCCTGCCGTCGCTCGATCCCGAAGCGCCGGCGGAATCGGCGCCTGGATCTTGGGTCATTGGCCGAGTCCCAGCCGCGACACGGCGTCCATGTAGTCGCGGCTCAGGTCGGGGGCCCCCTCCCCGGTCAGGGCCAGCTCTCCGACGGCATCGTCGAAGACGCCGACGACCATGGCATCGAACCTGGTTCTCAGGTCCTTCAGCCGGGATCTGAGGTCGGGGTCCTGGGCGACGCGGCGACCGATGTCGTTCTCGCCAAAACCGAAGTGCCGACGTTCGTCGGAGATGACCCCGCGCAATACCTCTGCGGTGATCGGATCTGCGGTGCGCTCATGAGCGCGAAACACCGTGAACTCCATGGTCTCGAGAATGACGTTCTGAGCGAACACCGCAGACGACCATTCGCCTGCGTCGACGAGTTCGAGTAGCGAATCCTTGAAGTCGAGCAGCAAAGGGTTCGCCCTACGTTGGATTTCGGCTTCCGCGTCGTCGACACCCAGATCCTTGAGCCGGGCGAGGAACACCTCGAGATGTCGTGCCTCGTCGACGACTTGGGTGGCCATGAAGATCTTGGCGTTGCGGTTCGGGGCGAGTCTCACGAGGCCACTGGACCCTTCGAGAGCGGCCGTCTCGCCCACGCAGTAGTTGCACAGCGTGGTGATGAGCCGGTCCCGTCTGACATCGTCGAGAGCCACATCGACGGTGTCAGACGAGTGTCCGAATGGACGATCGGTGAGGTAGCCCTCGACGGCCCCGAACCAGAACTCGAAGCTCTGAACCTCATCGAAGAAGGCCTCGGCTCCGAGCGCGTGAGGTTCGATATTCGACACTCCCGACCTCAGCCCATCGATGGTGACTGGTACTCGAGACCAATACGTGCAAGACGGGTCTTGAACTCGCCGAGCACCGTGCCGGCCAACAAGGCCTCCATCTCTTCTGGCGTAGCGGTGGCGAGGTTGACGCCCTGCCACTCGACCGAAGCACCTTCGGCCTCAGCCGGCGCATCAATCGGGTCGGGATTACCCGAGAACGAGTCAGCGAAGGTGGCGAGCATGAAGTAGGTCATGTCGCGCTGCATCTTCTCGATTTCGGGCCTCTTCTCGGGGTTCTCCTTGATGAGGCTGCCGATACGATTCTCTCCGAAGCCGACGTGGCGGCGCTCGTCGGCGATGGTGCCCTGCAGTGTGTGGGCGAACTTGGGATTGTAGTCGCGAGCACCCGCCTCCATCATCTCGAAGACGGTGAATGCCATACCCTCGAGAACGATGTTCTGACCGACGACGCCGGCGATGAAGTCCTTGGCTTCGACCTTCTCGAGCAGGACCTCGGCGAACTTGATGAGGTTCGGATTCGCGAACTGTGAGAGGGTCGACTCGAGGTCGTCCTTCTTGACTCCGAGGTCGTACATGCGCTGGGTGAAGATCTCGACGTGGCGAGCCTCGTCGAGGGTCTGGGTAGCGAGGAATTGTTTGCTGGCGTAGTCGGGAGCTGCGTTGACCAGGCCGGAGCTGGCGGCGAGGGCGGCCCTCTCTCCGACTACGAGCTGGGTGGTGGTCCTGATCGCCGCTTCGCGCTGCGCCTCGTCCATCATGACGGTCTCGGGTTCGCTCTCGCCAGCTTCGTGGCCGTAGACCGTGTCCTCCAGGTATCCCTGTGGGCACGCTTCCAGCCAACGCTGAATCGAGTACTGAGAAAGAAATTCGGCCATAACACCCTCCTGGCGCATACGATTTCAGACACCTTGCACGCGGGCTGAAACAATCACTAGGGGCGATAGTCCCTAGCGGGGTGGCCCCCGATCTCTCTCGAAGGGGCTAGGGCTCACTTCGAATGATCGAGATGACCCGACATTCTGAGACGAGTTCGAATGGAACCGTAGTGATTCCGGTCAACTGCGCAGTCTCGCTCGGAGTGAGGCTCTGGGCACTGGCGAATGCCTCACCGACGCGGGTTCCCGTGGCGTCATAGAGCGCGACGTCGGCGAAGTAGTCCCACGTGTCTCCGTCACGATTTGTGAGCACGACCGTGACCTCGGCCTCATCGACAAAATCCGGCGCGACCTCACAGGAATCGACGTCGCCGAGGGCGTCGACCCCGGGGTCGGCCTCAGATCGGTCGACATCGAGAATGCGGCAATTCACGGGCAGGGCGAGATCGGCCAACATCGCCGTCGTCATATGGACGCGCTCTCCCGGCTGGACCGCGGAGACGGAGGTGAAGTCGTCGGCGAGGCGTACGCCTTCGTCGTCGTACAGTGCGAACGTGAGCCAGTAGTCGACCACGTCGTCGAGCTCGTTCACCAGCTCGTACTCGATCATCGACCACGGCTCGTCCTCTCGCACCTCACATCCCCTCGCGTGCGACATCACCACGGTGCCCGGTTCATCTCGGCTGCGGTCGATCTCGACGATCCGACAATCGAGCGGTGGCTCGAGATCGTCGTTTGCCATCGACGTAGACGAGCTGACTCGCTCACCCGGCCCGACGAGGCTGACGCTGTCGAATGTGTCGTCGATCCTGATCCCCGCATCGTCGTAGACCCCAAATGTCACCCAGTAGCTGGCGGTCCGGTCGCTTGTGTTCTGGATCTGGTAGTTGATGGTCGGCCACCCATCGTCACCAATGACGATCTCACAGTCACCGGCATCCGGGTCGCGCGTGTCGCCAACCTCCACGACGCCGGGGTCGTCTACCACCACGGCGGGTTCGTCTGAGGAGAGCTCCACCTCCTCGGTCGTGGGAGGGACGTCATCGGTCCGGGCAGCTCCCGTGGGTGTTATGTCGGTCGTCGAGGTCGTCGGCTCCGACACGTCGACCGAGACATGGTCGGATCCGCCAGAACACCCGACAACGAACATGGCGCCGGCCAACACAACAACTGCAAGACGCGAATAGGAAGATCGATCGCTCACGCCGAACCAGTCGTCCCCACCGGTTCCGACACAAGCCCATGTGGGGGCCCAGCTTGCCCTAGGGCAGGGATCGCACTGTCACGTCGCCGAAGTTCGCATCGACTTCGTGGGCGATCAGTGCCAATGATCCACTTGCAGGTTCTACCGGTGATCCGATCGTCGTGTAGTCGATGGTCCACGCGGCAGGTTCGGGTGTTCCCGACTTCCATGCCTTCAGCCTGTAGGTCGTGGGACTGGAACCGGTCACTTGCGCCTTGAACACGAAGGTCTCACCGACAGACATCACGTTTGTCGCCTCGATCCCCCTGATGACGTTGTTCTGGTCGTACAACTCGAAGGCCGCAGGAGCAACACCAACCCGATCGCGCCAGAAGAAGATCGCCCCGAAGGGTGTGGGGCTGGCCCCGTCGGGGCGGAACCCGATGAGAGGTTGAGCATCGGCGTCGACCGTTGTGTTGTGGCCGTTCCAGCGAAGCGCGAATCCAACGCCCGGTCCATATGAAGGCGCATCGTTGGCATTCGCGTGTATCGAGTTCAGAGTTATTGCGACCTCGACCTCATAGTTGGTCCACGCAACATCGCCGAGAGCCATGATGCGGTCGTAGCCATCGTCGATGTTGTTGAGCCGCCCACCGATCACGCGCCATTGCCCGTCGACTGGCTGGGCCAGTTCGGTGAGGTTGGATTTCGATGACCAATCGACGGTCACGGGCAACGCCCAGGTGTCGACGGGCGAAGCCTTTCGAACGGTCAAGGTCCTCGTCGTCACCGAGGCATCGTTGTCGGTCACCCTTATCGTCAGGGTATTGGCACCAGAGACAAGATCGTCGAGTAGCAGGTCGATGTTGAAGTGCCCGTTCCCGGTCAGACGACGCACATCTGAGCCGAGCTGCATGGCAACCCAAACTTGATCATTCAGCCTGTATTCGACGGTGTCGACTCCGTCGGAATCCGAGATCTGACCCTGCACGTTTGCCCAGCGTTGCGGTGTGCCCAGGAACCCAAAGTCCGGTGTCTCGTCGTGCCAGATGGTGATTGTCGCGTCGCCACTGGCTTGGGTTGTTGTGGTCGTCGCCTGGGTTGTTGTGGTCGTCGCCTGGGTCGTTGTTGTCGTAGTCCCGCCACCTGCCGCGACGGGAGTGATCACCACCGACACAACCTTGGTCCTCGAACCACCATCAAAGGTCAGATCAACAAACCCATCGGAAACGCTCACGGTCACAGTCGCAGAACGCACCGGATCCGACGTCGTGGTCAACACCCGATCATGAACAACCACACCCTCGACCTGAACAGAATGAGCAACCGAAGACGGATGCGACTTCGCCTCCCCCACATCAACAGTCACCTCATAGGCACCGTCAACAACAGGCGCACGCCACGAAGCCGGCGAAACAGCAAGACGCCACGAACCATCCTGTTTCACATAACGCGTAGTCGCATGACAAAACGTGTCCAACCGCTGGTCAGCCAAAACACCACGATCACCACACTGACGACGCTGCCCATCAGACAACACCCACCCAAAACCACGCGACCCCAAA
>JAAETH010000592.1 GCA_024228575.1 Actinomycetes bacterium
AGCCGCTCGTTGCGGCGACTGGGGCGCTGCTTGGGGCTGGCGGCATCGCTGTCGTTGGGCCCGATGGCGTCGGAGCTGGTGAAGACCTCGAGGTCCATACCGGAACAGAAGTTACGGCCCACACTCGACAACACGATGGCCCGAACATCGCCCGAGCTGGACAGCTCGTCGACGATCTGTGGTAGTTCCCGCCAGAAGGCGGGGATCATTGAGTTGCTCTTCTCCGGCCGGTTCATGCGGAGGTGACCGACACGCTCGGCCACCTCCACATCAAAGCATTCGTATCCCACGTACTAGACCGCAGACTTCTCGAGAATGTGGATCCCGCAGGCCGAGGCCAGACCGATCACATGGGCCAGCCCAACATTGGCTCCCTCGATCTGGCGATCGCCGCACTCGTCGCGCAGATGCTGGCACACCTCCCAGATGTTGGCGATACCGGTAGCCGAAATGGGATGCCCCTTCGACTGGAGACCGCCGGAGACATTGACCGGTTTGCGTCCATCACGATGAGGAGCCCCCGACTTGAAGAAGTCGACCGCGCCCCCCACCTCGCACAAACCGAGATTGTCGTAGTGGACGAGCTCGGCCGTGGCGAAGCAGTCGTGCAACTCGACGAGGTCGAGATCGTCGGGGCTCACACCGGCCTGCTCGTAGGCTTGGGCCGCCGCATTGCGGGTCAGGGTGTTGACGTCGGGCAGGACCTGACAGGCCTCTTCCCATGGATCAGAAGTGAGGATCGATGCTGACACTTTCACCGCTCGACGCTGCTGTTCCATTGACAAGGTCTTGAGCTTCGCCCCGTTGGTGACCACGGCAGCCGCGCCACCGTCGCAGTTGGCCGAACACATGGGGCGGGTGTTGGGGTAGGCGATCATGACATCGTTCATGATCTGCTCCATCGACATGGCCTTGGTGTAGGCGGCCAATGGGTTCAGGGTCG
>JAAETH010000593.1 GCA_024228575.1 Actinomycetes bacterium
GCCACCGGGGAGACCACACGCCTCTTCTCGACGGTGAACACCCCCCGAGGCCTCTACCCGACCCCCGACGGCAAACGGCTCTATGTGACCGGGTTTGCCTCCGGCGAGCTGGCCGTCATCGATCTTGTCTCAGGCGACGACCTGGTTCTACAGCAAACTGGCGGTTCGATGCGCCACCTGGTCGGCTCGCCCGACGGGTCGGTGGTCTATGCCTCTGACATGACCGGGGACACGATCTTCGCCATCGACACTCAAACCGACGAGATCACGGTGTTGGCTACGACCGATCGGAAGCCCAACACCATCGATCTCAGCCCCGACGGACGGGTACTGTTCGTGTCGAACCGGGGTCGCAACAATGCCACTTCGTACTACCTGCCCGGCCCAGAATGGGGCTCGGTGCTCCTGATCGACACCGAGAGCGGTGAGATGCTCGATGCCATCATCGGCGGTAACCAGACCACCGGCCTAGAGGTTTCCGACGACGGCACACTGCTGGCTTTCAGCGACCTTCTCGACGATCGGGTGGTGGTCTACTCGGTTCCGCCCACCGAGGAGCTCCTCGCCGGCGGGGGCGGCCGCTACGAGGCTCATCTGGCCGAACTGCCCAAGTAGACAGCCTCTTCAGCGAACGCTTCCCGAGACACGGCTTGTGTCGGTTGTCTCCGAAGGCGCCAGCCTTGGAGACTGTTTCCGACATCTACCGGGTCGTGAGCCGGCGTATCCCATACCGGCTGGCCATGGTGCCGATTGCGGTTACGAGCATCGGGACGGCGATCGCCAAGAGGTAGAGCAAGTCATCGATACCGAACGCGAGGACCATCGACACGCTCCAAATGGTGCGCAGCAGCCAGAGCGTTGTGGCGGCGACGAGAACGCGAGGATCAATCGTCACCATGACGAGGCCGAGAATCGGTAGGCC
>JAAETH010000594.1 GCA_024228575.1 Actinomycetes bacterium
CAACTCTTCGGTGATCCGTGCCGCCGAGCGCGAGGTCATGGCCGCCCAAACCGCGGGCAAGGACTACAGCCTCATCCTCATCGGTAAGAAGGCACGCGACTATTTCCGCTTCCGGAACTACCGCATCGACGCCTTCTTCGCGGGCATGACCGATGCTCCGGTGTACGACGATGCCAAGGCGGTTGCCAAACACGTCGCCGACGCGTTCACCGAGGGCGAGATCGACCAGGTCATCCTGGCCTATCAGGAATTCATCTCGATCGGCACCCAGCGGGTTGCGCTGCGACAGTTCCTGCCCCTCGAGAGCATGGGAACCGTCGCAGCCGAGGGTGATGTGTTGGCCCGAGCGACCTACTCGTTCGAACCGTCGCCCGATGGTGTTCTCGAAGCCCTGCTTCCTCGGTATGTCGAGTCGCGTTTGTTCTCCGCTCTGCTCGACGCAAGTGCATCTGAGCACGCGAACCGCCAGCGGGCCATGAAGTCGGCCACCGACAACGCAGAGGAACTCCTCGTCAAGTTGCAGCGTGCGCTCAGTCGAGCACGCCAGGACGCCATCACAACCGAGATCATGGAGATTGTCGGCGGCGCCGAGGCGCTCGGCGAAGGCGACGACGACTCGTCTGGCGAGCTGCTGCTAGTCGGCGCTGCGGTACCAGGTTTCGCCGACGACGGTTTCTCGTCGGTCGACAACGCGATGACGGCGACAGCGACCAGCGACGCAGCGCCGTTTGGTGTCGGGTCACACGCACCCCTGGTCGACAATTCCGCGCCAGCGGGCTTCACCATCAAGGGCAACGAGGATTCGAAGCTCTACCACCGCCCTGACAGCCGCAGCTATTCGGTCACCGTCGCCGAGGTCTGGTTCGAATCATCGGAACGGGCCGAGGCTGCGGGTTTTCGTCTCGCCAACACCCATCCCAAGACGACGTGACGTCGACGGATCCACACCAGAACGCCAAGAGCACAGGAACTACGCCAGGACACGACTTCGGTCGTCACTCCACGAGGAGCACAGCACAGCAATGACCGTCACCGACGAAGCACCCACGCTGAAGCAGGGCAAGGTCGTGTCGATCGCCGGACCGGTGATCGACGTCGAATTCCCCACCGACGCTCTGCCCGAGATCAATACGGCTCTCTCGTTCGAGGTCGTCGTTCAGGGCGAGAGTACGACCATCATGGCCGAAGTCGCCCAGCAGATCGGCCACGGTCGTGTCAGGGCCATCGCCTTGAAGCCGACCGACGGGCTCACCCGCGGAGCCGTGGTCACCAACACGGGTGCCGGCATCATGGTCCCCGTTGGTGACGCCACGCTCGGACACGTGTGGAACGTCATCGGCGAGCCGTTGGACGTCGCCGCCGACACAATCGAGGTCAAGGAGCGCTGGCCGATCCACCGACCAGCACCCGACTTCGACACCCTCGAGCCATCGGCGAACATGTTCGAGACCGGCATCAAGGTCATCGACCTGCTCACCCCCTACAAGGAAGGTGGCAAGATCGGCCTGTTCGGTGGTGCCGGCGTGGGCAAGACCGTGCTCATCCAGGAGATGATCACTCGTGTGGCCACGAGCCATGGTGGCGTATCGGTGTTCGCCGGCGTGGGCGAGCGCACACGTGAAGGAACCGACCTGTTCATCGAGATGGGCGAAGCCAAGATGGGCGCCGGCGAAGACGCAGCGACCGTCTTGTCCAAGGCCGCTCTCGTCTTCGGTCAGATGGACGAACCTCCCGGTGTGCGCCTTCGTGTCGCTCTGGCCGGCGTGACCATGGCCGAATACTTCCGCGATGTGCAGGGTCAGGACGTCCTGTTGTTCATCGACAACATCTTCCGGTTCGTTCAAGCCGGTTCGGAGGTTTCGACCCTGCTCGGCCGTATGCCGTCGGCGGTGGGCTACCAGCCGACCCTTGCCGACGAGATGGGCGAACTCCAGGAGCGAATCACCTCCACCAGGGGCAAGTCGATCACCTCGCTGCAGGCCGTGTACGTGCCAGCCGACGACTACACCGACCCTGCGCCGTTCACCTCGTTCACCCACTTCGACGGCACGACGGAGCTGAGCCGCGACATCGCTGCGCTCGGTATCTATCCCGCAGTCGACCCTCTGTCTTCGACCTCCACCATCCTTCAGCCCGAGGTCGTCGGCGATCGTCACTACCGGGTTGCCCGGCGCGTGCAGGAGGTCCTTCAGCGATACAAGGAGCTGCAGGACATCATCGCCATCCTCGGTCTCGACGAGCTCTCCGAAGAGGATCGCGTCACTGTCGACCGTGCCCGCAAGGTCCAGAAGTTCCTGTCGCAGCCCATGTTCGTCGCCGAGGTGTTCACCGGCCAGGAGGGCATCTTCACCTCCGTCGAGGAAACCGTCGAATCGTTCGAGGCGCTCGTCAACGGCGAACTCGACCACCTGCCAGAGCAGGCCTTCTATATGGTCGGTGGGGCGGAGTCGGCGATCGCCAAGGCAGCCGAGCTCGAGAAGAGCATCTGACACGAGTCGTTGCACGGCTCCGAAGGATCGAAGCAGGGATGAACGTAGAACTCGTTTCACCAGAACAGGTGTTGTGGTCGGGAGAGGCCACACAGGTCGTGACCCGCACCCTCGACGGCGACATCGCCTTTCTGGAAGGGCACGCCCCGTTCCTGGGGGCATTGGCGGTCGGCGTCGTGCAGATCTGGCCCGCGGGCAGTTCCGAGCCGATTCGTGCTGCGGTGCACGGCGGCTTCATAGAGGTCAGCAGCAACACCGTTTCGGTGCTCTCCGACATCGCCGAACTGTCGGCAGACATCGACGTTGAGCGTGCCAGAGCTGCGGTGGCCGGCGCTACTGCAATCCTCGAGATCGACGAGCACGACGCGGTCGCAGCGGTTGCTCTTCAACGAGCCGAGATCCGTCTTGTCGCGGCCGGCGAGAATGCTGAAGCCCACTGACGGAGTGCCATGGGACTCGGATCATCATGTTTTGATGACGTCGAACGTTTTGGGCTACGGTACGGCCCGCCTCGGAGCTGGGACCGGCGGCACCATCGAAGTCATCTAGTAGGACCACCAAAAAGGGAAACAGGGGGACAACGGTGACTCTCGTCGAGGAGCAGGCTGATCGCACCGGGACCGGGGCAAACACTGTGGCGTCGATGGCCCTCGGCTGGGCCACGCGAACTCCCGAAGCGATCGCAATGCGCGAAAAGGACTTCGGTATCTGGCGCGAGTACACGTGGGAGCACACCTGGGACCTCGTGGAGACTGCGGCTCATGGTCTGTTGTCCCTGGGGGTCGACGTCGGTGATCGCGTAGCCATCCACTCCGAGGACCGCCCCGAGTGGATCATCCTCGATCTGGCTGCGGTCGCTGTGCGTGGAATCACCGTGGGTCTCTATCCGACGAACCCCACGGCCGAGGTCGAGTACCTGGTCGGCGACTGTGAACCCGTCGTGTTCTTCGCCGAGGACCAGGAGCAAGCGGACAAGGTGCTCGAGGTCGATCCGGCTTCGGCTGCATCGATCACCAAGATCCTCTTCGCTGAACCGCGCGGTTTCGACGACTACGCCGATGGTCGGCTTCTCTTCTGGGATTCATTCCTCGAGCTCGGTCGCGAACACAGGGCATCAAATCCTGGAGCTGTGGCCGAACGTATGGCTCAGGCCACCGAGGACGACGTCATGACGCTCGTCTACACGTCTGGCACCACGGGCCCGCCAAAGGGGGCGATGCTCACAAACAACAACGTGCACTTCGCCATCACCAAGATCATCAACGCCGAGGGTCGTATCCCCGATGGGACGAACCCCAACCAGAGCGACCTGATCGTCACATACCTTCCGTTGTGCCATGTTGCCGAACGCGTCTTCTCGACCTGGACCATGGTCGGCAACGGTCCAACGCTCAACTTCGCCGAATCGATCGACACGGTTGCCGCGAACCTGCGCGAGATACAGCCGACCTTGTTCTTTGCGGTGCCTCGCATCTGGGAGCGTCTGCACGCCACGGCCATCATCAGGGCCAACGATGCAACCCGGTTCAAGAGCCTTCTCCTCAGAGTCGGCAACGCGCTGGCACAGCGCGTCGGCAAGGCGAAGATCGAGAACGGTGGCAACCACACAACAACAAGCCGCATTCAGGCGGCGATCGGGTTCGTCCTGGTGTTTCGTGCCATGCGCGAGCGCCTCGGATTGCGCCATTGTCGCCACGCAGGAACCGGCGCGGCGCCCATCGCCCCCGAGGTACTCGAGTTCTTCATGGGAATCGGTGTTCCCGTGTTCGAGCTCTACGGCATGACCGAGAACTCGGCTGTGGCCACCGCCAACTTCCCGGGCCGTTTGAAACTCGGCACCGTCGGTGAGCCCTATGAAGGCATCGGTGTGCGGCTCGACCCCGAGACAGGCGAAATCCAGACCAAACACGACGGCAACTTCGCCGGCTATTGGAACAAGCCGGACAAGACGGCAGAGACCTTCACAGACGATGGCTGGTTGATGACCGGCGATGTCGGCGAGTGGGTCGACGACACCCATCTGCGCATCATCGACCGCATCAAGCACATCATCATCACCTCGGGTGGCAAGAACATCTCTCCCTCCGAGATCGAGAACAGCCTCAAGGGTTCGCCATACGTGAAGGAAGCGATGGTCATAGGCGATGCCCGGAAGTTCCTGTCGGCCCTGATCGGCATCGAGCTCGAGACTGTCGGCGATTGGGCTCTGCGCCAGAACATCCCCTATACGACGTATCGCGATCTCTCCGAGAAGGACGAGGTCATCGAGCTCATCGCCAAGATCGTCGCCGAGACCAACGAGAAGTTCGCCCGCGTCGAGAACGTGCGACAGTTCCGCCTGCTGCCAAAGGAACTCGACCACGAAGACGGCGAGCTGACTGCAACCCAGAAGATAAAGCGCAGCGCGATGATGGAAGCGTTCGGAGACCTCGTGGAGGAAATGTACCGATGAGCACCCTTTCGATGCTCGCCGCAACAGGAGCGGGAGCAACCTTCCTGCAGACCCTGGTCAAGGCTGTGGCCCTTGGTTGTGTCTACATGCTGATGGGCCTCGGTTTTGTCATCATCTTCAAGGGGACACAGGTACTGAACTTTGCCGCCGGCGCTCTGTCGATGGCCGGAGCCATGTTCCTCTCGATCCTCGTCACCGACGGGGGAATGCCCTTTCTTCCCTTCAACAATCCGCTCGCACCAGCAGCCGGAGAGACACCGAGCCTCGGCCGCTGGCTCGTCCACGTTGGCATCACCTTGTTGCTCGCGGCGCTTCTCGGCATCGTCATCGAACGGTTGACCATCCGGCCGATGGTCGGGCAGCCACTGTTCTCAATGGCTGTGATAACGCTCGGAATCGAGCTGGCCATACGTCCCTTCAACCTCGACGCAACAGCACTCA